>CAVKOP010000272.1:0-2019 GCA_963657835.1 Lachnospiraceae bacterium | reverse complement strand
CAGCGACAGACTGCGGATTAGCAGCAATAATCTTTTTGACCAGTTCTTCTAAGGCGCCTGTATCCGTAATCTGTACCAAGCCCTGTTCTTTGACGACAACATCAGCTGATTTGCCTGTTTTCCACATTTCCGGCAATACTTTCTTGGCGATTTTACCGGAAATCGTACCTTTGGCAATCAACTGCAAGAGGCCTGCCAAGTCAGCCGGTTTTACCGGTGCATTGGCTGCGCTGACGCCTTCTTCGTTGAGCTTTTTGGCAAATTCACCGAGCATCCAGTTGGACGCCGTTTTGGCATCTACGCCGTCTTTGACGATTTCTTCAAAATAATCGGCCGTCTGTTTTTCCAATGTCAACAAGTTGGCATCGTATTCGGGAAGGCCCAATTCATCCATAAAGCGTTTGCGGCGGGCATCCGGCATTTCCGGTAATTCTTTGCGAACTTCTTCGATATATTCCGGCGAAACTTCAATCGGAATCAAATCCGGTTCCGGGAAATAACGGTAGTCGCTGTCGCCTTCTTTGACACGCTGCAGTACTGTAATGCCTTTGGCTTCTTCCCAGCCGCGAGTTGCCTGCTGAATTGTGCCGCCGTCTTCCAAAATCTGTGCCTGACGGACTGCTTCATATTCAATCCCCTTCTGTACGCCGCTGAAGGAGTTGATATTCTTTAATTCTGTTTTCGTGCCCAGTTTTGTGCTGCCTACAGGCCGAACGGAAATATTGGCATCGCAGCGCATGCTGCCTTCTTCCAAACGGCAGTCCGATACGCCCAAATACTGCAGAATGGAACGAAGTTTTTCCAAATAGGCGCGAGCTTCTTCACCGCTGCGCAGTTCCGGTTCGCCAACGATTTCCAGCAAAGGCACGCCGGTACGGTTGTAATCGACGCATGTCGAATCAGACGTATCAATCGTCGCGCCGCTGTGAACGAGTTTGCCGGCATCTTCTTCCATATGAATACGGGTCAGATGGATGCGGCGCTGTTCGCCGTTGACTTCAATATCGACATAGCCGCCCTTGCAGATTGGCAAATCAAACTGCGATGTCTGGAAGTTTTTCGGCAAATCAGGATAATAATAGTTTTTACGATCAAATTTACTGAACGGCAAAATATCGCAGTGCAGTGCCAGCCCGGCTTTGACGGCAAAATGAAGCACTTCTTTATTGAGGACCGGCAGTACACCCGGCAGTCCTAAGCAGACCGGGCAAACATGGGTATTAGGTTCTGCACCAAATTCCGTACTGCAGCCGCAGAAAATTTTAGTTTTTGTTTTTAATTCGACATGGACTTCCAAGCCGATAACGGATTCGTATTTCATTACAGTTCAACCTCCCCCATTGGTGACGGCTTACGCAGGTCCGTCCGATTTTGTTCAAACGTATAGGCAGCGCGCAGCAGCGTTGCTTCGTCCAACGCTTTGCCAATCAGCTGCATGCCAATAGGAAGACCATTTTTGTAGCCGCAGGGAATGCTGATGCCCGGAAGACCTGCCAAGTTTAACGTAACCGTGCAGACGTCGCCCAAGTACATAGCCAGCGGATTATCACTGTTTTGGCCAATCTTGAATGCCGTGTCCGGTGCCGTCGGTGTCAGCAGTACGTCGCACTGTTTCAAGGCTTCATCATAGTCCTGTTTAATCAACGTGCGTACTTTCATGGCACGCAGGTAGTAGGCATCATAATAGCCGGAGCTGAGTACATAGGTACCAAGGAGAATACGACGCTGCACTTCCGGACCAAATCCTTCCGAACGGGTTTTGATGTACATATCGACAATATCCTTGCCTTCAACGCGCAGGCCAAAACCTACGCCGTCATAGCGGGCCAGGTTGGAGCTGGCTTCTGCCGGGGCAATGACATAGTATGCAGCAATACCGTATTTCATGTGAGGCATGCTGACCGGCACGATTTCTGCGCCCAGTTTCTTATACGTTTCGATGGCTTCATCCAACGATTTGCGGCATGTATCATCCAAGCCTTCACCGAAAAATTCTTCCGGAATGCCGATTTTCATACC
>CAVKOP010000271.1:0-2022 GCA_963657835.1 Lachnospiraceae bacterium | reverse complement strand
GTTTCGTACCGTCTGAAGATAATGGCTTCCTCATGGTCAATACGACACTGCCGGAAGGCACGTCGCAGACAGAAACACAAAAAATTGCCAACAATTTGGGCAAATGGCTTGAATCCCAGCCAGGCGTCAAAATGTCTATGAACGTCGTCGGCTTTAGTATGCTTGCCGGCGGTGCCAAATCCAACGGTGCCGTATCCTTCGTTTCCATGAACGACTGGGATGAACGTAAAACAAAAGACTTATCGGTTGATACGTTGGTTGGCAAAACGATGATGCACGGCATGCAAATACCGCAGGCTACGGTTGTTGCTATCAACCCGCCGCCAATCGACGGGATGGGCGTATCCTCCGGCTTTACCATGCAGATTGAAGACCGCGGCGGTCACACGACAGCCCAGTTAAATGACACGGTACAGAAGTTCCTGGCAGCCGCTCGGAAACGTCCGGAAATCGGCAGCATCTATACGGCCTTTTCCAACGATACGCCAGGGTATAAACTGGATATTGACCGCGATAAAGTAGCTCGTGAAGGCGTCTCTTTGAGTTCCGTATATTCTACGCTGCAGGCTTTCTATGGTTCCTATCAGATTAATGATTTCACTATTTTTGGCCGTAACTTTAAAGTTGTCATCCAAGCTTCGCCGGAATATCGCCAGAAGATTGAAGACAACAATAACTTGTATGTACGCAACTCCAAGAATGAATTGGTGTCTATTGCCAACTTTGTTCGACCCAAATCCGTCGGCTCTGCTTCTATTATCAACCGCTTTAACGATTACCCGGCTATCAAAGTTATGGGGGCGCCTGCCAACGGCGTCAGCTCCGGCGACACGCTGAAAGCATTGGAAGAAGTAGCAAAAGAAACGTTGGGTGAAGGCTATCAGTATGAATGGTCCGGCATGAGCCGTGAAGAAGTCAAGGCCGGCAACCAGACGATTTATGTCTTTGCCTTAGCATTGCTCTTTGTATTCTTGGTATTGGCAGCCTTGTACGAAAGCTGGAAAGTACCATTTGCTGTACTCTTTAGTGTACCGACAGGCTTGTTTGGCGCGACACTCTTTACGTATATTTTCAACCAAACCAACAACATTTACTTCCAGATTGGTATTTTGGCTGTCATTGGCTTGGCTGCTAAGAATGCCATCTTGATTATTGAATACGCTAAAGTCCGTGTAGATGAACGCGGCATGGATCCCGTATCGGCAGCTATCGAAGCCGCAAAAATCCGTCTGCGTCCTATCATCATGACATCCCTGGCATTCGTCGTCGGCTCTATCCCGCTGGCAACAGCTACCGGCGCAGGCGCAGCGTCCCGTGTTACCATGGGCATCGCCGTCGTCTTTGGTACATCCATGGCGACTATCTTAGGGGTATTCATCATTCCGATGCTCTTTATTTTAGTAGAAAAACTAGGGCATCGCGGAAGTTACAGAAAACAAAAACCACAAAATGTAGGTAGAATGAGTGATATGCAATAGTAGTTGCTGCGTGGAGCCTATAGACCGATAGAAACTATGTATAGACTACATTTTCTATGGTCATACCGTGTTCCTTACTTTATCTTCTACGTATCAAAGGCACTTTCTCGGAGTGATATCAGCACTCTTGAGAGAGTGCCTTTTTGTTTTGTGTTAGCATGAAGAACTGAACATGATTTTGTTTTTCTTTACAATATGGATGCAGATAATGTATAATGGAACCAATTGGAAAGGAGGAGTATTATGACACCTGTATTTTTGTATAAAGCAAGAAACTATTTCACATATAATACAAAAATATTCATGGGGGGGGGTGCATAAATATACAATTTTTGCCTGCGTATAAGGGCATGACGACAGCTGAATACAGAGATTCTCATAGAGAACAGTTAGTACGGACGCATAGCGATATTATGCGCCCGCTTTTGGCGTGTCTTGAAAGTAAAATTTAGGAGTGAATAAATATGATAACCACGTACGAGTGGGACAGTTCTGCGTTACAGCAAATTTGGAAAACGTTATATGCTCGTAATCCCTATGTATA
>CAVKOP010000270.1:0-2116 GCA_963657835.1 Lachnospiraceae bacterium | reverse complement strand
GGCAAGATTAGTGCTTGTTCCGGCCCGTTTATGGCAGCAACAGATAAATTTACTATCAAAATTCATGGCAAACAGTCCCACGGCTCTCAGCCGCAGGCTGGCATCGATGCCGTTGTCGTCGGCTCTGCCATGGTCATGAATCTGCAGACATTGGTATCCCGTCAGTTTGGCGCCGTAGATCCCGTGGTAGTAACGGTTGGTACGTTTAAAGGCGGCGACCGTTGGAACATCGTCGGCGGCGAAGCCTATCTGGATGGGACGACACGTTACTTTGACAAAAAAATCGGCAAAGAATTAAAAGAAAAAATGGAACGTATTGTCAAATCGACAGCAGAAGCATACGGTGCAACGGCTGAATTGGACTATGAATATATTGTGCCGCCGACGGTCAATGATGCGGCCTGCACGGATATTGTCAAACAAGCCGTTACAGAAGTATTGGGCAACGACGCTTTGTATGACCATGACTTGGTCATGGGCGGCGAAGATTTTGCGTTCTATCAGGATAAAAAGCCAGGCAGTTTCCTGCTTGTCGGTACCTATAATCCAGCATGCAACGCCGTATACCCCAATCACAGCAACAACTTCACGTCTGATGAATCTATTTTGTCCGGCGGCTCCGGTGTATATGCCCAGACAGCGATTGATTGGCTGAAAGCTAATAAATAAACACAAATGATACACGAAAAACTCTCGAATCGTTACGGTTCGGGAGTTTTTTGTTATGGAAAACCAGCAGCTGTGACGCGATGGCGTGTTGATTTGACAACACGAATCCCGCAATGCTTGTTGACGAAACAGCGGGAACGACGGTATAATAAAATCTGCATATGCCATGCGGAATATATGTATAAAGTAAAATATAACAAGATAATTTGGGGGTATATGAAATGATAAAAAGAAAAGCAGCCTTGATGCTGGGAATGACTATGGTGGCAGGAACCGTGGGAGCATTTGCTGCCAATCCGTTTGTCGATGTACCGACAGACAGCTGGGCCTATCAGTCTGTTGTCATGCTGGCAGATGCCGGTGTCATTCAAGGCGTAGACGGCCAGTATTTTCAAGGCGGGCGTACGATTACACGCTATGAAGCAGCAGAAATGACAGCCAAAGCCATGGCCCATATGGATTCGGCTTCCGTAGAACAGCGTGCTGTGATTCATCGCTTAGCTGATGAATATGCAGACGAATTGCAATCACTCGGTGTTCGCATTACGGCCTTGGAAAACAAGACGGGAAATGTAACCCTCAGCGGCGACGCCCGTATCCGCTATCGCAGTCAGAGCCGGGGACGTGACGGCCATTCGCTGGGAAAGGAAAATGATGGCTCTTGGGATTATCATGTCAATATCAACGCCAATGCGCAGGTCAATGACCGCGTCAAAGTACACTATCAGCTGACGACGGATGAACAAGGATTTGCAGACAATCAGGCAGCTTCTACGAAGAAAAACAATCCTTTCACGCGTTTGGCCAATGTCGAATATACGCCGGACAGCCATTGGACGACGACGGTTGGCCGCTATACATACAAAATGGGCGGCGGCCTGGGTCTGCAGTACAGCCATGCCTTTGACGGCGTGCAGACTGCATATACTAACGGTAACTGGAAATTGACCGGCGGCTACGGCAAATTCAAAAAAGACAGCGATTTTATCTTTGCCAACATCAAAGACCGAAAAGGACAAGACCTGCAAAATCTGAAAGCAGGCTATGCCATGATTGACGGCACGTTCGGGCGTGTCGGTGTCGGTTTGTACTACAATCAGTTTAATCATTCCGACAGCGCAGATGAAAAGCCGACGACAGCTATGGCTAAAAATCTGGACTATGTCTTAGGCGGCTACCTGTCCGTAAAATTGGCAGACTCTTGGAATGTACTGGGAGATTATCAGCGTATTTCCAAACAAAATGAAACAACTACTGACAAGGATGCCGATTTGTGGGGTGTCAAAGTAAGCTACGGCAAAGCGGTTCCAGCTGCCAAAGGGTCCTGGATGGGCTGGCTGGAATACATCGATGCAGATCCATATGCCCTGTATGGCTTTGCCGGTTCCTGGCGGTATGGTGATATGTTGGACAACATCCGTTCTTGGGGTGCGGGTATTACCTATGT
>CAVKOP010000269.1:0-2124 GCA_963657835.1 Lachnospiraceae bacterium | reverse complement strand
CTTCATATGTCGCTTGTCAATCTGCGTGAAATGTGTGTTATCGAAACACCGCCGACAGACCGCTTCCCAGTGCAGACCTATGTCACGGAATACGATGAACGTATTGTTCGTGATGCTGTCATGCGTGAAAAACGTCGGGGCGGGCAGGTTTTCTTTGTGTATAACCGTGTCGAAACGATTGAACGCATGAAAGATGAACTGCAGGCGCTGCTGCCGGATATTTCTATCGGCATTGCGCATGGACAGATGGCCGGCGGACAGCTGGAACAGTTGATGTTTGATTTTTATGAAGGAAAGTACGATGTACTGCTTTGTTCCAGCCTGGTTGAAAACGGGTTAGATGTCGCCAATGCCAATACAATTATCATTTATGATGCTGACCATTTCGGCTTATCGCAACTCTATCAAATGCGGGGCCGCGTAGGCCGCAGTCACCGCATGGCATATGCGTATTTCCTGTACCGCCGAGACAAAGTATTGTCGGAAGTAGCTGAAAAACGGCTGCAGGCAATTAAAGAATTCACTGAATTGGGCTCCGGTTTTAAAATTGCCATGCGTGATTTGGAAATCCGCGGCGCAGGCAATCTGCTGGGGCGTGAACAGCACGGCAATATTGCCAGTGTCGGGTTTGCCATGTACTGTCATATGCTGGAAGATGCGATTGCCAAAGTGCAGTCCGGCAAAGCGAAGGAAGAACCGACACCGGAAACCGTCATGGAAGTGCATGTCGATGCCTTTATTGATGACCAATACATCAGCAACGGCGGCCAAAAAATCGAAATGTATCAGCGAATGGCTATGCTGAAAACAGAAAAAGATTTGACGGATTTGGAAGCCGAATTATTAGACCGTTACGGCAAGCCGACGCAGCCTGTTAAAACGCTGCTGGCAGCTACGCATGTTCGTCTGCAGGCACAGGCACAGCATATTCTTTTGATTTCGCAGAAACGGGATGTGTTGGAACTGAAATGGCAGCATACGGAACAAATGCCGCCGGTGACCCAGCTGAATCCGAAGCTGCGGCGCAGTATCCGGCCCGTTCCCGGCAACCCATTGATGCTTCGTATTTCGTTGCAGGGTATATCAGATATTTTAGCTTTCCTGGATTCTGTATTGAAAACATTTGCAACCTTACGAAAGAGGAATTTGCTTGACTAAAACATCTTTTTTGCAGGGCGCAATGATTTTGACGGTTGCCGGTATAGTCGTGAAAATTCTCGGCGGCATGAATCGCATTCTGTTATCCCGGCTGCTGGGTGGGGAAGGAATAGGGCTGTATCAAATGGCCTATCCTGTATATATCCTGCTGCTCAGTATTGCCGGGGCAGGGATTCCCATTGCCGTATCGATTATGGTAGCCGAACAAACTGCCAAAGGGAATTACAGCGGTGCCAAACGAATTTTTCATATTACACTGATTACGATGATTATAGCGGCCTTTTTTTGCGGTGCAGCGATGCTTTTTGGTTCACAAGCGTTGATTCAATACGGTATCGTGCGGGATGAACGAGCCCTTTTGCCGTTGGTCGTATTAGCTCCGGCATTGACTATTTCTATTATTACATGCTGTTTCCGTGGCTATTTTCAAGGCCTGCAGCTCATGACGCCAACAGCTGTCTCCCAGATGGCAGATCAGTTTATCCGCGTATGTACGATGCTTATACTGGCCTGGCTGTTTCTTCCGTATGGTTTGGAAAAAGCAGCGGCAGGAGCGACGTTTGGGGCCGTTCCTGGGGCTGCCGTCGGGTTGGCTGTTATTGCTTTGTTATACTATCGCCATACGCGTACCCCGCTGCCTGCCGATACGCAGGCTTTTATCCCATGCAGAGCATCGCAGGTGATTCGCCGGCTGGCTGTATTGGCTGTTCCTGTAGCAGCTGCCAACATGTTGCTGCCGGCTGTATCGAGCATAGATCTGTTTATTGTGCCGTCACGGCTGGAAGCTGCAGGATATACTATTCATGAAGCGACTGCCTTATATGGGTATTTGACAGGGATGGCCAATGGCTTAGTACAGCTACCGGCTATTTTGACGATTGCCCTGGCTACGAGTCTGGTACCGGCTGTTTCTGCTGCGTACTCGCAAAAAGATGCAGGCAGTATACTAAACCGGGTGCATACGGC
>CAVKOP010000268.1:0-2129 GCA_963657835.1 Lachnospiraceae bacterium | reverse complement strand
GCTTTTAATGGGCTCAAAGCTGCGGCGGTGAATAGGGCACGGGCCGTACTTTTGCAGTGCATCCATATGCCGCTGGGTCAAATAGCCTTTATGTATGGCAAACCCATATTGCGGATACGTTTTATCGTAGGCAATCATCAATCGATCCCGCGTGACTTTAGCAATAATCGACGCTGCCGCAATAGATGCACTGACGGCATCACCGTGTACGACGGACTGATGAGGCACTGTCAGATTCCGCAGCGGCATGGCATCAATAAGGACCGCTTCAGCGGCTGTATCCAAGCCGGCAACAGCATCGTACATGCCCTGCATCGTCGCGTGATAAATATCTAAGGCATCAATTTCGGCTTCCGATTTGGACACGCAGGAAACCGCTACGGCTTCCTGCATAATTTTATCGTACAGTATATCTCGTTTGGCCGGAGACAGCTTTTTGCTGTCATTCAGTCCCGGACATTCCCAATAGGGCGGCAAAATGACAGCCGCAATCATGACAGGGCCTGCTGCCGGGCCGCGTCCGGCTTCATCGACGCCGGCCACATGGTATATGCCGTCATTATAATACGCCGTTTCCATGGCATACATGTGCAGCACGCGTTCCCGTTCTGCTTCTTCTTTTATCTTTCGTTTGAGATACGACTGTGCCAATTTCTGTACGGACACTCGTTTGTCTTCTTTCATAGCCTGCACAAAGGCTGCTTCGTCCGCTACCCCCTGTGCCAGCAGGGCTTTGATATCGGCTGTTTTTAAGCTGCTTAAATCTATCATGCGTCTTCTCCCGCTTCTTCTACTCTGTCCAATGAAATGCGGCCAATTTTCCCTTCCCGATATTCTTTTAAAATCAGCTTGTATGTTTTTTCTAGGTCTACTACACCGCCGGCAACAATACAGCCGCGTTTACGGCCAATCGCTTCAATCGTATCCAGAGGAGCTTCACACAAGCTGTCCAATTTGAACCGCGTTTTTACTTCGTTCGGATAGCGGGTGCCGAGTTCTGTAATCAACTGCGTAATAACGGTTTCCATATCAAACACCGTATCCGAAATAGCTCCCGTCGCAGCCAGTCGATAGGCACTGACCTGATTTTCCAGTTTCGGCCACAACACGCCCGGTGTATCCAGCAAGTCCAGCTGGTCGCCAATGTGCACCCATTGCTTGCCCTTGGTTTCCCCTGGCTTATCGGCCGTTTTGGCAGCACTGCGGCGTGCCAGTTTATTAATCAGCGTCGATTTTCCTACATTGGGAATCCCCAAAATCATCGTCCGGACAGAACGGTTTTTGAGACCTCTGGCGCGCCAATGTTCCAGCTTAGGAGCTGCCAGGCGGCGAACCAGTGCCACGAGCGATTTAACGCCTTTGCCGTCTTTGCTGTTGAGAGCCATGACAAGGCGTCCCTTGTTTTTATAATAACGAACCCAATCGTCCAGCACGGCTGCGTCTGCCAAATCAGCTTTATTTAAAACGACGATGGACGGCTTTTGCCCGATGAGCTGACTAATCATCGGGTTGGTACTGCTCCAGGGAATGCGCGCGTCTACCAATTCAATGACTACATCGACAATTTTTAGATTCGCTTCAATCAGCCGTTTGGCCTTGGCCATATGGCCCGGATACCAGTTGATAATCATAGTATGTGTTCCCTCCATTTCTTGTGAACGTTTCTTTAAAAAAAACAAGGACTGGAATCTCTTCCAATCCTTGTTTTATGTGTTCTTGCCAGGAAATTACCGACGTTCGCGAATACGAGCAGCTTTGCCTGTAAGACCGCGGAGATAATTCAGTTTTGCACGGCGAACTACGCCACGGCGAACGACTTCGATTTTTGCAAGACGCGGGGAATGTACCAAGAAAGTACGTTCAACGCCTACACCGTAGGAAATACGACGAACCGTAAAGGTTTCACGGACACCGCCGTTCTGACGGCCGATGACGACGCCTTCGAAAACCTGGATACGTTCGCGGTTGCCTTCAACGACTTTGACGTGTACCTTGACCGTATCGCCAGGGCGGAAATCAGGGATGTCGTTGCGAAGCTATTCTTGTTCAAGTACGCTGATGATGTTCATTTTTATTTTCCTCCTATAAGACATTCGTGCCCGCGTTATCGCTCCCAAGCGGCGATAATC
>CAVKOP010000267.1:0-2130 GCA_963657835.1 Lachnospiraceae bacterium | reverse complement strand
TGGTGGGCGATAACAGGATCGAACTGCTGACATCCTGCTTGTAAGGCAGGCGCTCTCCCAGCTGAGCTAATCGCCCAAAAGTGGTGACCCCTACGGGATTTGAACCCATGTTCTCGCCGTGAAAGGGCGGTGTCTTAGACCACTTGACCAAGGGGCCATGCTAAAGGAAAAATGGTGATCCACCCGAGATTCGAACTCGGGACACCCTGATTAAAAGTCAGGTGCTCTGCCAACTGAGCTAGTGGATCATAATTTGGCAGGGGTAGCTGGATTCGAACCAACGATGACGGAGTCAGAGTCCGTTGCCTTACCGCTTGGCGATACCCCTACTGGCTCCTCAAGTAGGACTCGAACCTACGACAAATCGGTTAACAGCCGATTGCTCTACCAACTGAGCTATTGAGGAATCTCAGGCGTTCCGTATCGGAACAAAACCTATTATACTAGGATGCTTATAAAAAAGCAAGTACTTTTTTTACTTTTTTTTGAAATTTTTTCTGCAAAGTGCAGGGAGAGCCGTCTGACTCTCCGCACTCACCTTGCAAAGCTGCCTGCTGTCTTAGTGGCGAGACTGCAGCTTGCCGTTTTTATCATATTTATTTTTATGATATCCTGCCAGGAAGTATCCTGCCGTAACGATAATAATGAAAACCCAACCGGCAATCAACGACATTCTGGTGTCCGGATTGACCCACATCCCTACGGTTACCAGCCCCAGGAAAATCAGACAGAACCAATTGGCATATGGATACAACGGCGATTTGAAAGGATGTTCTGCCATCGTTTTTTCTCCCCATGCTTTGCGGAAGTTTTTCTGGGAATATGCCAAGACAAACCATGCTACCATACCCGGAAATACACTGGCACTGTAGATGTACAGGAATAACTTGGAATCGGGAATCAAGTAATTAAGAATAACGCCAAAGAGCAAGAATCCCAACGTAATCATAATGCCATGCTGCGGTACCCCTTTATCAGAAAGCTTGCCGAAGAATTTCGGGGCCTGCCCATTTTCTGCCAGTGTATACAGCATACGTCCTGAGCTGTAAATCCCACTGTTGCATCCGGAAAGAGCTGCCGTCAATACGACAAAGTTGATAATCCCAGCAGCCGAAGTAATGCCGACTTTAGCAAACGTCGTAACAAACGGGCTGCCCATCATGCCTAACTGATCCCACGGATAGAGAGTAATAACGATAAAGATAGCGCCAATGTAGAAAATCAGAATACGCCAAACAATATTTTTCGTAGCCTTGCGGAGCGTTTCTTTTGGATTTTGCGCTTCACCGGCTGTAATCCCTACAAGCTCGACCCCCTGGAATGCCGCCGCTACAACACACATAGCGCTCAGCATGCCGCCGATACCGTGCGGGAAGAAACCGCCATGAGACCATAAATTAGAGAATCCCAGCGGCACGCCGCCATTTCCCAAACCAAACAAAATAACCATGGCACCGACAAAGAGCATAACTACGATTGTCGTAACTTTAATAATGGCAAACCAAAATTCAAATTCGCCATAATACTTAACGGCTGCCATATTGGCCAAGGTGACGATAATCATGCCGCCCATAGCCGATACCCACTGCGGCACGAGGGGAAACCAAAATTTCACATAAATCCCAACAGCCGTGACTTCCGAAAGGCCGACCGTTACCCACAAAAACCAATAACACCACGCAGTCAGGTAGCCTGCATAGGGGGAAATATATTTATGTCCATACGTTGCAAAGGAACCGGTTACAGGTTCCAAATACAGCATTTCCCCCATAATCCGCATAATAAAGAACATGACCAGACCGGCTAAGGCATAACACAGCAATACGGACGGGCCGGCAATATTAATCGTACTGGCTGACCCCATAAACAAGCCGACACCAATCGTACCGCCTAATGCAATCATCTCGACATGACGAGGCTTGAGTCCTCGTTCCATTTTGTTGTTTTCCATGGTAATATCCTCCCTAATCAAGTATTATTTCAACGTCACGTTATATTGATTGTCTTTCAGTATTTCCACGAGCTGTTCGACATGTTTTTCATTGGCTGTTTCCAATTCAAAAGATACGGCCGTATAGCCCATGCTGATACCATGCTGGCTGCGTTCATGCGTAATGGAAAGAACATTGG
>CAVKOP010000266.1:0-2134 GCA_963657835.1 Lachnospiraceae bacterium | reverse complement strand
GAAGAAAATCCGCTCATCGGTGAAGTAGAAGAAGCTTTGCCGAAAGGCCAGTGCGGTGCCTGCGGTTTTGCTGGCTGTGCTAAATATGCCGAAGCTGTTGTTCTTGACCCGGAAGTTCCGCCAAACCTTTGCGTACCTGGCAAAGCTGAAGTTGCTGCTATTGTAGCAAAATTGACAGGTAAGGTTGCAGAAGAAAAGGAACCGCAGTATGCGCATATCCGTTGCCGTGGCGGCAATGGTATTGCCAAACAGGCTTTTGAATACAAGGGCGTTCATGACTGTGCTGCTGCTAAAACAGTACAGCAGGGTCCTAAATTCTGTAAATTTGGCTGCCTTGGCTTTGGCAACTGTGTTCGTGCATGCCCGTTTGGCGCTATGACAATGGGTGCTAATGGCCTTCCTCATGTTGACAAAAATCTCTGTACAGGCTGCGGCAAATGCGCAAGTATCTGCCCGAACCATGTTATTGAACTCTTGCCAATCAGTGCGAAAGTCAGCGTTAGCTGCTCTTCCAAAGAAATGGGTGCTGTCGCTCGTAAAGACTGCTCTGCTGCCTGCATCGGCTGCGGTCTCTGCATGAGAAACTGCGCACACGAAGGCGGCGTCAAAGTCGTTGACCATCTTGCTGTTGTCAATCCGGCTATCTGCCACGATTGCGAAGAAGCAACATGTGTAGCAAAATGTCCGACAAAAGCAATTGCTTCTATGGTTGCAGCTGCTAAAACGGAAGAAAAAATAGGTTAATAATATGAACTGGAAAAGTGGGGCAAGGTATATCCTTGCAGCAGCTTTCCTGGTTATCATGAGTTGCTCCGGGTGCGCTTTGCATCCGGAGTCTTCTTTTGATAGAAGCGGCGTAGCCATGGATACAACCGTTTCGCTGCGGGCTACTGGGAAAGAAGCAAAAGAAGCAGTCAATGAAAGTTTTCAACGCATCCAACAAATCGATACATTGGCCAGCGCACAGGACCCGGACAGTGATGTGAGCAAAATCAATGCCGCTGCAGGTATATCGTATGTGCAAGTAGATCCGGCAGTGTATGAAATGATTGACTTTGCCAAGTCGTATTCAGAAAAAACACAGGGAGAATGGGATATATCTGTTGGCATTATGACCAAGCTTTGGCAGATTGGCAACGAAGGGCAGCATGTTCCTTCGGCAGAAGAAATTCAAGCAGCACTGCAGCTCGTCAACTATAAAGATATACTGCTGCGGCCGGAAGATCATAGCGTCATGCTGGCCAAATCCGGGATGGCGATAGATTTAGGCGGCGTAGCAAAGGGCTATGCAGTCGATGAAATTCGCAAGATATATGAAAAGCATCACATTGAGAGCGGCCTTATTAATATGGGGTCCAGCTCGATGTATGCCTTGGGAAAAAACAGCAAGGGTAAAGCTTGGAATATCGGCATGAAACATCCGCGGTCAGACAAAAAGGATGAGTATTTAGGAATTATTGCCATTGAAAATCAATCGTTGTCTACTTCCGGCGACTATGAACGGTACTTTATACAAGACGGTGTGCGATACTGCCATATTTTCGATCCGCGTACAGGAAGGCCGGCTGATTCCGGGGTGATGAGTGATTCTATTGTTATTAATAACGATGTAGAACATGCTGGCATGCTCAGCGATATATTGACGACTGTAGTTTTCGTGTTAGGTCCGCAGAAAGGCCTGGAATTTATTAATAAAATACCGGGCATCGAATGTGAAATTACAGGCACAGACGGCGCTATTTATATGACCCAGGGATTCAAGCAAAACTTCTCCGACATGAATACAGATTTCCACCTGGCTGAATAAGCGGTATTATTGGTATTGCTGTAGAAATTGTAATATACAGAAGAATTTTGGATTTAAATTTTCGAATTATATTTACTTTTTCTTTAGAATGTAAGATAATATACATATAAATATTTGTAGAGGATGGTATCAAAACATGGATCATATTGATGACAAAATTTTAACGATTTTAAAGCGGAACGGAAAAGCCTCTGCTACCGAAATCAGTAAGGTTGTAGGGCTCTCTATACCCGCAGTAGCAGAACGAATCCGCAAAATGGAACACAGCGGCATTATTGAAGGCTATGGCGCAAAAATCAGCCGCCGCAAGACGGGATACAATGTGAC
>CAVKOP010000265.1:0-2159 GCA_963657835.1 Lachnospiraceae bacterium | reverse complement strand
TGGTGGCATTTGATATTGTAGACGGCATGGTGGCCGGGGCGACAGTACCGTCCGCTGATTTGATTCGGGCAGCGCTGCAGATTGTCGGCATGCATCCTGGCGTTTCTACTGTCAGCAGCTCTTTTATTATGATTACAGATAAGCCCCAATTTGGCGATAACGGTATTTTAGTTTTGGGGGATGCCAGCGTTGTTATTGAACCGGATGCACACCAACTGGCTGACATTACGGTGAACTGTGTGCAACGGGCTCGTCGTACCGTGCAGATTTTAGACCCTAAAGCGGCTCTTCTTTCCTATTCCACGTTAGGCAGCGGTACCGGAGAAGAAGTCGAACGAGTACGGGAAGCTGCCAAATTACTGCGGGACCGCAACGTGGATTTTGAATTTGATGGCGAGCTGCAGGCCGATGCGGCGCTGATTCCGCGTGTAGGACGGTATAAGGCACCGAGCTCCTCCGTAGCCGGACAAGCCAATGTGTTGGTTTTCCCGAATTTGGAATCCGGCAACATCTGCTATAAAATTATGCAGCATGTATACGGTGCCGTTGCGCTGGGGCCGCTGCTGGAAGGAACAGCTAAGCCGATTATGGATTTATCCCGCGGCTGCACGGCTGAAAATGTCGTAGATATTGTAGCGATTTGCTGCAGCGACGCCGTATATCAGGATGAAGAATTGAAGAGGGATATCGATTTTACAAGCCGGTTTAAAACGGTAGAACGGGTCGCTGTTGACAACCAAGAAAATATATCGATTCATTTTGATGCGGAAAAATGCAAAAATTGTACGTTATGCCGCCGCCGCTGTGCTGATGTGATGTCCATGACAGGCTATTATTCGCTAAAAAGTACGGGAGATGTACCGATTTGCGTGCATTGCGGCCAATGTTCACTGGTATGCAAGTTTGGCGCGATTGTCGGCATTTCTCAGCGCAATGAAGTTGAAAAAGCACTTCACGATCCCGATAAAATTGTTGTTTTCCAGACTTCACCGGCCGTACAAACGGCGTTGGGCGACGAATTCGGCATGCCGTATGGAACGGACGTGCAGGGGAAACTGATAGCGGCCCTGCGGACATTGGGCGGTGACTACGTGTTTGATGCCGGATTTGGCGCGGATTTGATGGTCATGGAAGTAGCGTCGGAATTGCAGCAGTGCATGAAAAACCATACGGAACTGCTTCCCCAGTTTACAAGTTCCTGTCCGTCTTGGGTCGAATTTACGGAAATTTTCTTCCCGGAATTAATTTCGCATTTGGTTACAGCCAAAAGTCCGGGCAGTATGTTAAATGCTGTCATTAAAACCTATTTTGCCAAGAAAATGCATATCGATGCGAAACAAATTGTTACGGTCTGTGTAGCCCCCTGTACGTCCCAAAAAGCAGAAGTTTCCCGCCCTGGATACAATGCAGCAGGAACATATTGGGATGCACCGGAAATGCGGGATACGGATTATTGCATTACGACGCGCGAGTTGGCCAATTGGATTCGCGAAAAGAATATAGATTTTCATGCCCTGCAGGATGCGTCCTATGATTCTATTTTTGGCGAATCTTCCGGTGCCGGTGCGATTTTTGATGTCAGCGGCGGCGTTATGGAAGCAACGCTGCGTACGTTATATTACATGGAAACCGGAAAGATTGTGGATGATGAGTTTCTGCATTTTACGCCTGTCCGCGGTCTGAAAGGCGTGAAAGAAGCCTCTGTTTCTATCAATGATGATATTATTCATGTCGCTGCTATCAGCGGCTTGGCCAATGCCCGGAAATTTATCAACCAGATGAAGGAAAAACATTCCTGGAAAAAATATGCCTTTATCGAAGTCATGGCGTGTCCGGGAGGATGTATTGGCGGCGGCGGCCAGCCCCGCACACCGTTACTGCAGGAAATTCCTGCCAAACGGGCCCGCATGGAAACGCTGTATGCCATGGATGCGGCGAAAGACATGCATTCCAGCTGGGAAAATAAAGAAGTACAAGTGTTGTATTCTCAATTTTTAGGCAAGCCCCTGAGTGGCATGGCTGAAAAACTGCTGCATACGCAATATATTGACAAACATTATATATTAGGCCGGGATGATACCGTTAAACCATAACAAATTGACAATATACAGCATCGTTTCGTATAATAAATACGATATGTGCTGTGGTTGCAAGTCGAT
>CAVKOP010000264.1:0-2165 GCA_963657835.1 Lachnospiraceae bacterium | reverse complement strand
GAACTAGGTGGGACCCAGTATGGCAAAATTCAAAGAAGCGAAAAAAATTAATTTGTACGAAATCTTGACGTTGGACTAGGTTATTACAGAATAAACTTAGTTTTGTTAGTGGCAATAGACATTGTTTATTTTTTATGGAATTAAATTTGCGAAATATATGCTGCTTTATCTGTTCAAAAAGGTATAATTTATTGTAAGGTTATTTACAAAATGGTGGTATTGCTATATTGTATAAGAAGATACTATAGATTTAATGTAATTTTTCTGTAGAAGTCAGGCTGCTGGGGAGAAAGAAGCGTATTATACTTACTAAACATGTAAGACGTTGAAAGCTCCTTTTGAAATGGCATCTAAAAAAGAGGAACAGTCATTTCAGCTAGTAAAGTTGGTTTCAACAAGCGGAATCGTCAAGAATCTCTAAAACTTGATGATAATGCATGCCGCGGAAATATTGACGGCAAGCATGCATATAAGGTACAAATATACCTTATTTAATTTTTTTGAGAAAGGGACATAGTAAAAACAGAAATATGATACACGTTTCCGCATTTCTTCTTTAATAAGAATATATGTATTACTATAGGCTTTTTATAGTTTAATAAAGGGGTGTTTACATGAACGTATTAGTAACAGGCGGGGCTGGATTTATTGGGTCTCATGTGTTGCAAGTATTGCGCGAACGATCTATACAGGCTGTGGTTTTGGATAATTTATCCAGCGGCTCACGGGAAAATGTGCCTGCCGGAATGGAACTTGTTGTTGGCGATATTTGTGATTTGTCGACAGTGGATGCTGTGTTTGCAAGCCATCATTTTGATGCAGTGGTTCATTTGGCAGCGCAGACGATGGTACCTGTTTCTGTAGAAAATCCAATTCTGGATTGTCAAATCAATTTGGAAGGCGTCCTGCATGTGTTGGAGTGCTGCCGTACCTATGGCGTGCCTCATATCCTCTTTTCGTCTAGTGCAGCTGTATATGGGGATAATCTGCATATTCCGCTGAAAGAAACAGAACCACTGCTGCCGACGTCACCGTATGGCATTACCAAGATGACGACGGAACACTATCTGCGGGTGTATCATGCATTATATGGTATGGACGCGACGGTTTTCCGCTTTGCCAATGTGTATGGCGAACGGCAGGGCGAAAAGGGAGAAGGCGGCGTAGTTAGTATTTTCTGTAAACTTCTTTCGCAAGGCAAGGGGATTACCGTGTTTGGTGATGGCAGCCAGACGCGTGATTTTGTCTATGCTGGTGATATTGCGCGGGCTATCGTCCAGGCGCTGCCGCTGCAGGGATATCATACGATCAATGTGTCTACTGGCAAGGAAACGAGTATTCATGATTTGATTCATTCGTTTGAAGCAACCATTGGACAGGCAGTGAATGTTTCGTATACAGCACCGCGGCCAGGTGATATTTTGCGTTCTGTATTGAGCAATGACAATTTGATACATACATTGAACATGACAACAGAAATGAACTTGGAAGAGGGAATCAAACGAACGTATCAATGGTATGTAGAACAATGGAGAGCGTAAGTATATAAATATAAAGATAAAAATATGAAAAGGGTGGATTTTGGGATGAAACACAAACAAATTGCGGCGATGGTATCTTGTATGTTGGTCTTTCCTATCGGGGCGATGGCAGCCAGCGTGACGACGAACGTGCCGTTGGACAGCGTATATTATTCTTATATTGAAAAGTTAAGCGGTATGGGATATATTTCTTCTATGCCGAATGGTGCCAAGCCGTACAGCCGTATGGAAATGGCAAAATGGGTTGTAGAAGCGCAGCATAAAGAAGCAGAAAAGCCGATGCCGGCGTATTTGCAGAGCCAGATGCAGGCGTTGGAAACCTATTTGGCGCCGGAAATTGCTTCGCTGCATGGAGAAACATTGGATAACCCTATAAAAATACGAACGGTTACGGCGGAAGCCGCGTATAATCACAGCGATACGATGCGCTATGGATATTCCAATATCAAAGCCGGCTGGCAGCCTTTTGGAGAAAATCATAATGGCTATGCCTATGGCAGAGACGGAAATATCATGGCCAACGTAGAAGTGTCCGGCAATGTCAATCAGAATTTGGCGTTATCTATACGTCCCCGCTTCAGCTATGATAAAGATAATAAAGGCTCGGCCAGCTTAGAAGAAGGG
>CAVKOP010000263.1:0-2240 GCA_963657835.1 Lachnospiraceae bacterium | reverse complement strand
GCATATTGCGGCAGCTGTTACGGGTTTGTCCATTTCTCCGCTTATTTTGGCATTTTTTATTACTGTTGTTATTCGTTGGGCAACTGGTCAAGGTGCCGTATCGGCTATTACGGCAGCAGGCATTGTAGCACCGTTGATTCCAGTATTTAATGTCAATCCTACGTTGCTTATGTTAGCGACGGCAGCTGGCAGTAATACGATTACCATGCCAAATGATGCAGCTTTTTGGATGATGAAAGAAACTTTTAATTTAACAATTGGACAGACTTTTAAAACATGGGGCTTGTTGGAATTGATAAATTCTGTTGTAGGTCTCTGCATGGTATTAATTTTATCGCTATTTATATAATGAGGTAATCAAAAATGATAGATCAAAACTGCGGGTATTGTGTAAAAGGAGAACCGCTTGATAAGTTCGGTATTTATATTTGTGATTTATCTGTCAGCATGCTTGTCCTTTTTAAAGAACAAAGTCATCCGGGACGGTGCATCGTAGCGTATAAAGACCATGTCAGTGAAATGACGGATATTAGTGATGAACAGCGCAATGCATTTTTTGCAGATGTTGCCAGAGCGTCGAAAGCGATTCATGCAGCATTTCATCCAGATAAGGTGAATTATGGTGCCTATGCAGATACAGGCCATCATTTGCACATGCATTTAGTGCCTAAATATAAAAATGATGCCTTTGAATGGGGTTCCACTTTTGCGATGGATCCGAATCGAGTTCATTTATCTGATGCGGAATATGCACAAATGATTGAAAAAATCAAAGAAAAATTATAGACCATATAGGAAAACCGTTGCATGCGTGTGTAGCGGTTTTCCTGTATCACAGAAGAAGGAGCGACACAATGAGCAAGGTATTAACGATTGGCGAAGCCATGGGGCTTTTGATTGCCACAGAAATAGGTTCGCTGGAGCAAGTTACGCAGTTTTCCCGTCATGTTTGCGGAGCAGAACTCAATTATGCTGTCGGCATGGCACGGCTTGGTAATGATGTATCCTATATTTCTAAAGTAGGCTGCGACCCCTTTGGCAAATGTATTTGCAATTTCTTGAAGGAAAATGGCATCCATGATGCGTATGTCTGGACAGATGTAGACCATATGACAGGGTTTCAGATGAAAGAAAAGGTGTTGGAAGGGGACCCGACAGTTGCCAATATCCGCAAACATACAGCCTTTTCTCATTTTCAGCCTAGTGATTTGGATGGGATAGACTGGAATGGCGTAGACCATTTGCATGTCACGGGGATTCCGCTGGCTCTTTCTGAATCATGCCGGGAAACGATTTATACGCTGATGAAAAAAGCACACAGCGAAGGCGTACGGATTTCGTTTGACACGAATCTGCGTCCCATGCTGTGGCCTAATCAGGATACGATGGCCCGCGTCATCAACGATGCAGCTCAGTATGCAGACATCGTCATGCCAGGTCTTGGCGAAGGGAAAATCCTGACAGGCCGGGATAATGAAAAAGATATAGCTGCGTACTATTTGCAGCGCGGCATTGGTACGGTGGTCATCAAAATGGGCGGCAGCAACGGGACCTATATCCGGACTGCGGATACGGAATTGTATGTGCCGAGCTATCATATCGACCATATTGTAGATACCGTCGGAGCAGGGGATGGATTTGCCGTTGGCTTTACGAGCGGCTTGCTGGATGGCTTGACGTTGGAAGACGCAGCCCGCCGCGGGGCAGCCATAGGAGCCATGGCGATTCAGGTAGCCGGCGATAATGAAGGACTGCCGACTCGGGAAGAGTTGGAAGCATTTCAAAATACACATCACTAAGAAATAACAGGAGGAATGAGTCATGGATAAAATAGATGTAGTAAGGAAAATAGAAGAAATAGGCGTCGTAGCGGTTATTCGCGGTAAGAATCCGGAAGAAGCTGTAGCCATGTCGGATGCCTGCATTGCAGGCGGCGTAACGGCAATCGAATTGGCATTCACGACACCGCAGGCGCATGAAGCAATAGAAACGCTGAGCAAAAAATATGCAGATAACCCGGATGTTATCATCGGAGCCGGGACGGTGCTGGATGCAATTACGGCGCGCATCGCTATCTTGAATGGGGCGCGGTTTATTGTATCGCCGGCCTTTGATTTGGAAACGGTAAAACTCTGCAACCGGTACCGCATTGCTGTCATGCCGGGAACGACGACGCTCAATGGCGTATTGGAAGCTTTGGAAGCGGGAGCCGATGTGATTAAGATATTCCCGGGAGAAAT
>CAVKOP010000262.1:0-2257 GCA_963657835.1 Lachnospiraceae bacterium | reverse complement strand
AACTTGACCAGCTTTATTCGCACTTCCACCAAGATTCTTTAATGCTTCATCCTTAGTTACCGACAAATTCAATTGCCCTTTATAATTTTCTCCATAGACAAATCCATCTACGTTAAAGTCATACATGCCGTTATTGGCAATATTTCTGTCACCGTATACACGACTAACTTCTCCGAGTGTAATGTTCAGATCTTTCTGTCCAATAGTTACTTTTCCTGCATTGTAATTGATATTATAATTTCTTGCTGCTTTTCCTTCTTCGACAGAAGCTTTATTCAATGCGTAACTACCACCCGCATCTTTAGTATGCCCATTGGTATCATTAAAGCCAGTATTCTGATAGGTCATCTTCTGGATAACATCTTGCAAACTATCTCCATTGACCAGGTTTTGGCCTTTTTCATTCGATGCTACATAGCTGTAGTTTGGACTATGCTGGCTTTCTGTATCTCCATAAGTCATTGCTATATTATTCAGGTTAATCGTTAAGTTGGCTTGGTCTACATGAGAACCGCC
The DNA here is from genome assembly GCA_963657835.1 of Lachnospiraceae bacterium. GTDB lineage: Bacteria > Bacillota > Negativicutes > Veillonellales > Megasphaeraceae > Megasphaera. The sequence continues at coordinate 1,741 of CAVKOP010000262.1, read as the reverse complement.
ACTCTTGGTTACTGTCGAATCGAAGTCGTAATTATTTTTAATAGCATCTGTCAGATTCACATTCATGACCAAATCATACGCACCTACATTATTAGTGCTCTTTCCTGCAGCTAAACCATCAACAGCATCATCGTTATGTTTCGTAACTGTAAGACCAGCATTCAGTTCCGTTTTCATTTCATCAGACAGACCATCCTCATTCAGGTGCCAAATGTTGTCATACCTGGTAGTTATATTATGGTTACCATCAGTATACAGCGTGTCTCCATTCCCATAAATGCGGTAGATATCATCCAGAGTAATAGATAATTTTGCTTGCGCTACATTCTGATTTTTTACAGTGAAATCATAGCCTAGATTATTCGGGTCGAAATCAGTACCATCGGTATTACTGCCAATCTGAGCAGACCAGAGCCAATTATGATAGGTCCCAGCATTTTTCATTTCACTGCCAGAGAGAAGGTTGTTGCTCTTTTTATAATCTGCAAAATTAGTATCTTTCGTATAATCCGTAACGTCGGTATCTTTTTTATTGGTCAGCTTACCATTCTTAATCAGTGCGTCAATATCCAGCTGGTTCTTGCCATTGTAAGTGAGATTCTTCATGGCATCATCAGACACAGCGGCTTTCGTAAGGAATACTTTCAACAAAGGATTCGTGTGGTCTTCGTAGATTTTCCATGTATCAGTGAAATCAAATCCATTGTAATCACTGGCTGTATTAGAAAGCCCGTAACCATGATTTACACTTCCGCTTCCTACCAGCTTGTCTTTATCTGCTCCGTAAACATTGGAAATCGTCCCGGTATTGGTTCCTGCAATTAAGCCACTGGAAGTTGTACCTTTGACAGTAGTTTCTTCGGCTGTATAGGCATCAGAAACCGTCCCCGCATTATTACCTACGATACCACCAACATATTTTTTGCCAGTGATAGTCTGGTTCTGTCCGTTTTTAGTCATGACATTGGTGAATACTTGGTCGATGGCACCACTGTTAGTACCTGCGATACCGCCTACGTTGGTACTGTTACCTGCTTCGATGACGCCTGTGTTATAGCCTGCAGTCAATTTACCTTGGTTGTCACCGATGAGGCCGCCGATGTTTTCGCTACTATTGATTGTACTATTGATTTTCCCTGTTTTTTCATCATAGGAACCTACAGTAATAGTACCGTTGTTGTAAATCTGATGCTGATAGTAGCCATCCTTGCTATCACGGCCGCCGGTGACAGTACCGTGGTTGATACCGATAATGCCGCCTACGTTGGAAATGCCCGTTACTTGACCTTTCAGGGTATTCATCATAGATGAATGGGTAATTGAAGCATCTTTGCCATTGACGCCAATGATACCGCCGGTTCCATTTTCTTGTCTAGATGCAGAAGAAGCAGACGCATTGCCGTGGACTTCGCCTTCGTTTTTCATGACAGTATAGGAAATATTGGCATCGTTTTCGCCGATGATGCCGCCTGCACCGCCGGCAGTGGCAATGACGGTGCCGGAATTAGTGACACCTACGCCATTCGTTTCCGTACCTTTAATTTCTACTTCGTTTTTACCAATGACGCCACCGACGTAGTTTTTGCCGATGACTTTGCCTTTGTTGCTGTTGCCCATGCCAAGTAATCGACCAACTTTGTTATCGTCTTTAGCATTTTTGCCGACAATACCGCCTACATAGGTGGCTTCGGCCGCATCGACGGTGGCACTATTGGTAGCATTGGTAATGGTGCCTATATTG
>CAVKOP010000261.1:0-2269 GCA_963657835.1 Lachnospiraceae bacterium | reverse complement strand
GCTTACATTACCGGATGTAACGCCGGCGATCGTAAAGGGAATAACGGCTGTATCAAACAAGGCAACAATCCAGCGAATTGGGCGTACAAAATGAAAATCCAATGCGCCCCAATGCATGCTTTTCGGGAAGTTGAGGCCTGTAATAATGCCTTTGAGCATATCCGGCAGCAATCCTTCTGTAGGCGCGCCGATGCTGGTAACATTGGCATACACATAGCCGTCTTCAACGACTATGTCGCTGACGTCAATTTTTTGGCCGCGGGCAAATCCCATGGCGGCTTTTGTCGGCTTGCCGTCTGCATCAAATGCTATTTTCGCAGATGGTCCTTTATGTTTAGAAGATACATCGGCCTGTTTTTCTGCAACGCCTTTCATCAGCAGAGCGACGCGGCGCGGCGTGCCGATTGTACGAATGGATTCATAGGCAATATTGGCTTCACCGAATTTTTTTGCGGCTAAGTCCTTGACTTGACTGAGGATACTCGGCATATAATGAGCCGGGATTTCTTCCGTACCAATTTCGAGTAACAAATCTTTGCTCATTTATTTTTCCTCCTTTTTCAACATGGGGAATCCCAGTTTTTCACGTTGTTCCAAATAGGCTTTCGCGCAGGCGCGGGCCATATTGCGGACACGGCCGATAAACGCAGCACGTTCGCTGACGCTGATAGCACCGCGGGCATCCAGCAAATTAAACGTGTGGGAACATTTCAATACGTAGTCATATGCCGGTAATACAAAACCTGCTTTGATGACACGCATGGCTTCTTTTTCATATTCGTCAAACAAATGGAATAATAAATCGGCATTGCTCAATTCAAAGGCATATGTAGACTGTTCTACTTCGTTTTGATGGAAAATATCACCATAGGTAACATCGTCCGTCCATTTTAAGTCGTATACATTTTCTACGCCTTGGATATACATAGCCAGGCGTTCCATGCCGTACGTAATTTCTGAAGAAACCGGAGCAACATCAATACCGCCGACCTGCTGGAAATAGGTAAACTGCGTAACTTCCATGCCGTCCAGCCAAACTTCCCAGCCCAGGCCCCAGGCACCCAACGTCGGAGATTCCCAGTTGTCTTCAACAAACCGAATATCATGTTCCTGCGGATTAATGCCCAGCGTTTCCAAGCTTTTTAAATATAATTCCTGAATATTATCTGGAGACGGTTTGCAAATAACCTGGAATTGATGGTGCTGGTACAGGCGGTTTGGGTTATCGCCATAGCGGCCGTCAGCCGGGCGGCGTGACGGTTCTACATAGGCTACATGCCATGGTTCCGGTCCCAACGTACGCAAAAACGTAGCCGGATTCATTGTACCTGCCCCTTTTTCTACATCATATGGTTCATAAATGATGCAGCCTTGGGAGGACCAAAAATTCTTCAATGCAAATATCATGTCTTGAAAGTTCATCTGTGTTTCCCTCCTAATAATACAAAAAGTCCCTGTAACATCATGATAATGTTACAGGGACGAGTATACTTACCCGCGGTTCCACCCTGGTTGGTCTATAGACCCGCTTCATTCATCAGCCATACACATCTTCTCAGACTTCCGGCTGCGGCCTTCAGAGCGCCTTCAGCATCAAACGACAGGCTTGCACCTTCCCTGTCTCGCTATCGATATGCCTACTCTTCTCCTGCATCGCCTTGCTTCATGTCCCTTATCATAGCATAAATAGCACAAAAGAGCAAGGATTGTTTACGTGCGGATACAAAAGACTGTTGAAACATTTGGATTAGTTGTATAATCAACTTTATTTATTCTCGTTTTTTATATTTTTCCCTTTTATAGCCATAAATGCAAGATCCAGTGCTTGTTTTAGTATCTTTTTATTGCTTTCATCAAGATAAATTACATTGCCATGAAACACAATGTGGGGCTGAGATAAAAGTTCATCCAAATCATTTGTCACATACATTTTATTTTTTTCTGCTACATTTTCCAATAATGTGTCAACAGAAATATTAAAATAATTACCTATCTTTTTCAACATATATGGATTAGGGGTTGCTTTATCTGTTTCCCATTTTGCAACAGTTTGCTGCGAAACTCCTATGTCTGCTGCGAATTTAGCCTGTGAAATACCATGAATTTTTCTAAATTTTTTTAATTGTTTAGAAAACATATTATCACCATTTTTCATTACTTCTATTTTCTACGAATTATCAAACTAATTTCATTTTTCTAGTTTTACACATACATGCCCAAATAAAAATTATGATATTATAATAATTCACAAATTATCATTCTACTTTAT
>CAVKOP010000260.1:900-2273 GCA_963657835.1 Lachnospiraceae bacterium | reverse complement strand
AGATATAGCTAATAAATATGGTGTATCTTTATCTGCTGTTAAAAGCTGGGCTTACAGGTACTGGAAACCGGGGAAAAGGTTGCAAAACGAATCTGCAACCAAGAATAAAAAGGTTGCAACGAAACACCGGAAAGGTGGACAGCCAAAAAATCAAAATGCAGCCAAGCATGGGTTGTTTGCCAAATACTTGCCAGAAGAAACTGCAGAGCTTGTGGAAACGTTGGAGCAAAAATCGCCATTGGATATATTGTGGGAAAATATTTGCTTGAAGTACGCGGCAATCGTCCGGTCGCAGCGGATTATGTTTGTCAGGGATGCAAAGGATGTTACTAAGCGGCATACTTTATCTGGCGATGATGCAGATGCATACGAATATAAAGAAGCCTATGAAAAGCAAGCGGTATTTTTACAGGCGCAATCCCGTGCTATGGGTACGCTAAATAACATGATACGGCAGTATGAAGAAATGTGCCGGCAAGGACAGGTTGATGAGGAACAACAGCTGCGCATTGCTAAACTCAAGGCCGAAGTTGCCAAATTGAATACGGATAAACAGACAGAAACAGTAACATTTACCTTTGACAGAGAGGAGGGGCATACCGATGAAAATTAATATCGCATCACTGGTATCGCCAGCGTTTGACGATGCCTTTTGGGATATCCAGCAGCATGGACATACCTTTTATTGGTTTGCCGGTGGGCGCGGTTCCACAAAATCCTCTTTTGTCGGCGTAGATATTCCGCTTCTTTTGATGCAGCATCCGCAGTGTCATGCTGTGGTGCTACGAAAGGTACGCAATACCATCAAAAACAGTGTGTATCCACAGATTCAATGGGGAATTGAACGCCTTGGCGTATTGGACCGATACAAATTCATTACGTCGCCCCATGAGATTACGTACACGCCGACAGGGCAGAAGATATTGTTCTTTGGGCTGGATGACCCGGCAAAGGTAAAATCCATCAAGCTGCCGTTTGGCTATGTTGGTATTGTCTGGTTCGAAGAATTGGATCAGTTCAGCGGTATGGAAGAAATACGAAATGTACTGCAGTCTCTGCTTCGCGGCGGAGATAGGTATTGGGTATTTTGCACATACAACCCGCCCAAAAGTCGGAATAACTGGGTCAATGAAGAAATCTTGACAGAGGATGCGGACCGATTCGTACATCACTCGACATATCTGCAGGTACCTCGTGATTGGCTGGGTGAGCAGTTTATTTTGGAAGCGGAGAAATTAAAAGCCAAAAGCGAAATACTGTATCGTCATGAGTATCTAGGAGAAGTCACAGGTACCGGCGGGGCCGTCTTTGAGAATGTGGAAGACATGGCCATGAGTGACGAACTTGTAAGAAATTTTGACAGGCTGTATTAC
>CAVKOP010000260.1:0-890 GCA_963657835.1 Lachnospiraceae bacterium | reverse complement strand
GTATTACGGCTTGGATTTTGGTTTTGCTGTAGACCCGCTGGCATTTGTGGCGATGTACTATGATGCCAAACATGAAGACCTGTATATTTTTGACGAGGTATATCAACAGAAATTGACGAATAAACAGGCTATAGAGCGTATCAAGCCAAGAACGCACAGTCACAGAATTCTGGCCGATGCGGCAGAACCTAAATCGATTGCTGAAATGAGCCTTGCAGGACTGAATATATCCGGTGCTAAAAAAGGGCCGGATAGCATTGATTATGGTATGAGATGGTTGCAGAACCGGACACATATTTATATTGACAAGCGAAGATGCCCGAATACCTATCGAGAATTTGTCGGTTATGAGTATGAACGCAATAAAGACGGCCAGTTTATTAGTGCGTATCCGGATGCAAACAATCATGCCATTGATGCGGTTCGCTATGCTATGGCCGAAGTCATGACACGGAATAAGGTTGTGGCAAGACGAGTAAATTATTAGGAGGTATTATGTTTGGGTATCAACTATTAAGGGACGCATATTTTGGCACGGGAGGCTTTGAAACAGGAACATATCTTAGTAAACATAAGCGGGAAAGTGATGAAGACTATACATTTAGACGCAACAATGCCTATTATTTGAATTACTTTGCACCGATTGTCAATGCATTGGTAGACCCCATTTTTAAAAAGAATCCGCTGCGGGATTATCATGGCTCAGCTGAACGAATTATCAAAACCTTTTCTTTGGATGCAGATGCGGCAGGCACCAGCATACAGATTTTTATAAAACGGGCAGCGGTAATGGCGAAAGTATACGGCATATCATTTATCGTTGTGGATAATGCCAGGAATGTCGATTCACGAAGCCAGCAGGAAATGCTGCAGCGGCGGCAGTTCCCCTA
>CAVKOP010000259.1:0-2281 GCA_963657835.1 Lachnospiraceae bacterium | reverse complement strand
CGCTGCAGCTGCATTTTGATGAACCAAAAAAGGTAGGCGGTTTCTTTAGATTTCTTGGTGAAGCTGATTTCCATGCGTTTTATGGTATGATGGATAAAGACCGCAGCGATGATGCCGCTTCGTGGGGACGGAAAGACTATGATGATACAGGCCTGTTGGGGCTGCGTCTGGATATTACGCCGACTTCGTACTTTACGTTTGGTGCATCCCGTGTATCCATGCTCGGCGGCAAGGGCCATGGGCTGAGCCGGTCGGACTGGAAGCATTGGCTTACAGGAACCAATGATGACCAACCGCAAGATCGTTGGAATGATATTGCTGGATTTGATTTCCGGCTGCGGCTGCCTGGCGTACAGTTTTATGGCGAAGCCTACGGGGAAGACCAGGCACATGATATGCCGAGTGAATGGGCATATCGCGGCGGCATCTATTTCCCGCGGCTGACGAAAGACGGCTCTTGGGATATGACGTTGGAAATGGCTCAGACGAATGATGTCTGGTATCAGCATAGTACCTATCAAAATGGCTGGACATACAGCGGCGATATCATGGGAGATGCCATGGGGAAAGATGCACGCAAATATTACGGTGCTGTCAAACATTATCTGCCCCATGAATCTTACATCGGCATGTATTATCAGCGGATGCAGATGAACCGAAACAGCCGTATCAACACGACTGTCGATGAAGCGGCACTGATGGGACAGCGCAAGCTGGCAGCGAATACGTATCTGCGCGGGACATTGGGCTTAGCTCGTGTGCGTGATGCCGGGCAGGATTCTTGCTATCATCGCTTTGCCACGGCTTCTGTTCAGTGGATGTATTAAGTGAACAGCACTGTTTTATTTTTACGTTGGTAAAGGAAACTTTTTCCTTTCTGTTACCGTAATTTTCATATATAATTACATGTAGACATAGTATGAATCTCTGGTTTTAGTATCATGCGGACCTATTGCCGGTAAAGGGATTGGTAGTATGTCTACTTTTTTTGAAAAGACAGCCTATGAGCAGCTGGTGTGATAGTGGCTGTGAAATATTATATACTCATTATAATTCACAGCAGGTTGGCAGGCTGTTGTCTGTTAGGTGTAGTTTGAGCAACGTGTAGTTGAAATCAATGGAGTGTAAACAAATGCGGCACAAGTGTATCGTTTTAGGCAGTCTATGTATTGTTTTGGGCGTACTGGCCTTTATATGGTGGCATTCTATGCAGCCGGGAACTGTATCGCATGCCGAAAGTAAACGGGTATTGGCCCTGGTGATGACGTATGTACAGGGGACGGCTGTGGCGCCTTATTTGGATGACTGGGCTATCCGGCGGTTGGCTCATTTGGCAGAGTACCTGGTGTTGGGATGTTCCATAAGCTGGTTTTTTCTGCTGCAGTCAGGAAGGCCGCGAAAGAAATGGGTACTTCTCTTGGGAATTTGCATAGCTGCGATTGATGAATATATTCAACAATTTTCCGGCGGCCGCACAGCGACTTGGCTTGATGTAGTATGGGACAGCGTAGGCTGCAGCGTCGGCATTATTATGATGGCGATAGGACGGATGGTGACAAGACATCGGTAACCAGGCTTTCCGACAGCGTGACCGGCAGTACGGACACGGTTCTATGGAAAACAGGATGAGAGCTTAGAAACACAGCCGATTGTATGGCCGGTGTTTTATAAGCTGCAAGTGAAACACGGCATGACTAACCAGAAGCGGCTATATATGGTATAATACGGGTAGTATCAAAGTACGTTATAAAGGATGTGTGTGTATGATTTTGACAGGCCGACTGCTGGCAGCGGCATCGTTGATTCCGCAGGGCAAGACGATTGCCGACATTGGAACAGACCATGGGTATTTGCCCGTCTATGCATGTGAAAAGGGAATTGTTCCGCGAGCTGTTGCGGCAGATATTGTTCCCGGTCCGCTGCAGGCTGCGACAGCCCATGTGCAGGGTGCGGGACTAGCTGACGTGATTGACTGCAGACTGGGAGACGGACTGACTTGCCTTGCGCCGGGTGAAGTAGACGGCGCCGTGATTTGCGGTATGGGCGGCCCGTTGATGGTTAAGATTTTACAGGCTTCCCCAACCGTATGGCGGCAGATGCAGTTTCTTATCCTGCAGCCGCAGAGTGATGCCGGCGCACTGCGGCGTTTTATTTACGAGCAAGGCTGGCATATTGAGGAAGAAACGCTGATTATAGACGAAGGCCGGTTTTATGAAATGATGCGGGCCGTTCCGGGCCAAGCAGATTTGCTGCCTTCGTGGCTGTATGAAATCGGGCCGGT
>CAVKOP010000258.1:0-2286 GCA_963657835.1 Lachnospiraceae bacterium | reverse complement strand
CCTTTATATTGAAAATTTCGTAATTGCTGCACGTCTTCATATTTTTCAATATGAATCGTTCCCACATAAATTTCCTTTTGCAGCTGTGATGTCCAAAAATACGTATTAATGAACAACCGTGACGCTGTTTGTTCGTACATGCGAAATGTTAAACGGCGCTGTGCATCCTGCATGCCTATGTCATGCGTAAATGTCAAAGAACCATCCTGCAGCAAAGCGGCAGCCAGGGCACTGACTTTATGCCATTTACCCAATACCTCTACGCGTTTCGCTTTGCGAAGTTCGGCCGGTCCGCAGTACATCGCTTGTTCAAAATAGGGGTCGTTAAAGAAAATATCCTTCGGCCTCAATTTTTTCATACTCTATCATCCTTTCTGTCCTTGCTTTTGTATTATACCATGATTTTTTAAGGATACGTAAAATTCTTTTGCATGGTTTGCTATATCTTTTAGTGAAAAGGCCTTGCAATATCTTATAACTTGCTATATAATATGGCAGTGAAATAAATATAGTTCCATCAAGAGCTGTGGAGGGATTGGCCCTATGATACAGCAGCAACCTTCATCGATTGAAAGGTGCTAAATCCAACAGTATGTACTGGAAGATGGGTAAACATGGACCCCTCTTTGCAAGAGGGATTTTTTTTTGAGGAGGATTTTCATGGCTAAAAATCACGAATTTTTTACATCAGAATCTGTAACTGAAGGCCATCCCGATAAAATGGCAGATCAGATTTCAGATAGCATTTTGGATGCAATTTTAGCAAAAGATAAAAATGCCCGCGTTGCCTGCGAAACATTAGTAACAACCGGCATGGTTCACGTTGTTGGTGAAATCTCTACGACCTGCTATGTCGATATTCCGCACATTGTTCGCGAAACCATCCGCGGCATTGGTTATACACGTGCCAAATATGGATTTGACTGCGATACCTGCGGCGTTCTTGTATCCTTGGATGAACAGTCTCCGGATATTGCAATGGGCGTTGATGACGCATTGGAAAAGAAAGAAGGCAATGAAGATAAATTTGATACCATCGGTGCCGGTGACCAGGGTATGATGTTTGGCTATGCAACCAACGAATCTGACGACTACATGCCGCTTCCAATTTCACTTGCACATCGTTTGGCACGCCGCTTGGCAAAAGTCCGTAAAGACGGCACGCTCGCATATCTCCGTCCGGACGGCAAAACCCAGGTTACTGTCGAATATGAAGACGGAAAACCAGTTCGCATCGATACGATTGTTATTTCTGCGCAGCACAGCCCGGAAGTAACACGGGAACAAATCGAAAAAGATTTGCTCGAATATGTTATCAAACCGGAATTGCCGGAAGGTTTGTTCGATGAAAAAACAAAATTATTCATCAACCCGACAGGCCGTTTTGTTATCGGCGGTCCGCAGGGGGATTCCGGCTTAACAGGCCGTAAGATTATCGTTGACACATACGGCGGTATGGCTCGTCATGGCGGCGGCGCATTCTCCGGTAAAGATCCTACTAAAGTAGACCGTTCTGCAGCATATGCAGCCCGCTATGTAGCAAAGAACATCGTCGCTGCAGGTCTTGCTGACAAATGCGAAATTCAGTTGGCCTATGCTATCGGCGTTGCTCACCCTGTTTCTATTCATGTAGAAACGTTTGGCACTGGCAAAGTGGATACGGATACGATTGTTGCATTAATCCGCAAACATTTCGATCTTCGTCCGGCCGGCATCATTGAAATGCTCGACTTACAGCGCCCGATTTATAAACAAACAGCTGCATACGGCCATTTCGGCCGCAACGACCTGAATCTTCCTTGGGAACAAACTGATAAAGCAGATGTTCTCCGCAAAGAAGCTGGTTTATAATATTGGCTGGTATCCGATAATTGAATATGATACAATGGACAGGGGCTTGGTTAGCAAGCCCCTGTATTTTTTCCGCATATACAGGAGTTACGCATGATTGCAGAAATTATCATTAATACGACAGCCAAACGGCTGCAGCAAACGTTCACCTATGCCGTTCCTCAAGGCATGGACATACACGTAGGAAGTCGGGTTTTGGTACCTTTTGGAGCACGAAAAGAAGAGGGCATTGTGATTGCCGTCCGAGACGGTACAGACAACCAATTTTCTTTTACAATAAAACCTATTCTAGCCGTGCTGTCCACCCAAAACGGCTTTCAAGAGGAAATGATTCAAACAGCACTTTGGATACATGCGTATTATCTTTGCAGTCTTGCCGACGCGCTGCGGCTTTTTATGGTGGAAAAAAAGGGAATTACAGCTGAAGAATATTAT
>CAVKOP010000257.1:0-2311 GCA_963657835.1 Lachnospiraceae bacterium | reverse complement strand
GAATAGAAACACATGTTGCGATTTCTGCCATAGCCGCACTGCCGGGAATCGCATACAATTTTTCTACGTTGAGACTTTGCGAAAGTTTCCAGGCAAGAGTATGTTCACGGCCGCCGCCGCCGATTACTGCTACTTTCATTGGTCTTATTCCCCTTTCTTGACCTGCTGTGCCAGATAAGCGGCAATCGCCGTATCATACACAGCGGTATGATGGAACGCTTCCTGGGCTAATTCCAAACGATACTGGTCAGAAAATTCACCGTCTTTCTGCAAAATAGCGATGATTTCATCGTATTTGGCAGGGTTGGTGACGATAGCCACATATTTATTATTTTTAGCAGATGCACGAACCATGCAGGGACCGCCGATATCGATATTTTCGATTGCTTCGGCCAGTGTGACGTCCGGTTTGGCAATGGTCTGCTGAAACGGATATAAGTTGACGACGACCAAATCAATCGGCGTAATATCATGGTCTTTCATCGCTTTGACATGTTCCGGATTATCACGAACAGCCAGGATAGCCCCATGAATTTTCGGATTCAGCGTTTTGACGCGGCCGTCCATCATTTCTGGAAAGCCTGTAACATCCTGTACGGCCATGACGGGAACGCCGGCTTCTTTTAGAGCCCGCATCGTACCGCCTGTAGAAATAATTTCAATGCCCATATCTGCCAGGGCTTTCCCTAATTTTACAACGCCTGTTTTATCGGATACACTAATCAGCGCGCGTTTGACTTTCATGACAATTCCTCCTTAATCTTGTGTGCCTTTGACAACATTGCCGTCAATTGTCAATTTATCATTACAGAACAAAGAAACAGCTTTAACAAACGTCGGATGTTCTTTGGTCAGAATACGAGCTGCCAGCGTATCTTCTGTATCATCTTCCAATACAGGTACGGCAGACTGCAGAATAATCGGGCCGGCATCCATATCCGGTACGACAAAATGCACGGTGCAGCCGGCAATTTTGACACCCGCTGCTACCGCCTGTCCCTGGGCATGCAGGCCGCGGAATGACGGTAACAGAGCCGGATGGATATTGATGATTTTATGTTCATAATGTGAAATAAAATCACCGCTCAGCAAGCGCATAAAACCAGCCAGGCAAATAACATCCGCTTGATACGGCGCAATTTCCTTGAGGATATATGCTTCAAATGCAGCTTTGGAATCAAATTGTTTGCGGTCCGCCAAAATGACTGGCACACCCCATTCTTTGGCTCTGTCCATGACAGGTGCTCCTGGAATATCGCATACCAAGGCCTTGACTTCGGCATTGATAATCCCTGCTTCTACAGCTTCATGCAGCGCCACGGCGTTGGAACCGCGGCCGGAAGCAAAGATAACCATATTTTTCTTAGGCATTGAAAACGCCTCCCTGCAGCGTAACAGGCACGTCGGAAGAAACGACTTTGCCGATAACGTAGGCTTTTTCATTGCGGTCTGCCAAATTTTGGAGAACTGCGTCGGCATCGCCTGCATCGACAATCATAATCATGCCGATGCCCATATTGAAGGTGCGGTACATTTCTTTTTTGTCAACATTGCCCCATTTTTGCAACAGGCCGAAAATAGGCAGCTGCGGCCATGCCGTAACATCGATTTCCACGCCTACGCCGTCCGGAAGTACGCGGGGAATATTTTCATAAAAGCCGCCGCCTGTAATATGAACCATGCCTTTGACATCAAAATTCTGAATAATCGGCAGGCATGGCTTAGGATACAAGCGTGTCGGTGTTAAGAGGCATTCCCCGATCGTCATACCCAATTCGTCTACATACTGATCGAGTTTCATGTTTTGACGTTCCAAGACGATTTTGCGAACCAAGGAAAAGCCATTGGAATGCACACCAGTAGAAGGCAGGCCGATAAGTACGTCACCTGCTTTAATGTGTTCGCCAGTAATGACACGGTCCCGGTCTACAATACCTACGCCGAAGCCAGCAAGATCGTAGTCGTCTTTGGCATAAAAGCCGGCCATTTCAGCCGTTTCACCGCCGAGGAGAGCACAGCCTGATTCTTTGCAGGCATTGGCAACGCCTTTGACGATAGTTGCTACCTGTACAGGGTCTAACTTGCCAACGGCAATATAATCTAGGAAAAAGAGCGGTTCTGCCCCTTGGACAAGTACGTCATTGATAGACATAGCAACACAGTCCTGGCCCACCGTGTCATGTTTACCCATCATGATAGCCAGACGGAGCTTGGTGCCTACGCCGTCTGTACCGCTGACGAGAATCGGTTTCTTGAGTTTGCTGTTCATCAGTGAGAACAGGCCGCCAAAACCGCCAAGGTCCCCCAGTAC
>CAVKOP010000256.1:1792-2318 GCA_963657835.1 Lachnospiraceae bacterium | reverse complement strand
ACATTAATTTGACTTATATTAAAGTTATTTCTGTCGCATTGATGATGGTTGTTGTTCAAGATGTATGTGAGGTTCTATTTGAAGTATTTACGATAGCTGCTTGGATGCAACGGTTTAATTTATTTTTTTCTCGAAAAATTAGTTTTTTACTTATACTTAGCTGGTGCTTTGTAGAACTGACACAGTATGTTTCCTGGGAAATAGTTTTTGGTATTGGCACCATGATAGGGTATTTAGGCCCGTACTTTTTTCAAAAAAGAAACTGAAATCTTAAATTAAAAGATACCGTTGTTCTTTATCAAATGGTACACTGTGATGCACTGTACAGCAAAAGGGGGCTGCCGCATGAAGCGACAAGCCCCTTTTACTTGCAGGGTATAGTTTTGTAGTATTGCCGCCATAATTGATGGAACGGGCTTCAATGGTAACGCCATTGCTAATGTCATTGATTTTCACTATTTCTGCAGCAGATACGGTGAAAAGGCTGAACATAAGGGGGTTAGTCCGAAGCTGGCTTGGAACAGTC
>CAVKOP010000256.1:0-1782 GCA_963657835.1 Lachnospiraceae bacterium | reverse complement strand
AGATGAGTGTGAAATTTTTGGCTTCGCATGTTAATTCGTATACATCAGGGAGAAGATGGATCGGCATCTGAGAGGCAGTTATTTTTTTTCGTAGTAGTACCGTGTCCACATGGTTATTTCAGATAGCGACGGATGAGGAGTCATCGTTTCGCTGAGAGTGTATACGGATTTCGGGTCTAAGGTCCGGGTCAAGGGTAGTCGGCGCAGGCGGGCCGCTGTGGGGGAGGCGATAGCTGGCTGAACAGGGACAATGGTTTGGGGGCCGCAGGACAGCAGATTGATAAAGGGCTGCAGTAGGACGGAAGCTTCTTGGCCGATGATATGAGCTCCTAGTATGTGTTTTGTTTTTTTGTCGATGACAAGTTTGATAAAACCGTCATCTGCTTGGCCAGGTTCGTAGCCCAGCGCATAGCCTTTGGCAGCGGATGAGTAATGATTGCAGGCAGTTTCTACGGCGTATCCGGCTTGGCGGGCCTGCTGTTCTGTCAGGCCGACATGCGCGGCTTCCGGATAGGTATAGGTCACGGCCGGGACGAGGTCATAACGGGCCCAGCGCCAGTTTTCCGGGGCATTGCCGGAAAAGAGATTGTGCGCGATGATTTCTGCTTCATAGTTGGCTTTGTGACGAAACGGCGCTTTCCCATTGATGTCGCCCAAGGCCCAAATGCCTTCGGCGCTGGTTTCGAGAAACTCATTGGTTAGGATGTATCCCCGGCTGTCTGTTTGAATAGCAGTATGTTCCAGATGCAGCAAATCCGTCATCGGGCGAATTCCTGGCGCGACCAAGATTTCTTCAGCTTGTACGGTCAGGGTTTGCCCCGTCGTGCGGTCTTGGCAGGTGAGAATTTTTTCTCCGTTTTCACTGCGTACAGATAGGGTGTCTTGATTAAGATGGACGGTAATGCCGGCGTTTTGGAATTGCTGCAGAAGAAATGCCGAAACGTCTTCGTCTTCTTTGGGGAGCAGGCGGACATTATGCTGTATGAGGGTAACGCGGGTACCGGCGGTGCTGAAAACATGGGCAAATTCGCAGCCAATCGGACCGCCGCCGATAATGAGCAGGCTGTGGTAGGGCTGTTGCGGATACGCATTGCCAAACAAGGTTTCTGACGTAATATATCCGACATCGTCCAACCCGGGAAGGTCAGGAATAAACGTGCGCGCGCCGGCACCGATACAGATTTTTTCTCCCTGCAGCTGTTGGAACGTACCGTCATGCAGCGTGACTGTAAGTGTCTTGGGCTGACAGAAGGAAGCCGTTCCCTCATATATGTCTATATTAGGAAACTGTGCGTAGTAAGTTTTGATGCCTTCATTTTCCCGGACTTTTTTCCAAAGCCGCTGCGACATCGTCTGCCAATTCAGCCGTACGTGATCTGCCGTTATGCCGATATGGCGGCTGTGGGCTATATCTCGGACCACATTGGCTGCCGTGACCATGACCTTAGTAGGGATGCACCCGCGGTTTAGACAGGTTCCGCCAAAGGGGCCGCGTTCGATGATGGCGATATGCAGCCCTTGGCGCAGTGCGGCATCGGCAATAATCGCTGCAGCGCCGGTACCGATAATAATGACATCATAATGAATCATAGCTATTTATATCTCCTTATGTATACGAAAAATATATACATTTAGTATACGAAAAAATGGAATCATTGGCAAGAATATAAAAAAGAATGATAGTGTCAAGTTGTTGTGGGTATTTTATTTAACTGGAACTTG
Source organism: Lachnospiraceae bacterium (assembly GCA_963657835.1). GTDB lineage: Bacteria > Bacillota > Negativicutes > Veillonellales > Megasphaeraceae > Megasphaera. The sequence goes on along the minus strand of CAVKOP010000256.1, from coordinate 60 downwards.
TTGGCAATAAAATCAGTTTGTTATTTATGAAATATGATGGTATCCTCCGTTCTTGATGTC
>CAVKOP010000255.1:0-2321 GCA_963657835.1 Lachnospiraceae bacterium | reverse complement strand
CTGCTGCATAGCTTGGGTTAATTCCAAGCGGCCGCCGTAATTGACTGCTACATTGAGTATTAGTCCGGTGTTGTCTTTCATATCTTCTTCTGCCTGCTGAAAAGCTTCCTGCAGCACTGGATTCAAACGGCTCATATCACCGATAAAATGCAGCTTAACATTATGTTCATTTAATTCCAGCAAATTTTTGCGAAGATAATCATTCATCAGTTTCATAATATACGAAACTTCTTTGTCCGGCCGTTTCCAATTTTCTGTTGAAAATGCATATACAGTCAGTACTTTGATTCCCAAGTCACTGGCAGCAACGACAATGCGCTTCAGCGTATCAGCACCTGCCCGATGGCCATAGCTGCGCGGCATATTGCGCCGTTTGGCCCAGCGGCCGTTGCCATCCATAATGATGGCAACATGGTGCGGAATATTTTGCGGATCCAACATATCTGCTGAAACAGCAGCAGATATGTTGCGCTTTTTACGTAAAAAATGAATCATACTTGTGTTTCTCCACCTTGCAGCACACGACTGACAGAGTCGCTTTTCTTCATAGTATCATTCACTAACAGGCAAATCGTATTATCCTCTGCCTGTCTGACACGAATTACATACGAATCTCCGTCTTCACACGGAAAGAAATGACTGCGGGAAACTGTCCGTTCGATCGTATAGGGCATATTTTTTTCCCGTAATGCAGATATGGCATACCATAACGGCATGCCAATTAAGTTTCGTATATCCATTATACTTCCATGACTTCTTTTTCTTTTTTGACTTTAATTTCGTCAATAACTTTTATCTTTTTATCTGTCAGTTTCTGGATATTCGTCTGTCCTTCTTTGCTTTCGTCTTCTGTAATTTCCTTTTTCTTTTCCATTTTCTTGATGGCTTCATTAGCATCACGGCGGATATTACGGATGACGACTTTGGAATCTTCTGCTACTTTGCTGACTTTTTTGCTTAATTCCTTACGGCGGTCTTCTGTCAGCTGCGGAATTTCCAAGCGAATCATGGTACCGTCATTATTCGGGTTGAGGCCTAAATCTGATTTTAAGATAGCCCGTTCAATGTCACCTAATATTTTGCGTTCCCATGGAACAATCGTAATTAAACGCGGTTCCGGTGCCGATACATTGGCAACCTGTTTTACCGGTGTCGGCGTGCCGTAGTATTCTACCATAACGCGGTCCAATAACGTCGTGCTGGCCCGGCCAGTACGAATCGACGCCAAATCTCGTTTCAATACTTCAATCGTTTTATCCATCTTTTCTTCATTTTGGCTTAATAATGTTTTTACATCCATTGTATTCACTTCCTTATCAAATTTTGTCTTATACTTATTATAATACCGCTTTTAGCCTTCTTTGTCGACTAATGTTCCCAAATCTTTTCCGCTGGCAGCTGCAACAATGTTTCCTTCGACATCAATATTGAAGACGAGAATAGGAATATTGTTGTTGCGGCACAAGGTCGTTGCCGTCGCATCCATAACTTTCAGGTCTTTATTAATGACATCCAAGTAAGAAAGTTTCTTGAACATCTTGGCATTCGGATTTATTTTCGGGTCGCTGTCATAAACGCCGTCTACACCGTTTTTAGCCATGAGAATGGCATCGGCTTCGATTTCAGCAGCACGAAGAGCCGCTGTTGTATCTGTTGAAAAATATGGATTGCCTGTGCCGGCGCCAAAAATAACGACGCGGCCTTTTTCCATATGGCGGATTGCCCGGCGGCGAATGTACGGTTCAGCTACTTGCTGCATGTTAATAGCTGTTTGAACGCGCGTTGCTACACCGTGATTTTCCATGGCATCCTGCAGTGCCAATGCATTCATAACCGTAGCAAGCATGCCCATGTAATCGGCAGAAACACGGTCCATACCCTTAGCACTGCCGGAGAGACCGCGCCAAATATTGCCGCCGCCAACAACAATTGCTACTTGAATTCCCAATTTGCTGACTTCTACAACCTGTTTTGCTATTTTTTCTACCGTCTGGGGATCAATACCATATCCTTGTGCACCAGCTAATGCTTCTCCACTCAATTTCAAGACAATACGTTTGAATTTTTTTGCTTCCATTTGAAGGCCTCCTGCTATAATTCCTAGTCACATTAGAAAATAAGAGAACACGGATTGGGTGTTCTCTTATGTCATCTTATTTAGCTTGTGCCATTACTTCAGAAACAAAGTCATCATTACGTTTTTCCAAGCCTTCGCCTAATTCATAACGGGTATAGCGGCGAATATCGATTTTTTCACCGATTTTAGCAATGTTTTCTGTAATAACCTGCTGAATCGTTTTGTCGGAATCTTTAATGAATTC
>CAVKOP010000254.1:1829-2330 GCA_963657835.1 Lachnospiraceae bacterium | reverse complement strand
AAATACCGCAGGAAAAGCGTGGCGCTGCGGTAGAGGATTTGAAACAGGAATCGTGTTTTTTTAAATGTATAAAATAACGGATATTTGTTTTGTGTAAAAGCCCGCATGACTTCCGTTGCCTGAATGCACAGGGTAATAATAAAGTCAGGCGTAATAAAAATGCCCAACGGCAGTGTATCATAGCTGTCTGTTTCTAATATAATAGGAATATTAATGACGACAAATATATAATTATCTTCTAATTCAACGTGAGAACGTTCTTCTGTATCCAGCGCGGTCTTCAGGACGTCAGTTGGGATTTCGGTGACCATCGATACGAGCTGCAAATCTTCTGAATCAGGATTTACGACGTTTATCCATGAACCTTTTTCGGCAGAAGCCAAGGAAATGTTGTCTTCCAAATGGCCATTGCTGTGTTTGTAAACTTGAATCATTCCGCTTCTCCGTTTCCTCTTAGTTTTTGCGGGCTGTAACCCTAAATTCTAATATAAGCATAAATAG
>CAVKOP010000254.1:0-1819 GCA_963657835.1 Lachnospiraceae bacterium | reverse complement strand
GAAATACGAAATTTTACGAATTTTGCTTGTAAATTTATTGTAAAAAAAGAAAAGCAGTGAGGGATGTTTCGACGTTACTTTCTGAGAAATCTTTTATAAATAAAGGGAATTTGCTATAATAAAGTGTATTTAGGGTATAGAACTGCCAAAGGCGTACATAGGGGAATACGCTGTGCATCGATAGGGAGTGCTGAGGGAGGATTATATTGTGTTAGGTGTGCTGATTAATGGGATTGCGGCGTTTGCCGGTGCTGTATTGGGCGTATTACTGAAAAAAGGAATTCCGGAACGGATTACGAAATCGTTGTTTGCGGCGATTGCCTTGTGTGTCTGCATTATGGGCGTGCAGGGTGCCATCAAAACAGAAAATTTGCTGCTGCTTTTGGCATCTATGACTATCGGTACGTTGATAGGGACGGTGCTGCAGCTGGAAGAACGCATGCATCGCAGTGGGGAATGGCTGAAACATAAACTAGGAGCGGGCAGCGATTCGCAGTTTGTCCAGGGATTTGTCGTCGTTACGATTATACAGGTCGTAGGCGCTATGTCTATTTTGGGTCCTGTACAGGCCGCTTTGCTGGGTGACTATTCACTGCTGTATTTTAAAGCCGTGCTGGACGGCGTAGCTTCCATTATTTTTGGCGCGATTTATGGCATCGCTACCTTGCCAGTGTGTGTTGTTATTGTTATTTATGAAATGACGTTTTATGTATTGGCTAATATGGTTTCTCCGCTAATGACACCTGATGTCATTCGGGAACTCAATGCCGTAGGCAGTGTCATGATTTTTGCCATATCTTTGAATATGCTGGGCATAACGAAACTAAAAGTTGCCGATTATTTACCGGCTCTTTTTATACCTATTATATATTATCATCTCCTGGCGGGATGGTTATAAGATTTTCCGTGAAAGAGGAATACACTATTGCAACTTTTGAAAATGGAACTGCGGGGATTTAAGTCCTTTGCAGATAAGACAACCCTTACATTTGACAAAGGGATTACAGCGATTGTCGGACCCAATGGCAGCGGGAAAAGCAATATTTCAGATGCCGTCCGCTGGGTCATGGGCGAACAAAATGTCCGACAGCTGCGCGGGCAGAAAGCAGAAGATATTATTTTTGCCGGAACAGAAAAACGACAGCCCCAGGGCGCGGCAGAAGTGTCGCTGTATTTTGACAACAGTGACCATGCGCTGGATTTGGAGTTTTCTGAAGTCGCTGTTACGCGCCGTTTGTTCCGCTCTGGTGAAAGTGAATTTTATATCAACAAACGGCCATGCCGGCTTAAAGATATTCACATGCTTTTTGCTTCTACTGGTATCGGGCAGGATTCGATGGCTGTCATCGGACAGAATCGGGTAGACCGGATTCTCAACAGCAAGCCGGAAGAACGACGCGTTATTTTTGAAGAAGTAGCCGGTATCAGCCGGTATAAAGGACGCAAGCAGGATGGACTGCGCAAAATCGCAGAAACAGAGCGTAATCTGGAGCGCATTCAAGATATGATGAGCATGCTGGCAGACCGCATGGGCCCGTTGGCAGAACAAGCACAGAAAGTAAAACAGTTTCGGGCCTTGGACAGTGAGCGCATTTCTTATGAAGGAACGCTGACACTGCAGGAACTGCGCAACTGCGAACGGTTGCTGTCTAAAGCAGAAAATTACCGCTTGGCTGCCTTGGCAGAACAAAAGGCTGTAGAAAAAGAACTGGCCGCCATCGAGTCGCAGCGGCAGGAACTGCTGCAGACGATGGAAACAGAAGGCGAAAGGCTGCGAAACCTGGATGCGCAGGCCCTCAATGCGCACAATGAACTGGAC
>CAVKOP010000253.1:1855-2394 GCA_963657835.1 Lachnospiraceae bacterium | reverse complement strand
GTACGGATGATATCGAAGAAATCCTGCGGCATTCCATGCGCAACAAAGAATTCTTTATGCTCCTGGAATTACAGAAATCGTTGACATATTTCACCTCTGCACTGCGCAGCAACGGTATCGTTATGGAACGCCTGATGCGGCTGCGGCGCAACACCTCCCTGCATCATCTGCTGAAAATGTATGAAGAAGATGAAGATTTGCTGGAAGATGTCATTATCGAAAACAAGCAGGCTATTGAAATGGTAGAAATGTATTCCAACATTCTCATGAGCATGTCCGATACCTTTGCCTCTATTATCTCCAACAATCTGAACTTGGTCATGAAATTCTTGGCATCCATCACGATTATCCTGGCCGTGCCAACCATTATCTTCAGTTTATGGGGCGTCAACGTCCCCGTTCCCTTCCAAGAAAACGCCATGGGCTTTTTCTATATCATCATTCTCGCTCTCATCTGCGCCTTGGCCGCGATTGCCATGCTGTGGCGAAAAGATTTATTTTAATAAAAACACATCATACATAAAGCGCGTATATTCCCG
>CAVKOP010000253.1:0-1814 GCA_963657835.1 Lachnospiraceae bacterium | reverse complement strand
AGGTATCCCAGAAACAAATACCATCCAATGCAACTAGTAGTATCTTGTTACTCTCAACGAATCGCATTATTTTTTAACTAATTTTGTAAGGCGAATACGTTCTATCGTCGGTTTGCCGTTTTTATCTTTTTGAATCGTATCAATATGGAAGTGTTCCAATTCTGCTGCAAATTCATTCATAAGTCTGCTGAGGCTGTCATCACTGCTAAGTTTGGCATCACGTGCTGCCCCATTCATCATAGCCCGATAGATAACTGCAGCAAATTCATAACGCGTCATCATAGCATTTCCTTGGAAGCTGCCGTCCGGATATCCCTTGAGATACCCTGCCTGTGCCAGTTTTGTCACATAATCATACGCCCAATGGTTCTTTGGTACATCTGGGAACAACATATTTAAATTTTCGCTGCGTTGAGAGCTCGTCAACGTATTGACTGGCGCAGTCAGCTGCGCAATTAATTTATCTTGTGCCGCCATGTGTTCACTCATCGTTTTGATCTGTTGACTCATCGCTTTAATCTCCTTAGCCATGGCAACACGGGATGTAGATACATGATTTCCTTGACCAATCTTAACGCTTACACCGGCATTGAGCATTCGTTCTCCACCGCCAAAGCTGCCGCCAACAGAGACCATCGTATCTTCATTGGGACGATAGTATGCTCCGACGGCTACAGCATTAGCACCGCGGTAATTGCCATACCCAGCAGCAAAATCCCATTTGTCATCCGGGTCAAAGTCCATCGGATGAAGTGCTGCCAATGCAGCGGCTCCGGCCCCCACTTTGTTAATACGTTTATCAAAGCTGCTTATCTTACGCCCTACGTCATGGATGCTCTTCTCTAAGGCTAGGTCTGCTTTTTCGCGGGCTGCCGCTTCTTCTTTCACAGCTTCATATACCTTACCGCCGCTGACCAATCCTTTATTTCCTTCTTCAACCCGCCCCGTATCCAGTTTTTCAGCTAAGTTTTCGATATTAGTCTTATCAAGGAAATCTCCTGCTTTAATACTAGCAATCGCATCGGTATTATCCTTTGTCTGCCTATCTAAGGCACTCAAGTTTACCGCTGTCGTATTATTTGTTTTTACATAATTACCATCCGTTGGGCGTATCTCTGTATAAATCGTACCGCCTGTCACCAAATGGGTGTTATCTTTAGCAATTTCTCCGTCATCTGTGAGTTTATTGGTAATATTAGTAATCGTTGTATTGTCGAAGAAGTCACCGTTCTTAATGCTGGCAATGCTGTCGGCATTCTTAGCGATCGCATCTGTGTTTTTAGAAATGGCGTCTGTATTCTTGGCAATGTCATCCGTGTGTTTAGCGATGGCATCCGCATTCGTTTTCGTCTGCTTATCCAAGGACGTCAGGTTTTCACCTGTCGTGTTCTCTGTCTTCACGTATGTACCATCTGCCGGGCGTACTTCCTTATACACTGTGCCGCCCGTTACCAACCGCGCATTGTCTTTCGCGATTTCTCCACCATCTGTCAGCTTGTTCGTGATGTTGGTTATCGTCGTATTGTCGATGAAATCACCATTTTTTATGCTGGCAATATCTTTTTCATTTTTAATTACTTTTTGTTCTACTTCATAAACTTGAGAACCGTTGATTGCTTCTTTACTATCTGCTGAGATTTTACCATCGGCTACATTACTAATAACTTGACTGCCGGCATCTATCCCTGCTTTTGTAACTTTAGGACCATCTGTAATAACTAATCCCGTAGTATCTAACTTTGTATTTCCTGCTATCAAGCTGCCTTGTTCTGTAAGATTTAAATGATTATTTAATTTTACATCATAGGCATTTT
>CAVKOP010000252.1:0-2423 GCA_963657835.1 Lachnospiraceae bacterium | reverse complement strand
GCCGTGAACTGCTGACACAGATTGGTATTACGTATATGGTTAATCCCAGTTCCTATGAAGACCATGCGCCTAAAAAAAAAGAACCAGAAAAATACGTGCAGGCATTAGCAGCCGGAAAAGCCTGCGATGTCGCTGCCAAATATCCGGGACAATGGGTATTGGGGGCAGACACTATTGTTGCCATTGATGGAAAAATCTTAGGCAAACCGCGCAATAAGAAAGAAGCCGCTGCCATGCTGCATGAATTGTCTGATGCCAAACATGCCGTATATACAGGCGTTGCTTTGGTAAAAGATAACAAAGTGATTACTAAGGTAGTGGAAACGAAAGTTTGGTTTCGCCGCCTTACGGATAAGGAAATCGATGATTATGTAGCCAGCGGCGAACCAATGGACAAAGCGGGTGCCTATGGAATTCAAGGCAGAGCGGCTGCGTTTGTAGATAAAATCAACGGTTCGTACACCAATGTCGTCGGCCTGCCGCTGTCCCAAGTATGTAAAATGCTTCGCAAAGCCAAGGTGGATGTATGAGCCAGCCACTCTATGCGTTAGCAACAAGCGAAAAACCACGTGAAAAATTCATCGCGCAGGGGGCACATGCCCTCACCGATCAGGATTTGCTGGCTATTTTACTGCGCACCGGAACCAAAGGTCATTCTGTATTGGAAGTATCCAGAGAGCTGCTGCGTTCGATGCCGGGAGAAAATGTATATTACCTTAGTGAAGCGAGTATTGCTGACTTATGCGCTGTCCACGGCATCGGTATGGATAAAGCCGTCACTATTTGTGCAGCTGTAGAGTTGGGACGGCGTATTTCCAAACAGCGCGTCAAGCAAAATGCGCCTGATTTTAGTACCCCCCAAGCCATTGCAGAATACGTTATGGAAGATATGCGGTTTTTACCGCAGGAGCAATTTGCGGCAGTCTATTTATCCACCAAAAATCAGTTGATAGCTGTGCGAACGCTGACGATTGGCACACTGAATGCCAGCTTGGCCAAAGCACGGGAGGTCTTTCGCCTGGCGATTCAATATAATGCGGCGGCCGTTGTTTTACTGCATAATCATCCCAGCGGCGACCCGGAACCTTCTCAGGAAGATATTGCCGTGACGCAGCAGATTGCCAGAGCCGGGGACATCATGGAAATTCCTGTGCTGGATCATATCATCATCGGTGACGGTCAATTTGTCAGTCTGTGCGAACGGGGATATCTTTAATGCGTTTACCATTTGTCATAACAAAATGAAATCATATGCGAATGTTTTGCAAAGCTATAACTCCATGGTATAATACAAGTATAAGGTATCAGCGAACGTATACAGATTACTATGATGGGGGGAGCATTATGATTCTTTACTTTTCCGGAACAGGCAACTCATTGGCCGTAGCCAAACAATTAGCAGAAGAAACAAGCGATACGGCTGTCCACATTGCAGATATTACAGACCATTGTCTGCGCATCCAGGATAAAGTGATTGGCTTTGTCTTTCCTGTTTATTTTGGCGAACTGCCGGAACCGGTACGCATATTTGCTGAATATGTGCAGTTTAATCCATCAGCGTATTTTTATGGAATTGCTACTTGCGGCAGTTCAGCCGGACGGGCCTTGTATTCGTTGAAAAAGATTTTATCCCATAAAGACTGCACGCTGGCCTATGGCCGTAAAATTGCCATGGTAGCCAACAGTACGCCTGCGACGCGCCGCCATATTCGGTATCCCATGGAAAAATTGATTACAGCAGCAGAAACTGTCAAAGAGATAGGAAAGGACATCCGCATGCGAAAAAAGGATACATCCCAAGTGACAAATCATTGGTACCATACGTTGTTTCGTTTGGGTCCTTTGCAGCGGCTGGGAGAAAAATGGTTTACTGTTCGCTGCGATACTACACTTTGCATACACTGCGGCATTTGTGAAAATGTCTGTCCGAGTCACAATATTCATATTGATGAAAGCGGTCTGACGATAGGAAAACAGTGTTCCTACTGCCTGGCATGTGCTCATTGGTGTCCGCAGCAGGCCATAACGATTCGCAATCGACATATTCTTTTAGAAGACCAGTATCATCATCCAAACGTTACCTTAAAAGATATGATTCGCAGATAGAAAAAAGCACTGTGTGCTATGCTTGGCATATTCTTGGAAAATTCCCGCATGGGCGAGCATAGCTGTGCAGTGCTTTTTTATTATACAATACATTGAAGATGCAGAAAGGAAGATAATATGAGCATACAAATTTTTGGCACCAATAAATGTTTTGATACTAAAAAAGCTATTCGTTATTTTAAAGAACGCGGCATTCCGGTTCAATTTGTTAACTTGAAAGAAAAAGGATTGAGCAAAGGAGAATATACCAGCATAAAACAAGCTGTCGGCGGCATAGACCATATGCTTAATCTCAACTGCAAGGACAAAGATACATT
>CAVKOP010000251.1:0-2443 GCA_963657835.1 Lachnospiraceae bacterium | reverse complement strand
AACATGCTCAGCCCCAAGATGAAAGCCAAGCAACCTATACGGCTAAGATAGGGAAAGATATAGCACACATTGACTGGTCGCAAGACGCAGCCGTTATTGAACGTCTTATTCGGACTTTAGACCCGCATCCAGGAGCCTACACGATACTGGACGGCAAGCGGCTTAAAATCTGGGCCGCCGATTTGGTACAAGGCAGTCAGGCACCGGCCGGTACCATCATCAGCCTTTCCAAAAAGCAGTTTACAGTGCAAACCGGCAACGGGGCATTGTGTATTCATGAAGTACAGCCGGAAAGCCGTAAACGCATGGCTGCTGCCCAATTTTTGCAGGGTGTAACATTAACCGTAGGTGATATGCTTTAAGAGGTGATTTTGCCGTGAAACGGGAACTACGGCTAACCATTCTTTTTATTGTCATGAGCGGGATAGCTGCAGCACTTGTTGCGGCTGTCCTGTTTTTATGCTATATATTGTTGAAGCCGGGTCTTCTGGTATACGGTATGACATACAGCGCTGCATTCTTGCATATGGCCGTATACGGCTGGATAGGCGGAAATGTAGTTTTATACGTCGGTACGCTGCTGTCCTTGTCTACCTCATGGTGCAGCGGAAATACTTGGTGTGGTATGTATCTGCGCTACATTTCATTTTTATTTCCCATTACCAGGCGCTTAGGAGATTTTTGGGGACAGTCAGATACGGTTAGTCATGGCTATATTACCACACTAAATTACATGACACTGCGAAAAAAGCAGCATTTCATGCCAAACGATATTTTAATACTGGCACCGCATTGCCTGCAGTGGGATCAGTGCCCGCATAAAATCACGCGGAATGTTCACAACTGCCGTCAATGCGGCCGCTGTCCAGTCGGTACGATTTTGGCATTAGCACAAACGCATCGTGTCCATTTTGTCGTAGCGACAGGAGGGACGCTGGCCAGACAGCTGGTGCAGCAGCAGCATCCCAAACTGGTAATTGCCATTGCTTGTGAACGGGATTTAATCAGCGGCATGCATGACATGGCCCCTCTGCCGGTTATCGGCCTGTTAAACGAACGGCCCAACGGCCCTTGCTTTAACACACATGTCAATATATCGGCGCTACATACCCTTTTAGATACAATGATAGGAGAACCATCATGAACGTACGAGAAATTGCCTTTCATAGTCTGGTGACTATATGTAAGGATGAAGGATACAGCAACATCGTCGTATCACAAACGATACAAAAACACGGCCTCATAGACAGAGACCGCCGCTTTTATACTGAACTAGTCTATGGAACATTACGCTATATCAATTACTTAGACTGGATTATTTCTCAAATCAGCAGCCGAAAGCTTGCCAAATTAGACCCTGTTTGTTTGGCTATTATCCGCCTCGGGCTGTATCAAATCTTTGGCATGACCAAAGTCCCTGAATCAGCTGCCTGCAACGAGTCTGTAAAACTGGCAACTCGTTTTGGCAACAAAGGCATGGCAAAATTCGTCAACGCGATGCTGCGCAACAGTATTCGCCGCCGGCAGGAATTTAGTATTCCTACACTGGAAGAAAACGCCCGTCTGCATCTTACGCTGACCTATCACCAGCAAGAATGGCTTATCAATACGTGGCTTAAAACATATGGGGTAGAGGATACCATCGCGCTTTGTAAATATTTCGACAGTATTCCCCAACTATGCCTGCGAACGAATACAAGCCGCATCAGCCGCGATGCACTGCTGCAAAAGTTGACTGACCAAGGCATTCAAGCCAGCAAAGCACTGCATTCGCCAGAAGGAATTTACATATCAGATATTCCCAATATCAATGGTCTGTCTGTTTTAAAAGATGGGTTAGCCATTATTCAAGATGAACCATCTCAATTGGTGGCGCATGTCGTGGACCCGCAGCCCCATGAAGTGGTTTTGGATGTCTGCGCAGCACCTGGCGGCAAAACTACTCATTTAGCCGCATTAGGCGGCCCTGCCTGCACCGTATACGGCGGTGATATTTATGAACATAAACTTCGCCTTATTGAAAACAATGCCAAACGTCTGGGACTGACGAATGTTCGTACGATTCTTCAAAATGCCTGTACTATCGGTAAATCCTACGCTGGAAAAGCAGACAGAGTACTTGTCGATGCGCCTTGTTCCGGCCTGGGTGTTTTGCGGCATAAAATTGATTTGCGTTGGCGCAAGAAACCGAGTGATTTAAAATTACTGCCAGCACTGCAGCGCCGCATTTTGGAAAGTGCTTCACACTGTGTCAAACCGGGCGGCATACTCGTTTACAGTACCTGCACCATAAATGATGAAGAAAACATTCAGATTGTCAACGAATTTCTAAAACAGCATTCGGAATTTACGTTGGAAAATGCGGTTCCCTTTTGTCATGTAAATCATGAAGGGCCTTGTATCCAATTACTGCCGCAGCATGACAATCTCGACGGCTTTTTCA
>CAVKOP010000250.1:0-2460 GCA_963657835.1 Lachnospiraceae bacterium | reverse complement strand
CTCAGACTTATTGATCATTAATAAAATTGATTTAGCACCTCATGTGGGGGCCAACTTGGAAGTCATGGCAAGAGATTCGAAAAAAATGCGCGGCGATCGGCCGTTCATGTTTACGAATATTCGCAGCGGTGAACATGTAGATGATGTCGTGGCATGGATTCAAAAGCATGTGTTGCTGGAAGGTATGGAATAATGGAAGGCAACCAGTTTGGCCGCACGTCTGTATTGACCATCACAGCCTCTGCGGATAAAAAAGGAAAAACGGTGCTGAAAAATGTATCCTTTACAGCACCATTTAAGGTAATGGAGCCGTTTATTCGTGAAGATGGGCTTATGCAGGTTATGATTCTTGCGGCTTCTGCTGGCATCATGGAAGGTGACAGGCAGAATTTTTCATTTTATATTGAAACGGGTGCCGCACTGGAAATTACCTCACAAGCATATGAAAAAATTCATCAAATGACCGGCCCGGACTGTGCCAAACGGCATACATCTATTACGGTCGCTGAAGGTGGTTTTTTTCGTTATAATCCGCAAGCGATGGTTCCGTTTGCCGAATCCGCCTTTGACAGTACGGTAGAAGTACACTTGCAGGATAAGGCGAGATTTCAATGGAGTGAAATCTTTACATGCGGCAGATATATACGCGGCGAACGATTTGCATACCGGTACTATACGAATATTATAACTATTTATCGTGGCAAGAAGATGATTTATCGGGACAATGTACAGTTTAGGCCTGATTTATTTGATATGACCGGTATGGGAATGTTTGAGCAGTACACCCATTTAGCCAGCATATTTATTTCCAAACCCAAAAACGGACCTGTTTTTGCCAAACAGGTCTACGAGATACTGCAGGATGCAGAAGAACAAGGAAGACAGGGAAAAGCACCTTTGGTAGAAGGCGGCATTACCGTACTGTCTGACGGCGATTATGCCATTCGTATCTTTGGCGTTCGTGCCCAGTTACTAGAACAACTGAAAGAAAAAATCATGACTCTTGCCCAACTAGAATAACGAATAACCATTACGGCAAAAGATGTGCATTACATCCATATAGTATTATATAGACAAAAACCCATTTAACTTCTTTAAAAGAAATTAAATGGGTTTTTGGTATTTAAACAGTGAATGATATATGGCTTATACTAAACCGAGATCGATCATAACATCAGCTACTTTTTTGAAAGCTGTAATATTAGCACCAGCAACATAGTTATCAGGAACGCCGTATTTTTCAGCATTTTCTTTGGACTGTACGAAGATATTTTTCATAATATCGCGGAGTTTACCATCTACTTCTTCAAATGTCCAAGCCATACGTTCGGAGTTCTGTGCCATTTCTAAAGCCGATACAGCGACACCGCCTGCATTAGCAGCCTTTGCCGGGGCAAAGAGAACGCCATGTGCTTGGAAATATGCCATTGCTTCTAATGTAGAAGGCATATTAGCACCTTCGCCAATGGCTTTCACACCGTTTTTGACAAGAATTTTAGCGGATTCCAAATCAATTTCACTTTGCGTAGCGCACGGAAGAGCAACGAAAGCCGGTACTTTCCAAACATCACGGCTGTTTTCATGATATTCTGCTTCCGGATGCATGTTGATGTATTCTTTAATACGCCCGCGATGAACTTCTTTAATCGTTTGTACCGCAGCGACATCGATACCATTGGGATCGTATACATATCCGTTAGAATCAGAGCAAGTAACAACTTTGGCACCTAAGGCTTGAGCTTTCTTCATAGCATAAATAGCGACATTACCGGCGCCGGAAACAATAACCGTTTTACCCTTCAGAGAGATGCCCTTGTTTTCCAGCATGTCCTGAACAAAGTAGAGCAGTCCGTAGCCTGTTGCTTCTGTACGGGCAAAACTGCCGCCGTATGCAATGCCCTTGCCAGTGAGAACCCCGGCATCAAACGCGTCACGAATACGTTTATACTGGCCGTAGAGGAAACCGATTTCACGAGCACCGACACCGATATCACCGGCCGGTACGTCGATGTTTGGTCCAATATGACGGTATAATTCATTCATGAAACTCTGGCAGAAACGCATTACTTCCCGGTCAGATTTTCCTTTAGGATCAAAATCAGAACCGCCTTTGCCGCCGCCGATAGGCAGACCTGTCAAGGCGTTTTTGAAAATCTGTTCAAAAGCGAGAAATTTAAGAATACTTAAATTGACGCTGGGGTGGAAACGTAATCCGCCTTTATACGGCCCAATGGAGCTGTTGGCTTGGACACGATAGCCGCGGTTTACATGGATTTCACCGTTATCATCTTCCCAAGGAACACGGAACATAATAACTCGTTCCGGTTCAACAATGCGTTCCAAAATATGATGTTCTTTATATTTGGGTTCCTTTTCCAGCATAGGAACAATGGAGTTGAGTACTTCATATACAGCATGTTGGAATTCTGCTTGTTCAGGATCACGGTGTTTGATAATTTT
>CAVKOP010000249.1:0-2465 GCA_963657835.1 Lachnospiraceae bacterium | reverse complement strand
GTATATATGCTAGACAGCGATAATGCAGCTGTATTAGTAAGAAAAAGAGTAGGGGGTAAAGAGGTGTATTTTCTCCCCCTATCCCCTGCTCTCTTGGCATAGTGTCATACTATGAAATCAATATTTCGGTTATATAATTAGTATGAGAACATATATTTGCTGAGATGATTTTTTCTTCAGAGAACGTTTATTCGTACTTTACGCATAAAAAGAAGAGATACACGATTACCGCATATCTCCTCTTGTATGTTGCTATTAAAGCGACGAAAATAGTTTATTCTTTGTTCGTTCGGCTTCAGATTTGATTTTTTCGATATCCAAGGTTGTGAATTCTTTGTTTCTCAACAATACGTTGCCGTCTACTAAAACGGTATCTACGTCAAAACTGTTGGCAGAATACGCTAATAAGGACATCGTATCGTTTTTAGGATACCAGTGCAGGCCTTCTCTGTCTACTAACGTAATATCTGCCTTATATCCTGCTTCCAGCTTGCCGATGTTTTTGTAATTAAGGCATTTTGCGCCGCCTTCTGTCAGCATATTGACTGCTGTTTCCGCTGGAATGACGATGGGATCTAACGTATTGGCTTTGTGAATCAAAGCGGCTAAATGCATTTCTTCCATAATGTCCAGATTGTTATTACTGGATGCGCCATCGGTACCGAGACCGACGACAATGCCCTTTTGCAGCATCTTGGGAACCGGCGCAATACCGCTGGCCAGTTTTAAATTGCTGCCGGCATTATGGGCAACACGGACATGTTTTTTCGCCATAATATCCATATCTGCATCATCTACCCAAACGCAGTGAGCTGCCAGGCAGCCGCAGTCTAAAATGCCTAATTCATCCATTAGGGCAATCGGTGATTTACCGTATTGTTTTTGAATATTTTCTACTTCCCCTTTGGTTTCACTTAAGTGAATGTGAATTTCTGCTCCTAATTCATGCGCAAGGTCTACAACTTGGCGCAGATAGTCCGGCGGGCATGTGTACGGTGCGTGCGGCCCCAGCATGACCGTAATACGGCCATCTGCCTGGTTGTTCCATGTTTGATAAAATTCTTTACTTTCTTGAAGAGCCTGCTGGGCATTCGGCGTAATGCCTGTCATGCCGCGGCACAGGCAGGCACGGATGCCTGATTCCTGTACGGCTTTGGCAACGTCATCCATAAAAAAGTACATATCCGCAAAGCTGGTAGTGCCGCAGCGAATCATTTCTGCAATGCCGAGCATTGTCTGCGCATATACGACATCACTGTCGAGTTTATCTTCAGCCGGCCAAATTTTCTTTTCCAGCCAGTCCATGAGCTGCATATCATCAGCATAGCTGCGGAATACAGTCATAGCAATATGGTTGTGTGTATTGACAAAACCTGGCAGTGCCAACATATTTTTGCCGTCAATGATTTCATCATAGAGTTCACGAATAGGCGCATTCGGAAACCCGATGATTTTATCACCGTCAATGGCAATGTTTTGATTTTCTTTGATACGATGGTCCTGGTACAGGGCAACATGTTGAATGAGTTTTTTCATTGCGCTGTGCTCCTTATTAGTCCAAGTTCAAGTATTTGCGTTGTTCTTCAGAAAGAGAATCGATGGAATATCCCATAGAAGCTAATTTGATTTTAGCGATTTCGTTATCGATATCATGCGGCAGTACATAGACGTGATTGTCGAGTTCTGCATGATGTTCGAGGATATATTTAGCTGCCAATGCTTGTACTGCAAAGGAAAGGTCCATGATTTCTGCTGGATGACCATCCCCTGCCGCTAAGTTTACAAGACGGCCTTCTGCCAACAAGTTGATGATATGACCGTTGGGGAGTTCATAGCCTTCAATATTATGACGGGCTTCAAAATGACGAACTGCTAATGCTTCCAGTTCTTGTTTGTTGATTTCGACGTCAAAATGACCGGCATTGGCCATCACAGCGCCGTCTTTCATGTTTTTCATGTGTTCGCCGCGAATAACATCTTTATCCCCTGTCAAAGTAACAAAGATATCGCCGACTTTAGCAGCTTCTTCCATCGGCATAACTTCAAAACCATCAAATACAGCTTCAATAGCTTTAATCGGGTCTACTTCCGTAACGATGACGTGAGCACCTAAGCCTTTAGCACGCATTGCGCAGCCTTTGCCGCACCAGCCATAGCCTGCAACGACTACTTTTTTGCCGACAACGGTCAAGTTGGTTGTACGCATAATGCCGTCCCATGTGGACTGCCCTGTGCCGTAGCGGTTATCAAAGAGATATTTGCAGTAGGAATCGTTGGCTGCAATCATTGGGAATTTCAAGGTGCCGGCTTTATCCAATCCATGAAGCCGATTGACGCCTGTTGTCGTTTCTTCAGTACCACCCAACAGGTTTTCCATAGCATCCTGGCGTGTTGTATGCAGGAGATGTACTTGGTCACCGCCGTCATCAATGATGATATCTGGTTTATGGTCCAACGATTTATTG
>CAVKOP010000248.1:1463-2467 GCA_963657835.1 Lachnospiraceae bacterium | reverse complement strand
AATGAGTGTTTTTCATAACATATCCACCTCTTTGTTGATTGATAGATATAGTATATAACAGAAAGATTAAAATAAGATTAAAAAATGGGGTCTAAAGATTAAAATTAGATTAAAATTTCCATCCCATATATAGACGCTAAAAAACTCCCAAGGCAGAGCGTAGGTATTTGTTTCTTTCCTTGGGAGTATAGGATTATAAATAGTTGATTTTAGCGTTTTGATATACGTGCCATTATTTTTTTTGCAGCAGTGTGTTCTTTAATTCTTGATACCGTGTTGTATAATACGGTGTAAGCTGGGATTCGCGGAGATCATTTCCAAAGGAGCGGCGGCTTACGGAGAGAAGCGGCGGGCTTTGGATTCGTTTGGCAACGGCGAAGCCTGCAATGAGGCGCCACCATTTTTCTAAATCGGCAATAAACGATTCGGCAGTGGGGAAAATGTCTTTTACGGTAACCGTACAGCCGATTTCTTTTTCCAGTGTGCCGTCGGCATACCACTGCAGAATGGATTCAGGTGTGGCTCGCTGCCAGCGTTCGATGAAAGCGGCGAACAGGTAGTCATGATACGGGTAAATAATGGGGTCGCCTTGGCCTTTGTCGATATCCTGATTGGCAGAAAGTTCAGCGCTGGGGACAATGTCGATGCTGCCTTGAGGAATGACTTCCCGCTTGAATACAGATTCATTGAGATAGCGGGCCAGGTCATATACTTGATGTTTCCAAAGGTCTGCTGTAGCAGCGAGGAAGCCGGCACTGTCGCCGTAGAGCGTCGCATAGCCTACGGAAGATTCCGCTTTGTTGGCGTTGCAGGTAAATACACCGCCAAATGCAGCTGCGGCTGCGGCCAAAATACGGCTGGAACGGTCGCGGGCCTGGATGTTTTCTTCAATAAAGCTGGTCAGCTGCAGATGGCCCATCGGCTTGCCTTTTTGATACAGCATGGCCTGGCTGAACTGGCTGCGCGTCAGTTCCAGACTGTCCTGCACGGGGATGACTGTATAC
>CAVKOP010000248.1:0-1453 GCA_963657835.1 Lachnospiraceae bacterium | reverse complement strand
ACTGTATACAGACAGCCAAGATTATCTGCCAAATCTTTGGCAAGGCCTTTGGTCGTTTTGGAATTATAGCAGCTGGGCATGTTGACGAGAAGGATGTTTTCCGGCGGCAGTACCGTCGCATACAGCGCCGCATTGACGGCTGAGTCGATGCCGCCGGATACGCCGATTACTACTTTTTTCAGACCTAAAGAGCCCATGAAAGACTGCAGGCCGTAATGCAGACTGTTGTATATTTCTTCCGTTGCCGTGCGGTCCGGGGAAACGTGTACCGGTGACGTAAAGGCATGTGTCGTTTCATCGTATTGGATGATGGCTAATTCTTCTGTAAAAGGCCGGCATTCATAATGCAGGGTTCCGCTGCTGTCGTAGGCGCCGCTGGAGCCGTCAAAGGTATAAATATTTTTGCCGTTGTTTTGGATGCCTGCGCAGTTGACATAGACAGCCGGACGGTGAACAGCATCAATCGCTTGACCAAACAGGCGGTGGCGGCGCTGGGTTTTGCCCTGCGTAAACGGCGAGTTGGAAATGTTGACGAAAAGGTCGATATCGTAATGCTGGCTGAGGTAGGACATGGGCTTGAAGGGATAATTATCATCCCAGCTGTCTTCACAAATCAAAGGCCCGATGCGCAGCGTGCGGTTGTTGGCAAATGTCAGGGCAACCGGCGAGAGCAGCTCTTCTGGAAAGGTGTGGCGTTCCTGGGCTACTTCCATGAGTGAGGTAAAATATCGGATGTCGCTGAATTCACGGTAGTTGGGCAGCAGTGTTTTGATATAAAATGGATATGGAGAATGCTGCGGCGCGATGAGCTGACCATTTTGCGCAATAAACATGGCATTGTATTTGCGCAGCCGGCCGTCGAGATTGACGCGTCCTTCTTCTTTGGCAACGTTGCCGTAGATGATAGTAATGCCGTCAGAAGCAGCCTGGATTTTTTTGCCAAAACGGACACAGTCGTTGATAAAGTCAGGCTGATCCCAGACATCACCAATAAAATATCCCGGAATGGATAGTTCTGGGAAAATAATCAGGTCGCAGCCAGCTTTTTTGGCCTGCGCGATTTGCTTTTTCATAGTCGCCGTATTATAACGGGGGTCGCCGGCATGTATTTCTAATTGGGCAAGAGCGATTGTCAGCATAAGCATATGCCTCCCTTTTGTAAAGTAATATACTATTTATACTAGCATAAACGATGAAAAGTAGCTAGTCATCAAGGGGACGGGAAAGAAAAAGTTAGTGTAAAATAATTGTGGGAAAACTTTATTAGGCTAAAAAGAGGAACATATAAAAAAAGAAGGAACTTCTTTGGTATAATGAAATCAGCACAATCCATTACAAAGGAGTCCTTCTTATGACTAGTATACAACATATCCTCACCCGTAGTACAGACTTTTTTAATTCCTTATTGCAATCTATCGTAACGAAACAATCCACCATGGCAGATTTGACACAA
>CAVKOP010000247.1:0-2474 GCA_963657835.1 Lachnospiraceae bacterium | reverse complement strand
AGTTTTATTTACATCGGGATTTATGTATTTGCGAAAAATGTTTGACAGTACCTTTGTGATTTGCGTTGGGGTGAACCGTTGAACTATGTTTGTCAAGAGTATCAAACCCGGTTTATTGGTTACCAAGCTGGATTAGCAAAATATTGGGTACTGATTCCAGATGCGCATGGTGAAATGTATTTGCGCGGACCTGTTTTGGCAAAAGCATGTTTTTATGAAGGTCGGCTTGTGAGTATTACCGTATTCATGGAAGGTGGTTTTGACAAACGAGTCAACCATATTTCACAGCGGTATGGTTTGCCGAAACGGTATAAAGGTCTGTACACGTGGGACGGAAGGCATACTACGATGATGATGTGGCAAGATGCTAAAGGTATTACATTACTTATCATGAGCAATGTCGTGAAACATATCAAAGGGTAAAAATTCTAAATACTGCTATTAGAAACAAGGTTGGGTGAATAACTAGGAGAAAATTTCATCATGAACATCCTCATCGCCGGCGGGGCCGGGTTTATTGGTTCCAATTTTGTGTTTCATATGTTACGATTTCATCCGGAAGATCGGATTATTTGTTTGGACAAGCTGACGTATGCCGGGAATCTGTCTACATTGGCACCGGTTATGGACAAGCCGAATTTTCGCTTTGTAAAGGCAGATATTTGTGACAGAAAGGCCGTATATCAGCTGTTTGAGGAAGAAAAGCCGGACATAGTGGTCAATTTTGCGGCTGAATCGCATGTAGATCGGTCGATTGAAAATCCGAGCATTTTCTTAGAAACAAATATTATGGGGACTGCCGTACTGATGGATGCGTGCCGCCAATATGGCATTCAGCGGTATCATCAAGTATCGACGGATGAAGTATATGGCGATTTGCCGTTGGATCGGCCGGATTTATTTTTTACAGAAACGACGCCGATTCATACATCCAGTCCATACAGCAGTTCGAAGGCTTCAGCTGATTTACTGGTTTTGGCGTATCATCGGACCTATGGGCTGCCCGTGACGATTAGCCGTTGTTCTAACAACTACGGGCCTTATCATTTTCCGGAAAAACTGATTCCCTTGATGATTAT
The DNA here is from genome assembly GCA_963657835.1 of Lachnospiraceae bacterium. Taxonomy (GTDB): domain Bacteria; phylum Bacillota; class Negativicutes; order Veillonellales; family Megasphaeraceae; genus Megasphaera. Next base: position 1,395 of record CAVKOP010000247.1, on the reverse strand, counting down.
TAATGCCCTGCACGACCAGCCGCTGCCGGTCTATGGAGACGGTCTCAATGTGCGGGATTGGCTGTATGTGGAAGATCATTGCCGGGCTATTGATTTGATTATCCATAAGGGAACTGTCGGCGAGGTATATAATGTCGGCGGCCATAATGAAATGAAAAATATCGATATTGTCAAGCTCATTTGTAAGGCTCTGCATAAGCCGGAAAGCTTAATCCAGTATGTCACGGACAGAAAAGGGCACGATCGTCGCTATGCTATCGATCCGACCAAAATTCATACAGAATTGGGATGGCTCCCAGAAACGAAGTTTGCTGATGGGATTCAAAAGACGATTCAATGGTATCTGCAGCATGAAGATTGGTGGCAGCCGATTATCAGCGGGGAATACCAGCAATATTATCAGAAGATGTACGCGGGAAGATAGTGTGTAGTGAGTTAGTAGTTAGTTTGGCGGAGACGCTGCGCTGTCCGCTTACGTGAAGGAGAGTCTATGACAGTAAAATCGTATCAAGATTTGATTGTGTGGCAGAAAGCGATGGAGTTAGGGGAAAACGTGTATGCGTTGGTAAAATTACTTCCTGCTGAGGAACGATACGCGTTATCAGATCAAATGAGACGGGCTGCCGTATCGATTCCTTCTGTCCTGATATAATAAAGTTGTAACAGTTAGTGATAGTTTGGTACAATCAATCTATCGGAGGATGTTACAATGACAAAATACTATGAGCCTGAGCTCAAACAAGAAATCATTCGCCTTTATCCGGAAGAAGGCCGGACGATACAAAGCCTTACAGAGGAATACCACCTCGGCAAAGGTACTCTTAGATATTGGCTAAAAAAGACCCGCAAAGAATGCGATACCAATTCAACCATTGCCATGGATGAATTGACACGGCTGCGCAAACAAAATGCAGAACTGCACAAGGAGAATGACTTCCTAAAAAAAGCGGCAGTATTCTTTGCCAAGGAAATCGAATAGCTCAATATCAATTTATATTACGACACTTCAAGGATGTTGAATCATTGAATGCCGGCATTTACCAATTTATTTATGGTAAACATAACCGAAAACGGCTGCATTCCTATAATGGTGGTTTAACTCCATATGCCGCTCGAATGGCGGCGTAACGTTTATCACTACGTGTTACAATTTTGCTTGACTACTACATTATATGATAAAGTTTAACTTTTTTAGGGGGTAATCATGAAAAGACAGAATCAAAATTCGGTTTTTGATGATCCGGAGTTATGTCAAAAAGCCTATAAAAAATTAAAATCTGATGCGTATTATGATAAAACAAAAGTTATTCTAAAAAAAGATATTGTTGAATTTGAAAATCAGAAGATGGGGGATAAGGATCTGGATGAGCGATTAGACGATATACAGAATATGAT
>CAVKOP010000246.1:0-2522 GCA_963657835.1 Lachnospiraceae bacterium | reverse complement strand
CGGGAAAAAGATTTCCGTAAATTCGACCCACGACGGGCAGCAGCTCGTAAACTGCGGCAATAATTCCCGTTTATGTTTCAGCCGGTACAACAGTTCCGATGCTTCTTCCATAATCGTCAAATCAGCTCCAAAATTGGTATCAAACACATACTTGCCGCCCAGTGCCCGCAGTGCTGCAATCATTTTGCCTTGAACGATAGAGCCGTACGGCATGCCAAATTCTTCACCCAGTGCGACGCGTACTGCCGGTGCGGTCTGGAAAATGACTGTTTTCTGCGGGTCGTTGATGGCTTCTTTAATTTTATCTTTCTGCGACACCCCGACGGTAGCGCCGAACATACAAGTCAGCGCACATTGGCCGCAATGAACGCAGATAGGCACGTCGCCTGTACTTTCCAAAGAATAATAGCCGGTCATGGACATGACATCCGAGCAGCGGCGGCGGCATAAGGTACAGTTTTTACATTTTTCTGCATCAAAACGGATGGATACATTTTTACTTTCAACAGCAACGCGGCGGTCTAACTTTTCAAAACGGCTCGTAAATTCAATATCCCGTTTGCGTTCTTCATCCATATAAATAGCATCACTGCAGCAAACAGCGACAATATCGACGATGTCTTCCGGTGTACAGCCGCGGGGCAAGTCCATAACTGGTTTTTTCAGACCCTGCAGCATCGGGCCGACAGCCGTAGCGCCATATAACTGCTGCAGCATTTTATAGCTGATATTGCTGGCAGACAAGTTAGGGAAAATAAGAACATTGGCCTGGCCGGCTACTGGGGATTCCGGTGCTTTGTTGTGGGCAATACGCGGCACTAACGCCGTATCCAGCTGCAGTTCGCCGTCAAAGATAAAATCGACGTTGCGGTCACGCAGCAACTGAACCGCTTCCCGTACACGGTCTACTTCTTCCCCTTCGCCGCTTCCCAGCGTCGAATACGACAACAGCGCAACTTTAGGATCCAGTGTCTGCACGGTCCGTCTTGCTCTGTCTACACACGCTACAGCAATATCCGCCAGCTGCTGAGCTGTCGGTTCGATAATAACGTCCGGGTCCCCGATGACAAAGATGCCGTCGTCCCCAAACTGCGGCTTTTCTGTAATTAAAATCAAAGAACTGCAGACCGTCGTGACGCCGGGGTGTACGCCAATCAACTGCAGAGACGCATGCAGGACTTCCGCTGAAGGGTCTGTAATCCCGGCTACCATGCCGTCTACCACATCAAACGCTACCAAACAAGCGGCAAAGCGAATCGTATTTTTTTTCAATATTTCTCTGGCATCGGCAACGGAAATCTCTTCTTTAGCATGTTCTACATAATATTGGCTGAACGTATCCAGCATGGGGTACGTTTCCGGATCAATGATTTCTACACCGTCCAAGTCAATTTGATATTCTGCTGCGATTTCAACCAACCGCTGCGGCTTGCCGATTAAAATAGGCCGGGCAAACATTTCCGTCTGAATTTGTTCTACTGCCTGCAGCACGCGCCGACTATGCGATTCCGGCAATACCACTTTTTTGGGACTTTTCGATACACGTCGTTTCAAATTGCTCATAAACCTTGACATGGTAGGACCTTCTTTCTCTTTTTGTGTTTTTGTATGCAATTCGATTCTGCTATAATCGCATATTACATATAGCTATATATCATATTGTACTACAGAATGCATATATAGTACAGAGTGTGTTCATAACTTGTCAAAAAATCCCTGCCAACAGCATATATTCACTGCAAACAGGGATTTTAGGAAACGTATTGAGTGCACGCCTGACACTATTCATCAGTCTATCTTTTATCCTGCTAACGGATTCGCAGACATTCTACATCGTGCATACAAATTTTTAAGGAATCGGTTTGGGAATGAGGAACAATTGTTGATTTCCCCCTTCCCGTTCGGGAAATTGGCCGTACATATTAAACACGGAAAAGAAACGGGCTGCCGGATAGATGCCATAGCCATCCTGGTTGTGGTCTGTCACGTCGTACGAATCCGCAACGATTAGCACATCATCCAATGTATTTTCTGTTCCCATCGTATCGTATCCAATAATAACCTGCCAATGGCCGCCCCAATCAATCCAAGCGACTAAAATAGGATGGCCCTGCTTGAGCTCTTCTTGAATACGCTGCGGCGTAAGCGTTTTATTTTCCTTTTTATACGTATTGGTATCTTCATAGGTAAAGCCGCCTACGCCGTTGAAGATATCTTCCATTTGATTCAGTGTCGTACCTGGGTAGCCATCAGGAAATCCTTCGACATGTACATCTTGCAGGGAATGGCGAAATTTCGCCAGTTTTTCTTCAGTATAGGTTCCGGCCTTGCCGTACCACTGCAGTGCCATCAATGCGGCGGCCGGACCGCAGGACCATTCACTGGACTGCTGTATCGTATGAAATCCCGTCAGTATCGTCCGTGTACGGTTGGATTTCATATGAAATATATCAGGATGGGCAAAATACGGAGTTCCTTTGTGGTCAAATTTTCGTTCTACAGACGCTGCCCCTTCTTGTGTC
>CAVKOP010000245.1:0-2528 GCA_963657835.1 Lachnospiraceae bacterium | reverse complement strand
CGGGATGCCTTTGGCCAAGTCAGCGGCATGAGCAGCAATGCGGGCAGCAATAATCCCTTCTTTGACATCGTCAACATCAGGGAGACGGAGATGTTCTGCCGGGGTGACATAGCAGAGGAAATCTGCGCCGCAGGAGCCGGCAATAGCCCCGCCAATAGCACTGGTAATATGGTCATAGCCCGGTGCAATATCCGTAACCAATGGCCCTAAAACATAGAACGGCGCGCCATGGCAGAGACGTTTTTCAATCTTCATGTTGGCAGCGATTTCTGTAAGAACCATATGGCCCGGACCTTCAATCATGACCTGTACATTGTGTTCCCAAGCCCGTTTCGTCAATTCGCCGAGCGTAATCAGTTCTTCAATCTGAGCTGCGTCTGTCGAGTCATGCGTACAGCCAGGACGGCAAGCATCGCCAAGGCTCAGTGTAACGTCATATTTTTCACAGATGTCCAGCAAACGGTCATACTGTTCATAAAACGGATTTTCCTGGTTGTTCATTTCCATCCAAGCAAACAACAAGGACCCGCCGCGGGATACGACGTTGGTCAGACGCGGGTTGCGTTTGATGCGTTCTGCCGTTTTACGGTTCATGCCGCAGTGAATTGTCATGAAATCTACGCCGTCTTCAGCGTGCTGTTCGACGACAGAGAAAAATTCATCAGCAGTAATATCTTTCAAGTCTTTGTCCAGCATGCCGACAGCATCATACATCGGAACCGTACCAATCATGGCCGTAGACATTCCGACAAGTTTGCGGCGGAATTCCCGTGTTTTGCCAAAGTTGCTCAAGTCCATGATAGCTTCAGCTTTCATGTTGATAGCATTCTGTACTTTTTCCAATTCTTCTTCGTGGTTGTTGTGTTCCGGAGAAACGCCGAGATTGACGTTAATTTTAGTGCGGCAGTCCTGACCGACAGCTTCCGGAGACAAACTGGTGTGCAGTTTGTTGGCAGGAATAGCTACTTTGCCTTCGGCAATAAGCTGCATCAATTTTTCCATCGGCATTTTTTCTTTTTCTGCGACAATCTTCATCTGCGGCGTAACAATCCCTTTACGGGCAGCATCCATCTGTGTAGTGTAATCCATGAGTAAAATCCTCCTAACCATAAAAAACCAATAGCATCAAAAAGAACATAAAAAAAAGCTCACCTATGCAGGCAAGCTTTATGCACTGTCAGCTTCCCTACGTCGGCATTATCCGAATCAGGTAAAAAAGGGACCAGTGCCAATCCAAACACTATCTCAGCCATACAGCGCCCCTAGCTTTATATTCTCTTTATGTCCATTATAGTACATATTGTATCATAATGCAACTCATACGCCCCATCAGGAAACGGGGTTGTAACATCATGCGTTTTGCATCATGCACCCTGTTCTTTCCCTAAACGTTTTTTTGTTTAATACGTGTGACAGCTCCGTTATTTTACGGCTGTATCGTATATCCAGCCTTTGCCAATACTTGCAGGGCATGGTCTATATCATCTTTCTTAACCAAAATATAGTCCGTGTTAAACGTAGACACAGCAAAAATACCAATACCAGCCTCTGCCAGCAGTGTCGTAATGCCTGCCAAAATCCCAATCAGCGAAAAATCCAGCACCCCTTCCAGCCGAAAAGCACGCCAGCCGTCATCCCGTGCCAGTGTCTGCTGAGGGACATCCCGTGTCGCACAGACCAGTGAATGCTCTGCATCCGTCTTCCCTAGAAAGCAATACGCTGCCTCCAGATTAACACCCGTATAATCTGCTACTTTGCAAATACTAAAGTCTTCATCAATCCGTTTGATGTTCATCCATTCCACCTCACTTCTACACTTAGCTCAAGAGCGTCCAAAACAATTTATTTCACCAATCAATACTCTGCATTCCTTCCATCCCAAAATCATTTAAGTTTAATTATTTTCTATTGAATCCCTTAATTTTTCTTGTATATTATGAATATTTTTATTGTTAGCCAAGTTTATGTAATCATCTTTTTTCCCATTTGATAAGAGAGATATGTTTTCTACATCCACAAACCACTTTTTTATATGCATTATCGCATCGCTAGTTAAGCCAGCATTTTCAAGATAAGAATTCCATCTAGAATCCAGTACCGCTAAATTCATATATTCACTTGGATGCTGCACTCTAGAATTGTCAGTAAATGACTGATCATATGTAGAAGCTGCTTTTTCTAAAAAATAAAGAGCCCAATGAATATAGGTATACAACATTTTTCTATTACATTTTTCCTCTAATTTTAAAAGCTCCAAGCGGTCTTTTTTTATTAATGCATAATTTTTTTTTGCACCCCAAATACCTCCTGCAACACTGCCAATTCCACCAATAATCGCTCCAAGTAATGCACATATAACATTCTCATTCATTTCATTTTCTCCTAAGTATCTGTAAAACACTTTTTATTAATTCGTAATTGATATTATAATGCGGCTAAAGCGTTTTCTGCATCTTCATCTCCCTGCTCAGCTGCTTTTTTATACCATTCCACCGCTTTCTCATAGGACTGCGGGACACCCTGACCAT
>CAVKOP010000244.1:0-2533 GCA_963657835.1 Lachnospiraceae bacterium | reverse complement strand
GGTATACTTCATGATGCCGTAGATACCTGCATAAAATGGAAATTGAATAATAACGCCCCACGCTGCCGGTGTAGATGCTTTAACGGCTTTCAGCAATGCTGCCGGTGAACCATACAACCAAATGATTAACGTCAAGAATAAAAAATTTAACACATTAATATCTAACGATTTGCCCAAAACACAAAAATGATAACCCAGATACGCCAAAAACATGATTCCTATTAAATAAGAGCACCAAGGTGTATAGGTAACCCAATCACTAGGAGTCTTAATTTCTTTCTTTTTTTCTGTTGTTGGTACGGCAATACGCGCCAACTCTGCATTCCACTGTGAAATAGACAACATTTTAGATTTATCTTTAGGTTGCAGGACCATGCCAAATAAAACCAAAATAGCCAAAACAGAAACAGCGGTAAGAATTAAATTATACGGATGAAAAATAGTCTGAGAAATAGGAATAACTCCGATTTCTTTAACCATAAAGTGATCGGCTGTTGCAACAAGAAGCGGTGCAGAACCCGAAAGGCCCATATGCCAAATATAGAATGTAGTCCAAGATGCACCGCATAAGTAGCGATAATCAATAGTAATATTTTTTTGTTCTGCCTGCACAGCTAAGTTTTTACTAATCAGCGCAGCAAATACAAGCCCGAATCCCCAATTAAGATAAAATCCTATTGCCGACAGAAGCACGGCATATATATACACTGCTGTAGGTGAATTGGGCCTTCTGCAAATAGATGAAATTAATCGTGTACAAATAGGCGTTGTCGCTAGGGCATAGCCGGTAATCACAATTAAAGACATTTGCATGGAAAATGCCAGCAGTGTCCAGAATCCTTTTCCCCATGAGATGACAGTTTCAAAAGGACCAGCCGGTGTAAAAACAAGTGCTAATAGAAATGCAATAATTGTTAAAACTAATGCAATAACATATGAATCAGGTACCCATTTCTGCGCAAAATCTGTAAAATAATCTGTAAATTGTTTCTTTTGTGTAGCCATAAATGACTCCTTTCTATGCTTTACAATACTTTCTGCCTGCTAATCTACTGGCCTACTATCTGTTCTTTACCTTTTTTACATCATAAATTTTGTTTTTTTTATTATACAAAGGCATGAATTGAATACTAGAAAGAATATATGGACTCTTCTATCCCATATAAGCTATTGTGAATTCACATTTTTCACATATATTCTCTAAACCCACACACAAAAAAAAATAAATTGCCCGCACAGCAATTTACTGCTGTACGGGCAATTTATTTTGTATGAGATTAAAAAGGGAGTTTAGTTTTTCTTCCCTTACGGAAGACTGTATTATTTGCTAAGGGCAATGACTGCCGCAACAGCGGCAATGCCTATGGCCCAGTTGGCGCGTTTATTGGCACTGTCCACTTCTTCTTGGGCTTTGCTCTTTCTATGGTTGTTTTCTCGATAATCAGGTCGGTCATGACGAGGATTATCCCGCTGTTCCCACTGCGGCGGACGGGGCGGTCTGCGGTCTGCTGCCTGTACGGCTACGGTGGCACCGCTCAGCATGGTCAACATCATGGTCATAACCAAAGTCATTTTAGTCACTTTCTGTATACGCTTCATCATAAGTATCACTCCTCGTCAATTGATACTCTTAGTATACCCGGTCTATGTTACAAATTTGTGACAGCTCGATTTCAAGACCAATACAATTCATACTGTTTACAGCATTTTATAAAGAACGAGGTCTGGTATAAATCATCCACTTGCCGGCACAGCGATAATACGTCCAGTGGCCGAAAACAGCAGCTTCAAACGGATCTTTTTCATCTTTATAGACAACGGCAATGACATTTTTGTCATTAGGAATCTTATCTGTTTCCATAAACGGCATCATATTAGTCGCATTCCAACTGATACCATCTGGCTTCAAACGCGCTGAAGAGCCTGGTGCTACTAACCGCTTCGCTTCATAGCCGGAATAATAGGTCAGCGATACCGGATATTGTCCGCCATAGGTAACGACGCATGTATCTTCGCGGGCAATGTTGCGTACGGCTTGGCCGGCATCATAGGCAGACATATCTCGGCAGATGGGAGCAGCAACCCAAACGGTCAAAATCAGATAGGCAGCCACACTTAGTAAGCTAATCATACGCACCCATGTATCGTAATGCTTCAAATAGGCTGCAAAGCCAATGGCAATCGGTATCATATACGGAAAGGTATACGTTAAATATTTTGTTGCTACGCATTGATAAAAAACGAACACAACAATGGCCCACGTAACCAAAAACTGCTGCCGCATATCCCACTGCGGCAGTCGGTGCGTCGTACGCATCTCTTGTAAAAGCCCTTTCAGCCACGTCCAGCCGTGATACCGTTTAGCTGCTGCCGGCAGCGTCAGCACCCAAGGAAAGAAACCAATACAGAAAATACAAATATAATAGTACCAGACATCGAATTTAGGATGTTCCGATTGAGTGGCTCGCAGCACGTTATGCACACCCAAAAAATTCAGGATAAAATCACTGCCGTGTATAAGATACATAGGGCC
>CAVKOP010000243.1:0-2537 GCA_963657835.1 Lachnospiraceae bacterium | reverse complement strand
AAAGTACTTGGGGGGAGGCCCCCTGGGAGGATAGGAAGCCGCTGATTGAAGTGAGACACATACAGAAATGTATGTGTCTTTTTTTTGTAGTTGTAAAAGCTTTATTTTTTTATTTATATACTTTAGTATATATTGTCAACACTTTATTCTATATATCTTGCCGTTCATTCCATATTATGCTATAGTAAAACCATCATAAAACGTAAGGAGGTGAAAACCATGTATCCTGTCCAACCTACGATTTCTTATTTTACAACCATGATGCACGTCTACAGAGATGTGATGGCTAAACAATATACGGGGGGGGGGGTATTCTTGGAGTTATAAATATATACATATAAAAAAACAGACGCAGGAACGGGTGCGTTTTGTTTCATATAGATATACAGCAGGACAGTGTAGGCATATACTGTCCTTTTTGGCATGTCTGACTTCTTTTATTGTCCATCATCCTCTGTTGCATCCTATTGTGCCTGCTCCTTGGAATGGCAGGTGCATGACCGTATCCGTATGAAATGTGCTGTTTGCGGCAAAGAATTTACGCCAACTCGTAGTACTCAGCGATACTGCGGATATACCTGCAGGAGGTATGCCAATCACCACGGCATTAATGACAATCGTGTCGAAGGGCCTCTTTATGCTCCCGTTATACGGGAATTTACGTGTCTGCGGTGCGGTAAGCGAGTGCGGGTAACAGATGGTAGAGACTGCCGTACTAAATTCTGTTCACAGCATTGTGAAAAATTATATTGGAAACATTCCAAAAAAGTATCTTCGGTAGTAGTGCATCGAGAATTTACCTGCCGGGAATGCGGGAAAGTCGTCATCGTTACGACCCCCAAAGACCGGCGCCGGGCATTTTGCTGTGATGACTGCCGAAAACGCTGGTTTAACAAACGGCGGAAAGTTTCGTATGAACAGAAATAATACTTGAAAAAGTATGCATAAAAGAAGGAGGATATCTATATGAATAAAATATACAAAGTTGTGTGGAATAAAGCCAGAAATTGCTATGTCGTCGGTTCGGAATTTGTCAGCAGTCATTCAGCAGGCAAAACAAGTACCATAGGAAGCAAAAGCCTAAAAACACTGCTGGCTGTGTTTGCTGCCTGTGGTGTGATGTATGCAGGAAACAGTGAGGTGTTTGCAGCAAATGCCGGGAAAGCAATCAATAGCCATTATGTTGCGATTAAGGCTAACTCATCAGATAGCCCAACAACAACGTTTTCCGATGAAAATAATGTAGCGCATACATATAACTTGACTAAGGTATTATATAAAGACAGTAATAATAAGGAACAGACAGAATATTATTATGTACGTGAAGGATATTCTGTAAAAATGGATCAGGACAAGCGCCACGGTGAAGCTGCTACCTCCAATGTATTGCGAGTATATCGAGATGCTGCTACGGCCGATGATAAAGGGTTATTGAAGTCTAGTCAGATTATAATAAAAGATGCAATGGATGCCAAGCAGAATACAATTGCAACCAAAACAGGAAATACTTTGAAAGATGTTTCAGCGGGCACCTATGTAGGAGCAAGCAATGGTGGCGGGACTGAGGTCCCTATAAATAGTAACTATAAATATTATATTCAAGATAATGGAGAATGGGTAGATGCTCATGGAACTGGGAAGACTGGTGCACATTTTGAATCACTTCAACCTGAAGAAAATGGTACATATGAATACAATGGAAGCGTAGTTTCGATTGATAATTTATATTCTGTTTCTAATGGAAAAAATGGATCCTCCATCACAGGTGTATTTGTAACAAGCAGTGGAAAATTGTATACAGGAAAAGTCTTTGGCGAAAATAATGAAGTCTTAATGACTACAAAAAATAATGATACGTTATATAGTTACTGGGCAGCCGAAACAGTAGACCCTGATAGTAAAATAACAGATATGACTGTGGGACAACTTAACAGTATGTTTCATACTGTAGATACAGACGTAAAAAATGTAATGGGGGATACGATTGACCATATCGACGCTACAAAAGCTGATAAGGGAGATGGTGGCACCATTAGTCTTATGCGACGCGGTAAATATAATGCTGAAACTAGAAATTATGAAGACAGCTATTCTGTAGATGGGGCTTTAAAAATCACAAGCTCTGGTGGTACTGGCGGTAACGATGTAACAATTGACATATTACAACAAAATACATCAGATAAAAACTTTAGTAAAGTATTTAGTGTGAATGCAGGTTCAAAAGTAGAAGCAGTTGGTACTACAGATGCAGCTACGGGCCTTAAAATTAATGGACAGCAATATAATTTTACTGTACCTTTCAGCATCTACAGTGGTGGTAAAATAAACAACAATACGTATACGTCAGGTAAAAAGTTAACTATCAGTAATCTCAATTTTGATTTTGGTGATGGCCTGAAAGCTCAGGAAGTTGTTAGCGATGGCGATAAGCGTGTTCTTGTCACGCTGGATAAAGAGGCTTTGAAGAACGATCCTGACTTCAAAGGTGAAAAAGGAGATAAAGGAGACACAGGTGCCCAAGGCCCACAAGGTGAAAA
>CAVKOP010000242.1:0-2550 GCA_963657835.1 Lachnospiraceae bacterium | reverse complement strand
TCATAGTATGATACAGGAGATGGTAATCTTCAAATTTTGTTTGTCTGCCAGCAGGCAGTACTGCAAACTCGAGACTAAAAACGGCATACTAAAGGGCATATCGCTTTATGCGACAGCCCTATTGATGATAGTATTATGCATGCAGTTCTTTTTTCATTGCCTGGTATCCAATAAGGATAGTCCAAACGTAGGCGCATGTTTTAGGAATCATCAGCAAACCGATATTGGGGATACTGTGAGACCAAAGCACGACGGGAATATACATGGCAAAGCTGATGACGATAGTCAGCCAAAGCCAGCGGAATGGGCGGTCTTGATGCCATGCAGAACGGAAAAATAAAATGATGTCTATCAGTCCGAGAAGCGCAAAAGGAATATTGCGGTAGATTCCCCAAGATATATCCGGTGCTGCTGCAAGCCACTGATTTTGTGGGAAAAAACAGAGGATGATGCGGCAGGCTGCCAGCAGATAGACTAGATAGGTCCACCATGTCTGTCCTGTGACAGCATAGCGTTTGCGCCATATTTCATATAAGATAACATAAAATACAGTCATCGTAATAGACGTAATCCATTTGCCAATTCCCAACGGCATGACAAAACCGGCCAAACTGCCTGTCGTTGCTAAGGCGTACATACGCGGTACTAAATGAAAGGCATCACCCAGCCCTAGTACGACGGCCATGATGCCGAAAAGACGGTATGGCCCTTTAGGGGACCGGTAAATCATCATCACACCCAGAACAATCACACCGCATAAATAAATAAGATCAAAAATAATTTCTCCTGTTTCTCTCATAGTTGGTTCCTTTCTTTGCAGGAATACCTCTCCTTCTATGAGAACACTCATCATTCTAGGAACAAAAAGAACACCTGTCAATATATAAATAAAAAAATATTTATGCCATTTTGGAAAAGTAAAATATAAATTATGGAAATAAAACGAATCATGCCGTAATTTTATACGAGTTGTGATATAATATGGAATATATATTAAAAGGAGTTGATGAGGTATGGCATCAAAAGAAATGTATGCATTGGGCTCGCAAGCTTCGGTTATTCGCGATTTATTTGCGTACGGGCAAGCGCAGGCACGCATCGTAGGAGCAGAAAATGTTTTTGATTTTAGTATCGGTAATCCTACGGTACCGGCACCGTCTTGCGTCAAAGACACGATTGAAACCATTTTGGAAACCAGAGAATCCGTCGCTGTTCACGGTTATACAGCAGCTGCCGGTGATGCGGCTGTACGGCAGGGTTTGGCTGATTATATGAATAAAACATATGACGCTGGTGTCAAAGCCGACAATTTTTATATGACGTGCGGCGCAGCAGCTTCGCTGACGATTACCTTAAAAGCATTAGTTGAAACGCCGCAGGATGAAGTCATTTTGGTTGCGCCGTTTTTCCCGGAATATACCGTATTTATTCATAATGCCGGAGCCCGTGAAGTTATCTTGCCGCCGGATACGCAGCATTTCCAGATTTCCATGGAAGCGATGGAACAAGCGATTACGGCCAACACGCGGGCTGTCATTATCAATTCCCCGAATAATCCGGCAGGGACCGTATATTCTGCCGATACATATACGAAATTGTCTGCTCTGCTTACTAAAAAATCAGAAGAAATCGGTCATCCTATTTATTTGATTTCCGATGAACCGTATCGTGAAATTATTTATGATGGCCTGCCTATTTTATATGTGCCGAAATTCTACGCCAATACAATCATTTGCTATTCGTACAGTAAATCGTTATCTCTCCCAGGAGAACGTATCGGCTATATCTTGGTACCGGACTGCGCAGCTGACGCGCATGATGTATACACCGCTGTCTGCGGTGCCGGACGGGCTATGGGATTTGTCTGCGCGCCGCATTTATTCCAAGATGTCGTGCTTCAATGCTTGGGACAGTTATCGGACGTTAATTTGTATGATGCCAATCGAAAACTGCTGTACAACGGCTTGAAAGACATGGGCTATGAATGTGTCTATCCGAGCGGTGCGTTTTACTTGTTTGTCAAATCACCGGAACCGGATGCTAATGCATTTTCAGAAAAAGCAAAGAAACTGAATCTGCTCATTGTCCCGGCTGACAGCTTTGGCTGTCCTGGCTACGTCCGCATTTCCTATTGTGTAGACCCGGATATGATTCGGCGTTCGTTTGCAGCGTTCCAAACGTTGATAGACCAATATAAGTAATCGATACAGCAATAAAAAATAACACGCTGTCGTCGGCAATCGGGTTGCAGGCGGCAGCGTTTCTAATGCCGTGACAAGATGCTGGGGGATATTTTTTCTGGGAATTTGTAAAATATTCTTGACACTTCCTATAGATGTGGTATACTAAGCAAGTCGTTAAGAGATGGGCCTATAGCTCAGCTGGTTAGAGCGCACGCCTGATAAGCGTGAGGTCGGTGGTTCAAGTCCACCTAGGCCCACCAATCTTTTTTCTTGACAAATACCTAAAATATGGTATACTAAGCAAGTCGCTAAGACATGGGCCTATAGCTCAGCTGGTTAGAGCGCACGCCTGATAAGCGTGAGGTCG
>CAVKOP010000241.1:0-2564 GCA_963657835.1 Lachnospiraceae bacterium | reverse complement strand
TTGCGCTACATTATTGGTATGGCTGCCGCCATAGCCAAAATCATTGTTAATGCGGTTATAGCCTGCATAGGCAGCTACGTTATTATTCAGAGAATACAATACATTGACTTCCTGCTGATTGCCTTTTGTCACATCATAACCATTGACATCGGTACTCAAGCCGCTGTACTGATACTGTACGCCTACTTTATCAGAAACGCCGTAGGTGACACCGCCTTGGAAATTCCAATTCGAATCGGATTTCATGTGGCCGATTTCAGATTTAGCATTCATCGCGCCGACGTCTACTTGCACTTGGCCTTCTTGGAAGGTCGTTTGCGGAGCCGCAAAAGCCGCGCCGGATACACAAACTGTCAAAGCTGTTAATGCTGCAAATATACTCTTTTTCATATAAATCAACCTCCCTTTACTACTTGTCTGGTAGCTTTCTCTCTCTTGAGATTGACTACAGTATACCAGCAAAAATCGGATTTGTCACGTTTCTCGTTTTGTATATCTATACTATTTTACAGTTTTATGTACACCCATGTTGTGTTTTTATTTTCCTGGTATTTACTAGTCATTTTACATATATCCATACATCTCGCCAGTAATTTATGCATTTTTATTAGTGTAATTTTGTTTATTTATTCTCTTGCAGTCATTTAGGCGCAAAGTTGTTATATAACTGTAACAAAACCGTCTTGATTTAGAAAAAAAACTGCGTACTCCCATCTGCAGAGAGTACGCAGTTCGTTTATTAAAGGCAGGAAACCTTAGAATGCATTGTGTGAGTATTCATAATACAAATCAGCCAATTCATCCATCTTATCGTTCATAGCAACCATCAAATCAGATGCTGTATCATAATCGCCGGCAGCCAATGCGGATTTAATGCGCGAGAAGATAGACGGGCTCTTTTCAGTGTCACGACCCAATTCCGTGCGCAGTGCGTTAATCTTTGTCCAGCGTTCTACTTCCAGCGGATTGCTGTCGCCGTCGATATGCAGCTGTTTAGCACCAATAACTTTGGACAAATTGTCCGGAATCGTACGGAACTGAAGTTCCAAAGCCCAGCGGCTCAAAGCCCCTTCTTTGAAGGATTCCATCAACCGTTTTTGGAAGGCGTCGCAGGCAAGATCATTCAATTTTTCCGGATAATTGGTAAGGCCTTTGAAGTTTTCCCAAACCGTACGCGGTGCTTTGCCAAACATAGCGTCACGTTCGGCATCGGAGAAGACTTCAAATACATCGACTTCCGAACGATATGCACGGTCTTTTTCGAGGTAGTCCGCAGCTTCGCCCGGTTTCTTGGACAATTCAGCCAAAAGTTCGCTTGTCGATTTGCCGCTGGAAAGAGCATATTTGATGCCGTCCAATGCACCCAAATAGCACATAGCAATCGTGATGTATGTGTTAGTAAATGGGTTCGGAGCACGAAGTTCAAAACGTGTTGCATTCGGGCTGGCAATATCACGAATCAAGCCGGCGAGGACAGAACGATTACGTGTCGGAACATCCGGTGTTTCGCCACCAAGAGCCGTAACGATGCAGACAGGAGCTTCAAAGCCCGGTTTCAAACGGTTGAGGGAGTCTGTCGTAGCGGAAACAAACGGATTGATAACTTCGTAATGTTTCAAGATGCCCATGATAGCGCCGTAGCCGATAGAGGACAAGAATTCTTTATTCATATCATCCGGGTTGAAGAGGTTGACGAATTTGCCGTTTTTCAGGATAGCGCCAATGCCGAGATGTGTATGTTCACCGGAACCAGCAACACCATGAATCGGTTTAGCCTGGAACGTAACTTCAAGGCCGTTTTCGCGGAATACTTCACGAACAATGATACGAGCCTGGATTTCGTTATCGGCTGTCTGTACAGGGTCATTGGAGAATTTCCAGTCAACTTCCAACTGTTCCAAAACGAAGATTAATTTGCCGGAATCATCGATTTGCGCTTTGATGCCGCCAACTTCTTTATGCCCCATTTCCGGCTGTAAGCCGTATTTTTCAAGGCGTTCTACGGTCTGTTCCAAAGCCGTACGAACAACGCCGTGTGTACGCTGCCAGTACTGTTCCTGCATTTTCTGGGATGCAGAAAGAAGACGTGTTTCTACGTCCTGGCTCGGTGTCTTAACCCAGAATTCCAATTCCGTAGCTGTTGTGAAGACGATTTTTTCAATATCTTCCGGATCAACGGACAAGCCTTTGATGCCATATTTTTTAACTAAAGCTAAAATTTGTTCACCGACATAATCCGTCGTGTTGCGCAAAATGGAACGGGAATCAATGAAGCCGGTGGCATGGCGCAGGAAACTGGGAATACGCAATGTGCCTACAGGTTTGCCTGTTTCCGGATCGATATTGCCGTCGTTGTAATCGACAAACCAGTTGACGCCCGGATCGGCTTTAATATCTACGCGCGCATTGGACAGCGTAGCAATGCCCGGCAGTACAACAGAAGAACCATCTGTCTGGAACGCCGTCGCATTAAAGAATTTATCATATTCATCAAAGAATACAGAAATAGGAATTTTTTCATCCGTATCGTTGCCGGCCAAATCGACGCCAACGAGAGATACAAA
>CAVKOP010000240.1:0-2585 GCA_963657835.1 Lachnospiraceae bacterium | reverse complement strand
ACTATATTGCAAGGGTGTCAGGCAAATAGCCCCTAATACACCGGCTATCAATACGTTCTTCCACATCTTACACGCCCCCTTTTAGATTAAGAAGGTAACGGCACAATTTTCTAAGAAATGCGTTTTCTGGTTTTCTGACAAGATATATTCGGCATCTTGCTGGGACAAGACAACGTCGCAGTTATAGACGACCCGTTTTTTCGGGGTGGCTTTGATTATCAGCGGATGCGAACCAGCCCGTGCCATGCCGTTCAATGCGGCGTTCCATGCTTCCTGCCCATCTGCATATCCTACAATACCGTATTGAATAGCGTAATCCTGGTCTACATTATGAGCACTGTAAATGGCGCGGCCATTGGCATCAAATATATTCGGCGCAAATGCCCGAATCATGTTGCTGCCTCTGACATCAATAATAAGTCCTGTATAACCGCCATTGATTGGAGTGGCCGGATGGGGCGGTTCCCAGTTGCCGCCGGATACAGCGGTCGTCGGTGTCGTGGTCGTAGTGGTTGTCGTAGTCGTTGTAGTCGTCGTACTCGGCTGGCTAGGAGCTGTATAGGACGTGCTCGGAGCCGGAATCGGCTGCGGTGTAGAGAGATTCATGCCGGAAAAGGCAGCATCTGCCATACTACCTACGCCATACATCGGCACGGTCATGACGACATGATAGTTCCCATCATTGGTAATTTCTTCTGATATGACTTGGGCACCCTGTACCATGCCATTCACTTTGGTATGTACTACGTCGCTCTTTAAAATATAATTTTCCATCGTCGCATCAGCATTGACAGCCGTTCCTTTAATGGTTTCTACCAATGTCCGCTGAGCATCCATAATTGCCGCACGTCTTGCCATCAGTTTGGCCCGGCCAATCGGTACGCCTGCCGGCATCGAACCGTATCCATCGGCTTTGACATACTGGCTTTGGTCTACAACAGATGCTGCCTGCACACTAACACCGGCTACTGGGACCACTGTCGGCAAGACGGCAGGCATCACGCCCAAGGCTGCGGCAGCCGCTAAGACTGCCATCATTTTCTTTACATTGTGTTTCATGTTGCATCGCTCCTTTTACTTCTTTGTTTGCCAAAAATTAAGTGTGACATGAGATAAATACTTGGCAGAATTATATGCCGCTTTTTGCAGCACTAGATGTTCTGCCTCTTCTTTATTTGTTCGGCGAAGCGTGTACGTATCAGTAAAACTGCCAATTGGCTGCAACTGTCCGTCCTGGCCCGCATAAACAACCATGATATGACTTGTACAAGTACTCGTCGTTCCTTCGTCATCTGTTACGGATGGTTCCAGATGAATTTCTCCTATGACAGCCAAGCTGATAGACACATCTATTTTGATATGTTCCGCCATTGCTGCTGCATAGGCTCTATAGGGCAATGAATCGTACTGCGTCATATAGTTGACCAGCAATTCATCGGCCGCGCTTTTATAAAATCCGTACTGCTGAAATGCGTCGGTATAGCACTGCAGTACCTGTGCTTGTTCTTCTTGCTTTGCTCGAGGCTGCGTCACCCCCGTAACCCGCACAAAAAACGAGGTTTCATCATAATGATGGGCGTTGTCTTCCTGCTGGCTACGGATATACTGCTGTAAATCCTGCTGCAACCGTACAAAATCTACCGGTACTTGGCAAAACACAATCGTATTTTCCTTTTGCTGCTGTACTTTTACAATATTGCATTTTCCCGATATGTACTTGGTATACTGCGCTGTCACATGGGAAAAGATACTTTCCCTATCCATATCCGGCGTAATCATTCGTGCCAGTGCTTGGGTAACAGCCTTCTTTTCTGCCTGCGCCGCAGCTTGGGATTTGCTACCTGCCGACTGTCCGGCAGCCATGATGTAATGCACGGACGCTGATTCTTTATCACTCTGTGCCATGCACGGCGTGCCGCACAGCCAAACAAACATCAAAATCAAATATACTATTCCTGTTCGTTTCATAGGCCATCCCTATTTATATGTTAAATATGAGCTTGGTACTGCCATACTGCCCGCCGTCATCAGCTTCTGTCAGCTGCGGAAATGACGGCGTAAGCTGGCGTATCACTGCTTCTTTGAGTTCTTCCAGTGAATTATATTCTGCAGACGATACATAGACCTGCAAAGTTCCTCTTACAAAACTGCTACGGATAATCTCGCAGTTGGCATTGGTCAAACCGTCTAAAATTTTCTTGCGCTGGGTTGCTTTATCCGTAATGGGCTGAAAAACAAAGGTCATCTTAATCCCATCTCGTACTTCCTGCTGTACCGTTTTCAGCGATTCACTGCCCAATTTTTTAGCCGCAGCCTGCAGAGCTGCCTCTTTAGCAAGCTGTTCCGCTTTTTCCGGCGTGTCTGCGACTTGGGTATAATATCCGGCAGCAACGTCTATCGCATTAGAATCATAGCCAATGAGTTCGCAATTGACTTGCGCTACAGCACGATACGCGTGGGATTTAATTTTTTCTGCCGACCGTGCCAAGCGAATCCGTCCGCGAATAATGGCATTGGCATCCATGCGGTCTCCCAATCGTCCCATGCGCCGGACAGCAAACTGGCAGAAAAGAACGGTCACATGA
>CAVKOP010000239.1:0-2589 GCA_963657835.1 Lachnospiraceae bacterium | reverse complement strand
CGCAGACGAAGACGAACACGGATGACATTGCTAAGAATACCGCAAACATAGCTGACATCAAGACCGGTAATTTCTTCGATCAAACAACGATAACCAACGTGACAAAGAAACTCACGGATGGCGGAGAAATTGCGAAAGACAACGCCCATTTGGTAACGGGCGGTACGATTTACACAGAAGTACGGCCGACGAACGGCACATATGTGAAAGAAACCAATACAACGGCCGGCAACTTGATTGCGTTGGATGCGCAGACAAAGACGAATACTGATGCCATCGCTAAAAACATAGATGACATTGCTAAAAATGCGGACAATATTGCTAACATCAAAACCGGCAATTTCTTCGATCAGACAACAGTTACCAACATCACAAATAAACTGACGGATGGCGGAGAAATTGCCAAAGACAACGCCCATTTAGTAACGGGCGGCACGATTTACACAGAAGTGCGGCCGACGACCGGTACGTATGTGAAAGAAGCTAATACAACGGCCGGTAACTTGAGTGCCTTGGATGTGCAAACAAAGACGAATACCGATGCTATCGCTAAAAACACGGATGACATTGCTAAGAATGCAAATAACATTGCTAGCATCAAGACCGGTGATTTCTTTGACCAGACAACAGTTACCAACATCACGAATAAACTGACGGACGGTGGAGCAATTGCTAAAGACAATGCGCATTTGGTAACGGGCGGCACGATTTACACAGAAGTGCGTCCGACGAACGGCACGTATGTGAAGACGGACAATACAACGGCCGGCAACTTGAGTGCATTGGATACAGCAATAACAAATATCAAAACTGGCGACTTCTTCGATCAAACAACGATAACCAACCTAACAAAGAAACTTACGGATGGTGGAGAAATTGCCAAAGACAACGCACATTTGGTAACTGGAGGCACGATTTACACAGAAGTACGCCCGACGAACGGTACTTACGTGAAAACAGCCAATACGACAGCGGCGAACTTAAATGCCCTGGATACCCAGACAAAGAGTAATACCGATGCGATAGCTAATATCCAAGCAGGAAATTTCCTGAATGGAAACGCCGTCGAAACATTTACTAAAAAATTGGATGTAGGTAAGATTGAAGCTGGCAATACAGGATTAGTCAGCGGCGGCAAGGTATATGAGAAAATAGGCTCGTTGGATGCTAATAAGAAGTATAGCTATATCAATGCCACAGATAATATATCTAAAAACTTAGAGCATTTGGATACAGCCATTGCCAGTGGCAGTATGTTAAATAATCAAACAACCGTCAACAATTATATTCATAAACTTAGTGATGGCGGCAAAGTAGAAGCTGGCAATACCAAACTGGTTACTGGCGGTACCGTATATGAGGCGATGCAGAATGCTTCGTTCTTAGACAATGAAAAGGTAATCAATAATTTTACCAACAAGCTTGTGGCAGGTGCTAAAGTTGAAAAAGGCAATACTAAATTGGTTAATGGCGATATGGTACACCAAGCAGTACAAGAAGAAGCAGCTGCCCGCGAAAAAGCTGATATGGCTTTGGCGAAAGGCATTAATGATATAGGACGTAAGATAGGCAGTTTTGATAAACAGATTAACAGAGTCGGTGCTGGTGCTGCGGCATTAGCCGCGCTTCATACGCAAGAATTCGATCCGAATGATAAATGGGATTTTGCGGTAGGCTACGGCCATTACAAGAATGCCAATGCCGGCGCGCTGGGTGCATTTTATAAACCGAATGCCAATACGATTGTATCCGTAGCAAGTACGTTTGGAAATGGAGATCCCATGGTCAACGCAGGCGTATCGTTAAAAATTGGTGCAGGCGGCGAGAAAGAAAAAGTAGTCGTCAAACGTGCCGATTATGATGTACTGCAGCAAAAAATCAGCAGACAAGAACAACAACTTGCTTCCCAAGAAGAACAAATTAAAGAATTGAGAACCTTAATAGAAGCCATGGCTGCAAGAAAATGATATAGGATGTACGTCATAGTTAGCCGTGTGTTATGAAACTTAGATTGAAATGCAAGAAAATTATGTTAGCAAACACCGTCTTTTGAAAAAAAAGACGGTGTTTGTGCTATGAAAAAATAATATATAAAGAATAGTGTTAAAAAGTTTAAACAATAGTTTAAGGTTAAATGCGCATAAGAAACGATCTGTCATGTAAAGTGAAACTAAAAAATATTAAAATGATTAAATAAAAAATACGATGATGTAATAAATACTAATTTAAGATTATAACTATATAACGATATGGAAAATACAGTATGGGTAAATGCGTTTTGGTTATATAGTGATGTATTTTTGCATGATATAATGCATGCGGTATGGTTAGTAAAACGTTTATTTTCAAAAAATTTCATTTTGAAAGAGAAATGTCAGTATATAAGATACCCTGTGTCTTTTTATGAAGAATAACGGATGTTTCATGCTGTGGGATATAAAGCAGGTCTTATTATACGTTATCATGTATATGACTTACGAGGCTCGTATATAAAATGTACTTAGCATTTTGGGGAGGTGAATACAAAAAACCTGCTTATCAAGGCGTATATCTAATGCCATATTTAGTCGATGAGGAGGTGCATATATG
>CAVKOP010000238.1:0-2598 GCA_963657835.1 Lachnospiraceae bacterium | reverse complement strand
ATATTCAATAAATGCCTTGACAGCTGCCGTGTGAATCTGATCTTTTTTCCAAACCAAAAAAGAACTGTTTTCTATCGGCGGCTCTATAGGCCGTTTACACGTATGGGGAACGTCAAAATTAAAATCAAAGCTCAAAGCAACGCCAATACCTGCTTCTACAAGCAGGTATTTATTATATACAGACAAATTCGTATACACTGTCTTAAAAATCTTAGGGTACGAGGTACCAAACCAATGCTCTAAGCGGTTGCGCACGGATTCACGACTGGCCAAAATCAAATTTTGCCCTTCCAAATCAGCAGGCGTAATGATTTTTTTTGCTGTTAAAGGATGGCCTTCCGGCATAATAACGACCCAAGGATCTTTTTCCGGCAAGGGAATAAAACTGTATTTACTAATATCAACAGGAGCAATGACAATTCCAAAATCCAAAATTCCTTGTTCAATTCGTTCTTTGACGTCGTCGGCAATTCCCGTATACAACGAAAAATCGACATCCGGATACTGTTTGTGAAATGCGGCCATACTGGAAGCGACGTATTTGAGATTTATTGTTTCGCCGCATCCAATAGCAATTCGCCCTGAAATAACTTCATCTTGGTGAACCATTTCTTTTTTTGTTTTATCGGCCAACTCTACCAATTCCTGAGCACGACGGCGCAGCAGCATGCCTTCTTCTGTCAGACGGATACTGTGCTTGCTGCGGCGAAACAAGGACACGCCAAATTCTTCTTCCAGCTGCATGAGCTGCCGGGACAAGGTCGGCTGTGTAATATGAAGCAGCTTGGCCGCTTTGGTAATATTTTCTTCTCTGGCGACCACTAAAAAATAACGCAATACTCGCAGTTCCACCAGTATTTCCCCCTTTCGGATATACTGGTTTTATTATAGCACATAAAAAATCGGCTGTAACATACCGTTTTTCGCAGTCATATACTATGCTCTTTCTTGAAAAGTTATCGTCTGCAGTTTGAAGAAAAAGCATCGTCATGCTGCGAACGATACACGTAAAACGGCATAGTAATAGGGCTGTAACAAAATGGGTTAAAAATTCTCATCTTGTTACAGCCTTTCATTCTTTATGTGACAATCCCGTTTTTTGAAATTATCGTATCTTATTGGATATAGCTTAAAACGACGTCTGTCATTGCCTGCGTATCGGCTTTTTTAAATCCTTCTTTATATAAATCCGGTGTACGCCAACCGGCAGCCAACGCCTGATCGACAGCTTTTTCAATGCTGTCTGCCGCAGCGTCTTCATCGAGCGAATACCGCAGAAGCATAGCTGCCGAGAGAATCGTGGCACATGGATTGGCAATACCCTTGCCGGCAATATCCGGTGCCGAGCCGTGAATTGGTTCATACAAGCTGGTCTGTTCGCCAATGGACGCAGACGGCATCATACCGATAGAGCCACCGAGAACGGCTGCTTCATCACTCAAAATGTCGCCGAACAGATTGCCCGTTACGATGACGTCAAACTGTTTCGGATTCAATGCCAACTGCATGGCACAGTTATCTACATAAAAATGATTCAGTGATACATCCGGATAGTCTTTTGCTGTATCGATGACAGTACGCCGCCACAAGCGAGACGTTGCCAAGACATTTGCTTTATCTACCGACGTAACTTTATGACGGCGTTTCTGCGCGGCCGTCATGGCAAACTTGGTAATACGCTGTACTTCCGGTACGCTGTAGTTTTCCAAATCCCAAGCCCGTTCTACGCCGTTATGCATTTCGGATTCGCAGCGGTCGCCAAAATAAATGCCACCGACCAGCTCACGCACGATGAGGACATCCGTTCCTGTAACGATTTCCGGTTTAAGCGGCGAATATTCTGCCAATACTTCCGGTACTTTGACAGGGCGAAGATTGACATACAATCCCAATGCCTTGCGCAGGCCCAAAACAGCCTGTTCCGGGCGCAGTTTCGGTTCCACATTATCCCATTGGTCACCGCCAACAGCACCAAACAAAATGGCATCGGCCTGCTTAGCCGCTTCGATAGTATCTTCCGGCAAGGGTGTGCCGAATTTATCATATGCCGTACCACCGGCATCTTTCGTTTCAAAAGTCAACCCAATATGGTATATTTCATCTACTTTTTTCAGTACTTTTACTGCTGCATCGGTAATTTCTTTGCCAATCCCATCGCCGGGAATGACCGCAATATGTTTAGCCATTCTTATTTATACTCCTTTACATAGTTGATTAAGCCGCCTGCTTTAGCAATATCCTGAATAAAGCCCGGCAGCGGCGGTGCCTGAAAGGTATCACCTGTAGTTTTATCGATGATTTTTCCTGTCGATAAATCGACGGATACGATGTCGCCGGCTTTAATTTTAGCTACATCATCACCAATTTCCAAGACAGGCAGGCCTACATTAATGGCATTGCGGTAAAAAATACGCGCAAAGCTGGCTGCAATAATGACGGGAATACCGGATGCTTTGATAGCAATCGGCGCATGTTCGCGGGACGAACCGCAGCCAAAATTGTGACCGCCAACCATGATGTCTCCCGACTTAACATTCGGTGCAAACGATTCATCAATATCTACCATGCAGTGAGATGCCAATTCTTTAGGATCAAAGC
>CAVKOP010000237.1:540-2611 GCA_963657835.1 Lachnospiraceae bacterium | reverse complement strand
GAACAAAAGCTAGTGCAACGAAAGCAAAACAGGCACTGCTGAAAAAAGATGTGGAATTGTATTTGAATACTAAAGAAAAAATTCAACAGCGAGCCTCTTTGGTACTACGCAAGGTACACTATGTTATCGAAGCTCATTTTGAATTGACAGCCAAAGCCAATCCGTCCGATAATGCCGGGAAATTTCAAGATATTGTCCGCCGCCGTTTAAAACGAGGACAATGTTACCACACGCCGTATTTTGGTTGCCGGGAATTCCCAGCGAATTTCCGAGAATATGAATTTGACAGCGTACCGACGGCGTATGAAGGAGAAGATAAAGAATTAGGCTATATGCTCTATGATATGGATTATTCTGATTTGCAGAATATTCAGCCTATGTTTTTTAGAGCGACGCTGCACCATGGGGTCCTGGATTTGCGAGATTGCGAGGTGCACCAATGATTTTACAATCTTTAGTAGAACGTTATGAAACATTGGCTAAAAAAGGGGAAATAGCCAAACCTGGTTGGGGTCGGTATAAAGTTTCATACGCAGTGAACTTGAATTTTCAAGGGGAAATTACAGGAATTTTATCACTGGAAACAGAAGAAATTCGCGGAAAAAAGACGGTGTCTGTGCCGCAGTTGATGTTGCTGCCAGAAAGTGTGAAAAAGTCATCCGGCATCCGGGCACAATTTTTGTGGGCTAATGCAGCGTATTGTTTGGGGCTGCCAAAAGGACAAAAACCTATAGATTCTTTGGATGAGAATGATGCCATGCAGAAATGGGAGAAAGATAAAGTACGCGCCATCAAATGTTTTGACGCTATGAAGCAGCTCCATTTATCTGTCTTGGCCCATGTTCATACACCAACGGCAATGGCTTTGAAAGCTTTTTTTGAATTGTGGAATCCTGAAATGGCAGAAGAAAATACCATACTGCAGCCGTATTTGGAAACCAATTTGCTGACAGCTAATGTTATTTATGCTGTTAATGGCAGTTATGCGCAGGATGATGAAGCGATTAAGAAAGCTTGGAATTCCTATTGTAATCATCCTGATGATGACGCTGTAGAAGGGCAGTGCCTTGTTACTGGAAAAATTGCACCGATAGCAAGAATTCATCCTAACATTAAAGGTGTACAGGGTGCACACCTTGCTGGTGCGCCTCTTGTTACTTTTAATAAAGGTAACGATGCATTTGAATCTTATGGACACGTAAATGATCAATGTTATAATGCACCGGTTAGTACCTATGCAGCATTTGCCTATACGACGGCTTTAAATCAGCTCATTGCTGATGACAAGCATTGCAAGGTAATTGGTGATACGACGGTTGTCTATTGGGCAGCTGACGGTGAGACAGCCTATCAGGATGTATTCAGCGACACCTTTTTTGATGACGATGGAACGGTTGATGATGAGACATTGAATGATTTATTTACACATATCCAAGATGGGCAGCCTTTTGATTTTAACGGTGTGCCTGTTCATCCGGAAAATCCGTTTTATATTTTAGGGCTGGCGCCTAATGCAGCCCGTTTGTCCGTGCGTTTTTTTCTGCGTGACAGCTTTGGTAACTTTATTACTCATATTCGTAAGCACTATGAAAGATTAGAAATTGTCAAGCCACAGAATTATCGACGGCATTTATCTTTATGGAAATTGGTGACTGAGGCATCATATAAAGATAAATCACATAAAGATAAAAAGAAAAAAGAAAATAAGCCGAAAAAAATAGATAAGGCAATGTCATTATTAGCCGGTGATGTTATGAGGAGTGTTCTAATGGATACGCAATATCCTGTAACTCTATACAATAATATTCTATTACGGGTTAAAGCGGATAAAGATGATGGAGAAAACCATATCTATAAAATTAGCGTAGAAAAAGCCGCCATTATCAAGGCTTTTCTTTTAAAGAATTTTCCGAAGGGAGAGAAAATAACCGTGTCACTTAATGAAGAAAGTACGAATACGGCTTATGTTTTAGGACGCCTATTTTCGGTGTTGGAACAAATTCAGGAGGAAGCATATAAAACTGAAAATGGGAAGGATAAGACTCTTAATAGTACTATTAAAGATAGGTAT
>CAVKOP010000237.1:0-530 GCA_963657835.1 Lachnospiraceae bacterium | reverse complement strand
GTATTTTAATAGTGCGGCAGCGACACCGGGGATGGTGTTTCCGATTTTGCTGAAAATGTCGAACCATCATCTGCGTAAATTAAATGACAAGATGGGATTAAAAATTTCTTTTGAAAAAAGTATTACTAATTTGGAAGAAAAAATTACGATGGATAGCCAGCCTATCCCAGCTCGCATGAATCTTCAAGATCAAGGATTGTTTATTTTAGGGTATTATCATCAGACGCAAAAGCGGTATACAAAGAAAGGGGAAGAATAAAATGAGTGAAGTCATTAAAAATCGTTATGAATTTACGATTTTATTTGATGTAGAAAATGGAAATCCGAATGGGGACCCTGATGCTGGTAATATGCCCCGAGTCGATCCGGAAACAGGGTATGGTATCGTTACAGATGTTTGCCTGAAACGAAAAATTCGCAACTGCATTGAAACGATTTGCGAAGATAAACCGGGATATCGGATTTATGTTAAAGAAGGTATTCCTCTGCAGCGCAGCGATACTGAAGCTTTGGAATATGTAGGTATTGAA
>CAVKOP010000236.1:752-2625 GCA_963657835.1 Lachnospiraceae bacterium | reverse complement strand
CGTATCATCTCCTACACGAGCTCTTGTCAAATCGTTAAGTCCAAAAACCCGTTTTGTTCCGCCAATAGCCGTAAGCTGCACTTCCTTTTCCTCCCCTGGTTCAAAACGGACTGATGTCCCGGAAGGTATATCTAAGTGATATCCATAAGCACTTTCTCGTGAGAAAGAAAGACAACGGTTCACTTCAAAAAAGTGAAAATGAGATCCGACCTGAACCGGGCGATCTCCTGTATTGGCAACTGTTATGGTAATAACCGGTTTTCCGGCGTTTAATGTAATCTCTCTGTCTAATGCTTTAATTTCTCCTATTTTCATAGCATATTCCCCCCTTTTTCTATGCTTGATGAATAGGATGATGAACGGTTACAAGCTTTGTGCCATCTGGAAATGTCGCTTCCACCTGAACTTGCGTAACCATTTGGTCTACTCCCTCCATCACATCATCACTAGTCAGGATATGACCTCCTAGTTCCATTAATTCTGTTACTCGTTTGCCATCACGGGCCAATTCCATAAGTTCGGAGCTAATATACGCTACGGCTTCCGTATAATTTAGTTTTAATCCCCGTTTTTTTCGTTCTTTTGCTAAATTTCCTGCCATATGAAGCATAAGTTTTTCCATTTCTTTCGGAGTTATCCTCATTCATCATCTTCCCCTTTTATTTTTAATTTATACTGTCAATGATTAATATTATATATTGTTTACTCATAATGTCAAATTTATATGTCTAATTTTGAATACTAAATACGAATAGTACATCTAAGGGTAATTGAATACAATACGCTAAAAAAAGCGTACTTCAATACATACCACTGCCGCTGCGGCGATTGCTTTAAAATATGGCTTAATTTATATAAAATGAGGTCTTGGGAATACGGGACATCCACACGACCTTAACATATACTATATAGAGCCTTTGTATGACAATGATGACAGTTCTATCTGCTATATCATAATGCTATATTTCAAAATTATATTTCCATTTTTGCAAAGTTTCCCGTATAAAAAAATGGTATAATACACAACAAATGCAAGAAATTGATTTTCCGTATTGTTGTAGTATATTATACCAGTTAGGAATAATGATTCTGTTGTAAAGGGGATATTTTATGTGTATATGGTTTTTAGCTGCCAGTATTTCTTATTTTATTAAAGGATTATGTGGGTTTGCAAATACATTACTGTTCACTTCTATTCTTAGCTTTAGCAAAGCCAATGCGCATATTTCCCCTATTGATCTTTTACTTGGGTATCCTGCCAACCTAATCCTTACTTGGAAAAACCGAAAAAATCTTGATTCCAAAATCTATCTTCCATTAACCGTGTTAGTCCTGGCAGGCAGCATTCCCGGTGCTGTACTGCTCAAAAATACAGACACGCAGTGTATCAAGTTAGTATTTGGCATCGTAGTTATTATGCTCGGTACAGAAATGCTCTTGCGGGAATACAGCACCCAAAAAGCGCATGCATCTCGACCGCTGCTGGTGCTTATCGGTATAGCAGCCGGCGTACTGTGCGGGCTGTTTGGCGTAGGTGCATTGCTGGCTGCCTACGTCAGCCGCGTGACAGATAGCAGTAATTCATTTAAAGCCAATATCAGCGCCGTATTCGTTGCAGATAATACCTTTCGTATTATTCTTTACAGCGTCCTGCATTTGCTTACCTTTGATACGGTAAAAATGGTTTTATTGCTGAGCCCGTTTGCCTTAGCTGGATTATGTATGGGAATAAAATGCAGTGGTATAATGAACGAATCACATATTCGTAAGCTCACTTCTGTACTGCTGATTTTTTCTGGTATTTCTCTTATTCTGAAAAATTTATAGATGGGAGCGTAAAATATGCTGACTGAACAAGAAATGTGGGAAGCGG
>CAVKOP010000236.1:0-662 GCA_963657835.1 Lachnospiraceae bacterium | reverse complement strand
AAAATCTATGCTATTTTAAATCGGCAGAAGATGCGCAAAAAGCCGGATTTCATCCTTGTAAACGCTGCAGGAGCGATCTATTAGACTATCAGCCTATGCGCGACATCGCTGCTGAAATCAAACAAAAAATTGACAAAGCAGGCAGATTAAAACAGAAGGCGCTGTCAGACCATGTTGGACTATCATTGCGGAGAGTAACAGATATTTTTAAACAAACATATGGCATGACGCCAAAAGAATACGCTGATTTGTTACGGCTGCGTACTGCTAAAGACTTGATTGTACATACAGATAAAAAAATTATTGACATCGCATACATAATCGGCTTTTCAAGCCTTGCAGCATTCAATCGCTTTTTTAAAAAACAAACGGGGCAAGCCCCAACGACATATCGAAAGAGGCAGAGAAACGTTTAAATAAAATTGCTGAATACGGTTCGCCAGTTGATATACTGTAAATCAAAAAATAATCTATGCGCCATTTTAAGTAAAAAAACAACACATACGGTTTCCTGCCAACTATTTGTCTTATTGCCAGTCTTTCCATATTTCCGGATGGTAGCCGATGACTGCCTTTTTGCCGCTGCGCACAATAGGCGTGCACAGTACTTGTTGGTTTTCCAGCAGCTTGGCATCTTTTTCTTCCGCTGCTAGGTATTGAAT
>CAVKOP010000235.1:0-2641 GCA_963657835.1 Lachnospiraceae bacterium | reverse complement strand
TTATGATGAGGCAATAATCTTTTGAATTATTAAATTGGCTTTTGCTAATAAGTTTTCCTGTAATATTAATTTTCTTATCTTTATATTTCATTTCAGCACCAGATTGATCGCGAATATAGTCATCAAGCATTTCTTCTGCTTTCAAAGATATGACACTCTCCGATACTGCACTCTTATTGTCATTATGATTAGCCAAAACACTTATCAAAATTACCAGTGCGACTATACATATGCCCATAAGGCCGCCTATTTTTTTCGTATTCCATTTATTCGCTGCTGTCGTCGGAGCAGCCGGAGCAGCTTGTGCCTTTTCACTTAATTTAGCGCCGCAATTTGTACAAAACATGGCATCATTTTTAACAAGAGCATGACATTTCGGGCATCTCTTTTCAACAGGCTGTGCTGCCCCGCATTCTGTACAAAATTGATCGTCATCTTTTAATACAGCATTACATTTTACACATTTTTTCGACATAGTTCATCATCCTTTCTCATACATACTGCTATTGGCATACCTTAAACAACTTGTTACGCCTCATGCATCTGCTCAAATCATGCTTTTTACGTCTTAAATATTGTCATAAAACGAATTAGGGTACCTACCATAAAATTTCATATGATAGGCTAAAGCAAAAGCTATTTCACCGGTTGGCATCACAATACCTGTTTCAGCCCAACATCCATCCGGATCCAGATAACGCCAATTATCATTTAACCGACTATCAACATACATTTGTCCTAAATCCGAATTATAGAAAAATCGATATGTTTTTACTTCGCTAATCGCCGTATTTCCTCTATCTGCATTTGGCACCGTAACTACGTTCACTGCAATGATATACTGCGGCGGCTCATATTTCTGCACCGTCAATGAACTCCTGTCTACATACCAAGCATACCCCATATGTCCGTCACACAGGATATAATTAGAATCTCCATTCAAATACTCTGGATATGAGTTATATGCTGCTGTATTCAAAGGCAAAAAGCCAACTGCTTCAACGAATACCAAGAAAAACAGCAATGTTTTTATACATGTGTTGAAACATTTTTTTGTTCGCATATCCTGTTCTTCTCCTTTCAATACGTATACCACAAATACATTTACTCATATATTTTCATCATACTTTTAAAACATTTTCTGATATCCTGCACTGCGAGCTGCTATATCTGCAATGGCTCTAAATAAAAATCCACCAGTCTTCGGGCTCTTGCCAATTTGATAACTTGCTTCCTGATTAATGACGCCAATTTGTACCCATGGCCCATTATTTTTGCTTTCATATATTGGTTGCATCGCTGGAAACCTTAACCAGTTTATACGTGGCCGTAAAATAATTACCAGAAGGATCTACAACGGCAGCACCAAACATATGACTATCTGGATCGTACCAAGCAGAACTGCAATCAATCGTATATCCATTGACAGTACGTGTTTCTGCTGCTTGTACAATTTGAACAGGAAAACCACAATTTGATGCCATTTCTCCCGCAAAAAAGCTAACACCTAATCCAGCTATGCAAAGTATGCCTATTTTTTTTTTACAAGATTCATTTTAAACACTCCATTTCTATACTGTGTGCATAATGTTTAACACATACAACACAAGCTAAAGATGACTTATCCGAACTATCATCCTTGATAACGTACACGGATAGATGTTACAACGGTTACGCCATCCGAATTACGCCCATAGGTAATTTCTATTACTTTACCGGCTGTAGTCCAATACATATACGAACCCTTCCAATAGCTGCCGCTACCATATAAGCTGTCAACCGTTGTTTTCGGTACGCCAATAGTAACACCGGCAGGTGTGGCAATACCATTATTGGCATTGACATATACTTCTTCTACTTTCATATCATACGAGCTTTGCAGAATATAAAATCCTTTGCCATATCGGTTGGCAATCGCATCTTCATGAATATGATCTTTTGTCCAATATCGTTCAGAAGGATTTCCATAAATACTTTCTACATAACTCATATCACAACCCAATGTAATGCCGCCCAAAGAGCCTTCCGTCGCAGGAACATTTCCGGTCCGTGCGGCAAAACAACTACCCGAAACCAGCAGCATCAACCCCAATAACATAAAAAACACTTTTTTCAACATAACAAGTCCTCCTTTTTGTTTACAACTTTACTATGCCATCTCCTTATTTTGATTACCCTTTAAGCATATTATACAAAAAGCATCAGACAGACGTATGTCCCAGTAAATCATAAATTTAAACTAATTTTTAGGCAAATTGAGACAAATCCCAATTTGCCTAATTTTTCATTTGCTGGCTCTCATAGACAGAACAAAGATTAGTATTTATCTTGCACTTAGACTGTAAATTCGTCTTTTTTGAAAAATTCGGCATCATTCATAATGGCACAACGTATCCGTTCACAATCATTAAGAACTAACCGCATTTTTTCTATATCTGAAAACAACTCATTTTTCATTGATTTTAACTGTTTCATTTCCTCTAAAATTGGTTTTTCTAAAAGATTAGTACCTGATTCAATAGTAGAAAAGAACGGATCTAGTAAATGATTCTTTAAGTCTGCACTAAAGTATTTGCATTGTTGTCTTAGTCGTTCTTGAGCTTGTTGTTTTGCTTGAGCAATATCTTGCGTACGCTTATTT
>CAVKOP010000234.1:0-2690 GCA_963657835.1 Lachnospiraceae bacterium | reverse complement strand
CTCTTTGGGTCATGCAGCAGGTGACAGTACGATTCAGAATTTTGCCCGCATGCTGCGTCTGTCCGTTCCGGAACATCAGTTTGTAGGACGTTTTGGCGGTGATGAGTTTATCGTTATTTTAAATAATGCGGATGTACAACTGTTGGATGATATTATTTTATCGCTGCATGAAAAAATAGAAAAATTTAATCAGGAAAGCAGTGATATCAAGATAAGTTATGCTGTCGGCAAAGCGCACACTTCTTGGTATAATAAAGAAGTAACGATGCAGGTATTGTTTGAAAAGGCAGACTACAATATGTATCAGAATAAGTTGGCCAGCAAAGATAGACGTTGCGATGAAACCAGCAGCCCAGAAGCATAAAACGAGGATATGATATATATGCAATAGAGCCGCCCCTTAAGAGTACATTTCTCATGACGCAATACATCAGCACTGTTGATAGCGACGGTGTGATATAAAAATACTGAAAATTAAGAAAATAATCGCCTAAAATTCAAACAAATGTAAAATAAGAAACCCCCCGGCACTTGTATGAAACGGTGCCGGGGGTTTGTATAGGATAATAACTAGTCATGTGTTTGGGTACGAAAACTTCTGGTGCAGATGACGGGCGAAACGGACAGCTTCTTTTGAAGGCGAGTTAGGGAGCGCGACACCCAGTACCCGCTTAGTTAACGGTGTTAGTTGTAAAACACGAACTTGTTCCGGCAGTTTTTGCAGACATAGCTGCGGCATGGCTGTTACGCCGATTCCCTGCGCAACCATAGAAAGCAAGGTGGAATCATCATCGCAGTTTACTCGGAGCTGATTGGCAGGGCAAACGGTCAAGTATCTGTCCAGCGCATTCATAGGAGCCATAACAAATGGGTAGGCGACAAGGTCTTCCTGCGAGATGCTGTCACATTTCGGCGCTAAAGATTTTGGAAAAACCGCAAAGTACGGATCGTCCATCAACGGCAACCAACGGAACGCTCGGCAGCGGGCAGAATCGCCCAATGCTAAATCGATGGTGCCGTTTAGCAGCCAATTCGAAAGCACATCGGTTCCTACTCGAATATCAAAGGTAGTCTCCGGATAAAGCGCGTGATACTCCTGCAGTATTTGCGGGAGCCAAGTACTGGAAATGCTGGAAAACGCCCCAATACGCAGCGGTATAAAAGCACCTCCAGCCACTTGTCGTGCTCGTTCAGCAAGCCGCGCCAGGGAAGCATCTGCTTCCATCAAAAGTGGTAAAAGCTCCTCGCCAGCAGGTGTCAGGCGGATGCCGTTGTGATTTCGCTGTAACACCTTGCATCCCAATTCATTTTCAAGACTGTTCATGGATTGTGTTACGGCAGACTGTGTACAGTTCAGTTCCATCGCGGCCTTGCGGAAACTTCCCGTGCGGATTGCTGCCAACAAAACGTGAATTTTATAATCATCCATAGTATTCTCCAAGATAAATAAGATATTCTTATATACTAATCATACATGCTGTCTTCGCAAAAGGCAACTCCCGCGTTACACTGTATCCTGGAAGACGAGGTGGGAACCAATGATAACTAGGGAAGATATTGATGACGTATATGTAGATGCAGAAACTGCTGCAGCCGTTTCTAGCAGCAAGAAAGTTGGTAAACTGGTCTATAGAGCTGGCTATGCGTTGAGTGAGAAACTATCTGCTGTGAAACTAATAGGGTTTTATCAACGGAAAGCACTGCAGGGAAAACAGCTTGTCGGCTGTGTCAATCCTGCATTCATACATCGTAGACGCATGATACGTGAAAATTGCCTAATAGATACAGATTTTGGGCAAGGGGCCGCAGGGCTTACACGAATGGATTCTATAGGAAACGAGGATAGACTATTTTGAGACAGAAAAATACAACCTTTGAGCGAGGTTCGGCTTTAATCTTTATTGCCGGTTCCCTTTGGGGAAGCATTGGCTTGTTTATCCGGCTGATGGCTGATGCAGGGGCTTCTGCTGAAACCATCAGCTTCTTACGAATGGCGTTTGCTTTTATTATCCTTTTAATTGTAACGCTAATTCGGTCTGGTGCATCAGCATTTCGCGTCAGCGGAAAAACGCTTTTCTATAGCGCAGCCCTGGGACTGATCTGTCATGGTGTTTACAATGTTTTTTACAGTTGGGCCGTAGTGAGAATCGGCGTGACAGTCAGCGCAGTCCTTTTGAATGTAGCTCCTGTTTTTACGGCAATTCTCTCTGCCATTTTCTTTTGTGAACGGATTACTTCCTGCAAGTGCATAGCGTTGATTGTCAATGTCATTGGCTGTATATTGGCAGCTACGGGCGGACAATTTGAAGCGGCTGCGCTATCTGTTTCGGGGATTCTTTTTGGTATTGCATCAGGGCTTTGCTATGCTTTGACGGCCATTTTGGGAAAACTTACTGGAGAGCACAGCGATCCGTTTGTTGTCAGCACCTACAGTTACCTTTTTGCGGCACTGTTTTTAGCTGCGTTTATGAAACCGTGGGCAACACCGGTTACGCTCACTGCTGCTATTGCATGGCTCGGATTTCTGTATGCACTAATTCCGACAGCAATCGGGTATCTTTTCTATTATCAAGGGGTACAGCAAATTCAAGAAAGCAGCAAAGTCCCTGTCATTGCTTCTATGGAAACCGTAGCCGCTGCTATTCTCGGCGTGTTGGTATTAGGAGAAACACTGAGTGTTATGCACTACC
>CAVKOP010000233.1:0-2697 GCA_963657835.1 Lachnospiraceae bacterium | reverse complement strand
GTACAGGCATTGATTAATATGAATAAAATTTTTTAATTTAGGAGTTATTTGCGTCAATACATCATAATCTTCCAGCATATGGTATGTCTCATTAAAATGGGCGGTCTTCAATATCTCTGCCTTAATGACTTGATTCCACAAAAAATTTTTTAACTCTTTTTCAAGGCTTTGCTCATATACATAGTCTTCCAGTGTAACCATTTCCGGTAATGCGATGTGGCACGGCGTGTCGATATCCCCCTGGGTATAAAAATAGTCAAAAAATAAGCAATCTGGCTGATACTGCTGCAGTTTTTCATAAATCGACGCATACCAATCAGGGGTTACATAGTCATCCGCATCGATCCATGTAATATAGTTGCCGGTAGCTTTGGCTAGGCCTGCATTCCGTGCGGACCCTACACCGCCGTTTTCCTTGTGAAAAACATGAATACAAGAAAACCGGGAAGCATACCATCGCAATACATTCCATGTCGCATCGTTTGAACCATCATCAATGCAAATAATTTCTACTGCCGCCTGTTGTATAGACTTCAATATCGAATCCAAACACCGTCTCATCGTTTTTTCAGCGTTATATGCCGGAATAATTACCGATAATTTAATTTTATTCAATCTAATAACTCCTCACATGATACACATCATATCCTGCCCGGCAACATGCCGTACATGTTGTTATTATATCATATGTATATTGTATTTGTCAGGCATACCCACCCGCTTCGGCGTCAAAAAAGCCCTGCATTCATGGCTGCATCAGCACATGAACACAGGGCGTACCGCAATAGTTTGGTTAGACAACCATTTTTTCTTTTGTTAGATACTGCCTGAGTTGTATGAGTCCGCGTTTGACATAATCTCGAATCGTGCTTTTACTGAGTTTACATTCTTCTGCAATATGTTGGTAGGAATACCCGTGAAAAAAATGCAGCCAAATAATCCGGCGCTGCAATTCCGGCAGCGTTGCCATGGCTTTATTCATTTTCCACCGCATTTCATTCTGCAGATACTGAGATTCCGGGCATTCTCCTTCTGAAGCCAGTATCGCTTCGGGCAAATCGGTTACGGTATCGTTTTCGATGATGTTTTTTTCAATTCGTTTATCATAACATTACTTCTGATAGGATTCACGGCGCAGGTGATTGCGTACAGAGGCTACCATCATTTTAGTTACTGTCTCCGGCTGCTCCAGATCGTACTGAAAAATACAGTGAATCGCACCGTGGCAGGCTGTAGAAAAAGCTTCTTCAAAATTTTGATAATACGATTGATACCGTTTGGCTTGATGATGCAAGAGCGGCATAAATGTCTGAAGCAGTTCTTCTGCAGCCAGTTTATCACCGCGCTGTGCAGCACGCACACAATGTCTCATCTGAGTCGTCATGAACCCATCTCCTTATCGTAAAAACATAAAAGCAATGTAACATTTCCCCCGATACACCTACAGTCATAAGAAATCTCAAATCTACACAGGCAAGGTATGGAAAATACCCTGGACAGCATAGGCCGTCCAAGGCATTTCCTGCTATATAGGCTGCGCTTATTCCAGCGTTTCCACTTTACGCGTGATAATCTGGCTGGATTTCAAGCCCGTCAAATTGCCGTTATCCGTCGCAAAGATTTGCGCATCGACGATAGCTTGGGCGGCTGCATCGACAGTTTCTTTTTTCAAATCAGCTTTGGGATCGGCAATCGAATAGCTGACGTTTTTATTGGCTCCGTCTACAAATGTAAGCTGCAGCGTTTTCGTTTCTGACTTTATAGCCATAAGGCAACGTCTCCTTTCTGTTAAATTTGAATGACGTAAGCAATGCGTCCATGAGCTTGCCGCAACGACGAGTCACTAGCCCCTTCCCACGGACCACTGCACACAATCATTTCTTAGCCACTAATCTCATTTTCGACGATTTCATGGATGCCCGCAATCCGATCTTCGTACAGCGTGCCGAAAGCGTTGGCGGCCGTGACGATGTTGGCCGCGTCGGCGCCGTTGACGAGATTACGCATCTGCACCGATTTTTCGTGAGATTCGCCGAGTTCGTCCTGATAGCTCAGGACCAGTTTCAATTTGCTGACAACTGCCTTGCGTTCTGCCATTTTACATTCCTCCTTTCGTGTGTGATTGACAAGAGGCATTGCGCCCCTTTTTGTAAATGCAAAGTTTGCAGTACTAGGTGGACATATATCTATTTTTTACTGCAAACTGCCAACGTAAAACTACAATCTGCCTATTACGCCGCGTTGGGCAGATTCCCCGCTCCCTGCATCTGGTACGGGTACTGCATAATACCGGTCGCAATCGCTTTCGCCGCATCGTCTTTATGAGCTTCGTAGCGGCGCCAGTCACAGTCATTGTCAATAAAGCAAACTTCGACGAGGACGGCAGGCATCATCGTATTGCGAAGTACAAAAAGGCTCGGCCGTTCTTTCAGGCCCCGATTGGGCAGGTTGAGGACGGCTTTTAAGTTGGACTGGACACAATGTCCCAGCATCAAGCTGCCCGTTGAGCCGGAAATCAAGGTCTCCGTGCCGCTGGCCCTGCCGTTGAAGGCATTGAAATGAATGGATACGAAAAGATCGCATTCGGCGGCGTTGGCCTCATCACAAACGGCATACAAATCGTCGTTCTGGCCAAAGAGAACCGCCATGCCGTTGTTTTCGAGATATTGCTGCACGAGCAGTGACAAGGTATACGCT
>CAVKOP010000232.1:0-2700 GCA_963657835.1 Lachnospiraceae bacterium | reverse complement strand
TATAGTTTTCTTTATTTTTTTTCTCATCATAATCAGAACGAATGATTTCTTTGGAAAAACTCTCATCTGCACCTATAGCACCGGTCCCCATGATATCGCCGCCATCGTTGACAGCATTCCGGATGCGATAGTACAGCTGTTTTGTAATCGCATTTTCGTTGCTATCATCTCTGCCAAAAAATCCGGCAATGCCGCCGACGTTATGCGAACCATAGACATGATTGCCCCGATTCGTCGCTGTATCGATGTCCGTATTTCTGGCTCTGCCAACAATACCGCCGACGTTGCCAGCTGTATATCGCAAATGACTGGCATCTGCCACTGTACCATTATATTTCTCTGTCGTTGTGGTCACATCACCGCTGTTGGTTACATTTTTAATAAGGTTAGGTCTGGTATCCTCTGATTCATCACTAATACCGCCTGAAACAGCAGTCCCTTTCTTCGAGTCAGAAATAGAACCCACAATGCCGCCAACGTTTGCCGTTCGTACCTGTACCGTATGATATCCATCCGTTCCTC
Source organism: Lachnospiraceae bacterium (assembly GCA_963657835.1). Classification (GTDB taxonomy): domain Bacteria; phylum Bacillota; class Negativicutes; order Veillonellales; family Megasphaeraceae; genus Megasphaera. The sequence continues at coordinate 2,178 of CAVKOP010000232.1, read as the reverse complement.
GATACTCCTTTTGTTCATAGTCTGTATGGAATATATAATCTCCCAATTTATAGCCATTGGCTAGAATATCTCCTTCATTGGACAGATTATATAAATGCGTATCCTGCGCTCTGCCTACGATACCGCCAACATCATAACCGCCTTCGACATGCGTAAGGTTGGAAATCACACTGCCATTGGCATTACCAATCACAGCATTGGAAGACGCATAGCCAACTAAACCGCCAATATGGTGCGAATAGTAGTCTGCCAGATTATTTGTTTTTGAATAAGTCGCATCATTAATACCTTCGACTTTTCCCATGTTGTGAGATACATTGATAGCATCACTCGTGTTTTCTCCTTGTCCCAAGGTGCCGCCGCTCATATTGCCAATGATACCACCCACATTTTCATGACCCATAATATGGCCCGTGTTAATGACATTATAAAACTTCGAATCTTCGGCTTTTCCTACCAGACCGCCAACATTCGTAGTGCCTGTGACATCCAAGGTATTCGTCACGTCTTCTATACGGGTATTTTGGGCATGACCAATCAAGGCACCGATATTTTCATCAGTTCCTTCAATAGATACGCCTGTCGTGCCGGCAATCAAATTGAAATGGCCTATCTTTGCGCCCTTAGTCACGCCAAATAAACCTTGCGAGCCAGTTAGTCCAAAAATATTATTGCCCAAGCCGTCCAATTTTCCAGTAAACGCATTTCCTTCACTGCCAATCGAAGTAAAGGTTTTACCAGTCAAGTCAATGGCATTGCGCAAGGCATAGTTACCGTCCAAATATTGGTTGATTTTTCCTAATTCGTCAGCATTATGAATCCATTGATACGTATAGTTCTGTCTATTCGCAGCTTCATTATTATGGGACACCGATACCGTACCTTTACTATTATTCGTGTTGTCTGTACCAAGTACCAAATTAAAGTCTTTGTCTTTGTCTGTACGCCGAACAACGTCCAAATTGAAATCTCCATTGGTTTTCTGATTCAGTCGGTCCACGTCAATGACAATACGATTGCCGTCAAAGGTAACCTTTTTCGCATCAATATAGCCCAAAGACATGAGTTCAGCATTATTCATTTGTTGGTCTGCTTTTATGGTATCAATGCCTTCCCCATTCCACGCTTGCAGTTTGTCCATGTTTAAATTAGCATTGGACACATAGAGACTGCCCACATTGATTTCTGCCGAGTTGCCAATCTGCACACCATTGGGATTCACAAGATAAATATTACCGTCTTTGGCATTCATTTTACCGTAAATCTGCGACATATTGCTGCCTGTCACATAATTCAGCGTATTAAAGGTACCGCCGCCATTTCTAGAAAAGTTGACCTGCGCATTGGCTCCAACGGAAAAATCATTCCATGTAATAACAGCATTCATGCCATTTTGTTTCACATCCATGACACCATTTTTCTGACTGTCACTCAATGCCCCTTCCTTAATCTCTCCACTGCCACTCATAAATTTACCACCTGTTGGCAATGTCATATTATCCGGCACTGGGTTGCCTGCCGCCTGCAACGGCAAAGGAATCATCATCCATGATGCCATCATCCACATAGCAATAGACTGTCGAAGCCGCTGTTTTCGTTTCATTTTCTCATCTCCTCAAATATTTATATTACAATCTTCATTCCACCTAAAACAAAGATTTTATTTTATATATGTATAAGTTAAATTTATGTTAAATTATGACTTTCAATATTATATCCCATATACACAGGGTGGTATTATTTGCGTAAAAATGACATAAATCTTATTTTAACTATGAATCATTATAACATGTACATATATTCTATACAATGAAATCACGTTTTTCTTCTATAGTACTTATGTATGCATATATACTATCTATGTATATAACCGATAAGCTTATCTATACCCTCTATTTCTTATTAGACATCCATAAAATTAATTAATGGTCATATTGACAATTTGAGGTAACAACATAAAAAAGGTTGTAACATTTCTTATGTTGTTACAACCTTATAAAATATTTCTTTTTTTATGTAATTGTACGTAAACGGTTGCCGTAACCCAAACCACAATCCACTAACAGCCCGTCACTAAACACTAAAAAAGACGCATCAGAAATCTCCGATGCGTCTTTTTTGCTAATCAGCGGCTTCCTATCCTCCCAGGGGGCCTCCCCCCAAGTACTTTCGGCGTTT
>CAVKOP010000231.1:0-2754 GCA_963657835.1 Lachnospiraceae bacterium | reverse complement strand
CCTTTGAAGTATACGAATTTATCATTGACAAAGCATAGACGGATAGATATAATAGTATAGTCGAGGTAGAAACAATGAAACTACAAGTCGAAGAAGCAATCAAAGAAATGGGGAAATCCTTTCCTTTTTCTTTTACAAGTCCGGCTGCCGAGCTAGGTGATGTGGCAGGTCTTCCCTGGGAAGATGCCACGGTAACAGTCGCTGGCACGTATCTGTTTGATGGCAATCACTTGATTGTCCAGGGAACGATCCGTACCTCCGGCGTGTATCCATGCAGCCGCTGCCTGACACCGGTATCGGTGGATCGGAACGAAACACTGTCTGAAGTCTATGGTACGGAAGCAGAGCTTCCTGATGACGTATTGCCCTACAATGGGGAATACATCGATTTGACGGAGACAATTAGAGAAACGTTGATCCTCAGCGAACCAATGAAGGTCTTGTGCCGACCTGACTGCAAAGGCCTGTGCCCGCAGTGCGGCGCAAACTTGAATGAAGGACCCTGTAGTTGTCCTACCGACAGGATCGACCCAAGGCTTGCGGTCTTGGGGGATTTATTAAAATCAAAGCACTAAAATACGTACCATGATTTAAGGAGGTGCAGAACATGGCAGTACCAAAGAACAGATTATCCCAGACGCGTCAGAAAATGCGTCGTGCAAACTGGAAATTGACAGCACCGGGTTTCGTTGAATGCCCGCAGTGCCACGAAGCAATGATGCCTCATCATGTATGCCCCACTTGCGGCTTCTACAAAGGCAAACAGGTTGTCAACAACACCACAGCTGAATAAGACAATGAATATAAAAAGAGCGTCCTCCGCGAGGGCGTTCTTTTTTCGCTTTTTTGCCGCAAGAAGATAGAACGCATCCTATATCTTCCGGGCCGTCAAGGAACGATGGATTTGTCATTTTGGAGGAGTAGACGATGGGGCTGCAGCATGACGCTGTTGGCTGTCAGGCAGCAGGCTCTTCCTTGTAAAGGGTTTTGTTTTTTGTTTGAAAAAGAAATACAATAGTAATGCGGCAACCTATGCACGTAAAACGGTATAGTAAGGCTGTGACACAATGGACTGCAGCATCTCATGGTGTTACAGTCCGGATTAGAGGAGAATGAGGGATGGAGTTTATTACGACTACGATAGGCTTTGAACTGGAACATGGCGGGCCCCATGTTCATTTTCTGGCCTTTATTTTGTTTATTATCATAGGCATTTTGATTTTGCACGGCCTGTTTCGCCTGTTGATTGAAGCCCTTTGCCGGGTGACGCACGTATCGCGCGATAATTGGCGCAGCATTTTTCGCTTTATGCCGACGCTTTTGGGGATTTTGCTGGGGATTCAGCTGACAAAAGATATATTGAATTTACCTGCCTTTGTACAAAATTCCCTGTCTTATCACTATCACAGCGTCGTGATTATTACGATTACGTTTTTCTGCGCCCATATGGCGTCTTCGTTTTTGAAAGATAAACTTTCTAAAAGCGGCGATAAAACGGCAGGCACGTCTATTTTGACGACTGTCGTGGATTTAGGCGTATATCTTGTCGGCGCACTGTTTATTCTCAGCTCCTACGGCATTTCCATATCGCCTTTGCTGACAGCGCTGGGTGCCGGCGGCTTGGCATCGGCCCTGGCCCTGCAGGATACATTGGCTAATCTCTTTTCCGGCATTACAACTTTGGTATCCAAGCAGGTCCATATGGGTGATTACATTCGCCTGGCCAGCGGCGATGCCGGCCGTGTTGTCGATATGAACTGGCGCAATACGACGATTCGGACGGCGACGGGCAACATGGTCATCGTGCCGAATAAGAGCATTGCTACGGCAACGTTGACCAATTATGAACAGCCGCTGGCAGAATGCACGATTTTTATTCCCTTGACCATTACGTATGACAATGACCTGCAGCACGTCGAAGATGTCACGCTGGCTGTCGCCCGTCATATCCTGGACCACAGCAAATACGGCGTTACAGGCTTCCAGCCCCTCGTCCGGTACGACAAGATGGGGGAATACGGCATATCGTTCAAAGTCGTGCTGCGTATTCGTAATATTGTCGATGAAGCCGTTCTCAAGCATCAGTTTATCAAGGAAATTTATACGATATATAAAAAAGAAAACATTCATCTGCTTATTCGTCATGATTGATGATGAAGACGATAGTGAGCACCGTAACGAAGAGGAGGATTTGTATGAACTATGTAACCTTAAACAATGGCGTCACTATGCCGCAGCTCGGCTTCGGCGTCTATCAGACCCCGCCGGAAGAAACAGAAAAAGCTGTCAGTGATGCGCTGGCAACAGGCTACCGTCTGATTGATACAGCCGCTGCCTATCAAAATGAAGAAGGCGTCGGCGCGGCAGTTGCCCAAAGCGGCATTCCGCGGGAAGATATGTTTATTACGACAAAGCTTTGGGTACAGGACCATGGGTACGACAATACCCTGCGGGCTTTTGACACATCGATGAAAAAATTGGGCCTCGATTATCTCGACTTGTATCTGATTCATAAGCCCTACGGCGATTATTATGGCGCCTGGCGCGCAATGGAACGCCTGTACAACGAAGGCTGCGTGCGGGCGATTGGCGTCACCAGCTTTTGGAATGAACGCCTTGCCGATTTGTGTACGATGAATGAAATCAAGCCGGCTGTCAACCAGATTGAAACCAACGTGTGGAATCAAAAATGGCAGGAAGAAGCGTTCATGAAAGAACAACATGTCCAGCAGGAAGCGTGGGCTCCCTTTGCTG
>CAVKOP010000230.1:0-2764 GCA_963657835.1 Lachnospiraceae bacterium | reverse complement strand
GAGACTGTAGATGGAATTCCTGAGGCTACAACAGATGAAGAAAAACAGCAGGAACAGCCGGCACAGCTCGAAGAAGGCAAATCCGACCGTCGGCAGAAGATGTTTGAAGATATTTGCGCCCACAAAATGGATGAACGGGAAATCGAAGTAGAAGTCAAAGAACAGGAACGGGCTATTCAGGGTATCCTGACAGGCAACTCTACCGAAGAACTGACCAATAACTTCCAGGAAATGCTGGGCAGCATTATGCCGAAAAAGAAAAAGAGAAAGAAGATGACCGTTGCTAAAGCGCGGGAAATTTTTAAAGAAGAAGAATTGGAAAAATGCCTGGATATGGATGTCATCGTAGATAAAGCTATTGAAGCGACGGAACAGGCCGGCATTGTATTTATTGATGAATTTGACAAGATTGCAGAAAAAGGCCGCGGCGGCGGCCCGGATGTATCCCGTGAAGGCGTACAGCGGGATATTCTGCCGATTGTTGAAGGCGCGACGGTCAATACCAAATACGGCCCGGTCAAAACAGATCACATTCTCTTTATTGCAGCCGGTGCGTTCCATGTATCCAAGCCCAGCGACTTGATTCCGGAACTGCAGGGCCGCTTTCCTATCCGCGTAGAACTGCAGTCACTGACCGTAGAAGATTTCCGCAAGATTTTGACGGAACCGAATCAGTCTTTGGTCAAACAATATACCTCTTTGCTGGCAACGGACGGCGTAACGCTCCATTTTACAGATGACGGCATCGACGCGATTGCTGAATATGCCCACCGCGTCAATTTGGAAACAGAAAATATCGGTGCCCGCCGTCTGCATACGATTCTGGAAAAGATATTGGAAGATGTAGCCTATGAAGCACCGGATATCGCAGATAAGCAGATTGATGTCAACAAAGACTTTGTCTTCAGCAAGTTGGATGATGTTGTTCAGAATGTGGATTTGAGCCACTACATTTTATAAGGGAGATATATGAGACCGTATACGAAATTATATGTAACCCGCAAGGGGGAACTGGCTGCTAAAAGCGGCCATCCCTGGGTGTTTGGGGAAGAAGTAACCCGCGTCGAAGGAGAATACAAGACAGGCGATATTGTCGATGTCTACAGCGCCAAAGACCGGTACCTGGGTACAGGATTTGCCAATGATATTTCTAAAATCCGCGTGCGGATTTTGTCGGATAATGCTAATGACCGCTTTGATGACGCCTTTTGGCAGCGTCGTGTCAAATACGCTTTGGACTACCGCCGTACTGTCATGGGCCCCAAAAATTTTGCCTGCTGCCGTCTTATTTTTGGCGATGCTGACCAAATGCCGGGATTGACTGTAGACCGCTATAACGATGTCCTCGTAGCGCAGACGCTGTGCTACGGCATGGACCTGGTCAAACCGATTATTTTTAAGGCCTTAGTCGATGAGCTGGCTGCTATGGGAGTCACTGTCCGCGGTATTTATGAACGCAATGATGTCAAAGTTCGGGAACTGGACGGCATGGAACAGTACAAAGGCTGGTATCAGGCCGATTTTCTGCCGACACCGGGAAGCGTCTTGACGACGATTGATGAAAACGGTATCTACTATGATGTCGATGTAGAAAATGGCCAAAAGACGGGATTCTTTTTGGATCAGAAATATAATCGCCGGGCCGTTGGCAAGATTGCAGCAGGCCGGCACGTACTGGACTGTTTCACGCATACCGGCGCGTTTGCTCTGAATGCTGCCAAAGGAGGGGCTGCTTCGGTAGTTGCCGTCGATATTTCGCAGGAAGCTGTTGATATGACCAACGAAAATATTCAGCGAAATGGCCTGAGCCATATTGTGACAGCTAAGCAGGCCAACGTATTTGATTTATTGACAGAGCTTTCAGAAACGAAGCGTCATGACTACGATTTTATTATTTTGGACCCGCCGGCGTTTACTAAATCAGGCCATACGGTACATAATGCGATGCGCGGCTACAAAGAAATCAATTTGAAAGCCATGAAGCTGCTGCCGCGCGGCGGCTATTTGGCAACGTGTTCGTGTTCGCATTTTATGCGCGACGACTTGTTCCGCCGCATGCTGCGGGAAGCGGCCAAAGATGCAGGCGTGCATTTGCGGCAGATTGAAGGACGCCAGCAGTCGCCGGATCATCCGATTTTATGGAATGTGCCGGAAACCGATTATTTGAAATTTTATCTGTTTCAAGTCGTTTAAGCATAGGGATTGCAGAAAAAATATGCTATAATAGCACTAATTAACAAGATAATTCTACAAGCCAAAAAGGGGGAGACGATATCATGAAGTTTAGAAGTACCCGTTCAAATGAATGTGTTTCACCATCCTATGCCCTGCTGCATGGGTTAGCAAAAGACGGCGGTTTATATGTGCCGGAAACATTTCCGGAAAACGTATTGCAGTATAAAGAGTTAGCCGGCAAGTCTTATCAGGAGATTGCAGCTGTCGTATTATCCTATTTCTTCACGAATTTTACAGATGAAGAACGAAAAAAAATGATTGCCGCAGCCTACAACAGCGAAACCTTTCGGGATGAACGAATTGTTCCCCTGCATTCCTTGGATGCCGACGTCAGCATTTCTGAATTATTTCACGGCCGCACCTTAGCCTTTAAAGACTTGGCTTTGTCGCTGTTTCCGTATCTGTTGACAGCTGCCAAGAAACAGGAACAGGAAGACCGGGATATTCTCATTCTGACGGCGACGAGCGGCGATACGGGGAAAGCTGCCCTGGAAGGCTTTAAGGATGTAGACGGTACCAACATCATGGT
>CAVKOP010000229.1:1294-2813 GCA_963657835.1 Lachnospiraceae bacterium | reverse complement strand
ATATCCATTGGTGTAAGCATCGGTATATTCCTCCAACATCTCTTACATATAACGTTTCAATAAAACGCCCGTCCGTCCTTTACGCGACGTGCCTGTAATCTGGGCCAGTTCCATGCGCCCCTTGCCCCGGAGCGAAATGACGTCCCCTTCCTGCACTTCCTGACTGGGGCCTTTGGCAGGCTGCCAGTTAACCTGGACCCGGTCGCCTTTGATGGCCTCTGCTGCCTTGGTACGGGAGATGCCAAAGCCCGAAGAAGCGACGGCATCAAGCCGCAGAGACGCGACAGTCGTCTTGATTTCCTTGACTTTTTCTTCTTTCGGCGCAATATCCGTCAGAGGCATCTCTTCTACCGTGACGTGGACCATAGCAATTTTCAGGAAATTCTGCTTCAGATACGTCAGCAGCTGTTCTTCCGCCAGGATGACAGCACCCGTTTCCTGCATGATGATGTCACCAAAGCGGCTGCGGTCGATGCCGAGTCCCATCAAAGAACCCAGGACATCGCGATGACTGAGCAGGCGGTAACGGGAATCCCAACTGACCTTACAGGCAGCAATGCCAAAATCCACAGGCCCGTCATAACTATCTTTGACAAAAGCCAGACGAACTCGTTCAGCTCCTTCATACCCGCCAAAACTTTTCAGGACAAGTCCAGACGTAGAAGCCTGAATGGTTTCCCCAATCTGTACAGCGCCGGGGGAAACGAATTCACTGACTGCATAAGGACGACCTTTAGCCGTACTGTCGGCCAGATCAATCAACCTGGCTGCCAGTTCACCATTATCTGTCCCTTTATAATACCGTATGATTCTATCTCTGTTTTTCACTAAACTGCCTCATTTATTACTGCTGCTGTTGTTTATTGCCTTCGCCGTTTTTCCAGGCCAGCTGTGCCGTGAAATCGCCGTAATCGTGTTTGCTGCGGTCTACAGTCACATTACTGGGAACGCAAAGGAATATATCTTTACCGACTTTCTGAATATTGCCATCAAGGGCATACGTAGCACCGCTGACAAAATCAACAACCCGTTTGGAAATATCTGGTTCTGTACTTTCGAAATTAATGACGACCGGTTTGCGATCTCTGAGGAAATCAGCGATGCTCTGCGAATCATCGAAGCTTTCCGGTTCGACAATCATCATCTTGAGCGGACGGTCTGCCTGGGCTGCACCGAGTGCCGGGCGGCGGGCAGCTGCTACGGGACGACGTACCTGACGCGGTTCTTCTTCTTCTAATTCTTCATCGTCTTCAAAATCTTCATCGGTTTCATAAATATCGTCTTCGTCAACACCGCTGACCTTGCCTACTACGTTATTCCAAAATTTTTTCAATCCCATGGTTTTTATTATCCTCCTTAATATTGGCGTGGCCCAAATATTGCAGTGCCAACGCGTACCATATTGGCGCCTTCTTCAATGGCTATTTCAAAATCATGAGTCATGCCCATAGACAAGTAACGGACTTGACCTTCTGGAAACTTCGCTTTCATATCTTCATATAAAGCATGCGCAATCCGG
>CAVKOP010000229.1:0-1284 GCA_963657835.1 Lachnospiraceae bacterium | reverse complement strand
CATGCACATGAGCCCGCAGACCCGCACATGGGGTAACTCTTTCGCTAATTGGCTGATGCGCGGGAAGTCTTCCACTTCCATACCAAATTTACTTTCTTCCCGGGCTACATTGACCTGCAGGAGAATGTCCTGCACTTTTCCTATTTTGCCTGCTTCTTTATCGACAGCTTTCAGCAGATGTTCTGAATCGATGGAATGAATCAGGTCAAAATGAGCCACAGCCTGTTTGGCTTTATTGGTCTGCAGATGGCCAATCAGATGCCAGACCAGCTTATTTTCCGGAAATTCTTTTATTTTTTCCAGTGCTTCCTGCACGCGATTTTCACCGACGTTGACAATCCCGGCCGCTGCCGCTTCTTTCATGCAGTCGACAGGATGATTCTTGGTAACAGCAATCAGCGTGACCGTATCGCTGCGTCCGGCCCGTTCCTTTGCCGCTGCCATACGTTTTTCTACGGCTTCTATATTTTCCTTAATCAACTACTATCCCTCCGTGGTACCTGCAAATAACTTGGCACTTACTCTATTATATATACTAAGCCCTATAAATGCTAGTATTTTCGGAAAAATTCTGTTCTATTCTTCACTTTACGTTAGCATAGCAAATGCCGCCATGCGGCCCGTATGTCCCTGGTCACGCCGATACGAATAAAAGCAATCTTCCGTATCAAACGCACAGTGCGTGGTCGTATCGATATGTTCCGGCAAGAGTCCTGCCTGCAGCAAAAGCTGTTGGTTGGCCTGCCATAAATCGACGCAAAGCTGACTGCCCTCATAGACACAATCTGCAAAAGCAGGCCCCATATTCCGAAAAATATCGGCCGTCGCTTCACTCACTTCAAAATGCCGCCGTGAAATCGAGGGCCCGATAAAGGCCAGGATATCCTCAGGCTTGCTGCCATATACAGTCTGCATAGCAAAAACCGTTTTATAGGCCAGGCGGGCTGCCGTACCGCGCCAGCCATCATGAACGACAGCACAGGCTTTTCGAACGGGGTCATAGAGAATAACAGGCACGCAATCGGCAATGCAAATCATCAGGAGAACCCCGGGCTGGCTGGTCATGAGAGCATCCGTATGCGGCAGAGCATCGTGATAACTGCCGGCACCACGGCCCATTTCTGCTGTTCCGACAGCCACGATATGATCTTCATGCGTCTGCTGAGGCGTCGTCAGAACGGAGAGACTACAGCCTAAATGCTGGCAGAGCCGGCGACGGTTTTCCAGGACGTTCGCTACGGAATCTCCCACATGAAGGGCCAGATTCAGCGACGTATATGGTGC
>CAVKOP010000228.1:0-2817 GCA_963657835.1 Lachnospiraceae bacterium | reverse complement strand
GACATCAAGAACGGAGGATACCATCATATTTCATAAATAACAAACTGATTTTATTGCCAACAAGTTCCAGTTAAATAAAATACCCACAACAACTTGACACTATCAAAAAAAATAAGATAGTGCGAAAATGAGTCGCCTGTAGTATAATTATTGTATTATATTTTTATGAGAAAAGAGAACAGTATTTTCATGAAAACTTTATTGACGATTTTAAACGCTAAATTTATTCATTCATCGCTGGCACTGCGGTGTCTGCATACAGCATGCCGGCGCCGGCATGTGGACGTCATGACGGCAGAGTATACGATTAATCAGAACGCATACGATATTTTGCGTCATATTTCCAAATTCCAGGCGCAGGTCATTGGTTTTTCCTGCTATATATGGAATATTGAAATGACGTGCCATATCATCACGCTGATTAAACAAGTATATCCGCAGGTTGTCGTGTTTGTCGGCGGGCCGGAAGTATCCTATACAGCACGGCAGGTGCTGCAGGACCATCCGGATATTGATTACGTCCTGCAGGGAGAAGGCGAAGAAATGGTTCCCGCTTTTTTGCAGGCATTGGCTGCAGGCCAATCGGGCATTGGGATTCCCGGTGTCATGGGACGATGCGGTGACAGTATCGACGGTGACGAAACATTTCAGGAAGTTTCCGACCTGGATACGCTGCCGTTTCCGTATGAAGGGGAAAATATTGGCGATTTGAATCATAAAATAATGTATTATGAAAGTTCGCGCGGCTGTCCGTTTCACTGCCAGTACTGCTTATCCGGCATGAACGATACCGTACGGTTTCGCTCTGTGCCGTTGGTGCTCAAGGAGCTGCAGCAGTTTGTAGACGCCGGCGTTCATCAGATTAAATTTGTGGACCGCACATTCAACTGCAATCCCAAGCATCACCGCCCGCTGATTGAATACATGATACGTGTCAAGCAGCCTATTAATTTCCATTTGGAAATTGAGCCGGGCGTCATGCGGGATGAAGACCTGGCGCTGCTGGCAAAAGCCCCTAAAGGCCGGATTCAGCTGGAAATGGGGATTCAATCGACCTATGAACCGACGCTGCAGGCAATTCATCGTCACAATGACTGGCCCCGTATTACCTATATTATGGAAAAGCTCCTTTCCTATGGAACAATTCATTTGCATCTGGATTTGATTGTCGGCCTGCCGTATGAAGACTATACGCATCTCCGGCAGTCCTTTAATGATATATACGCCTTGCATCCCCACAAGCTGCAGATTGGCTTTTTGAAACTCTTAAAAGGCTCCGGCATTCGGCGCGATTATCCCAGCGACTATCGGTATGACCCCTGCGGTCCGTATGAAGTCTTGGAAACGACGTGGCTTCCATACGAAAAAGTTCGGTATATGAAAGTATTTGAAGATGTATTTGAACGGACATATAATGCCGATAAATTTGTCTATGTACTGGCTTTTTTGGCCAATATATATCAAGCGGATTATTTCCGGCTCTATGAACTGCTGACCGATGAATGGCTGCGGCTGAAAAACGATGAAAAGGCACTGTCTGATGAACATCTCTGCCAATTTTTGTGGCACTGCATCCAAGATGTGCTTGCGCTGTCGGATGAACAGCAGCAAACGGCCCGTGAACTGCTGATTTTAGATATGCTGACGTTTTTCCGCTTCCGCTACCGTCTGGATTTTCTAGGATGGGAAGAAGCGCCGCGAAGCGAAACTGATGCTATATTTCGGGATGAAGCCTGGCTGCGGCAGTACGTGCCGGAATATGCCTTTACGAGCTGGCGTGATATCAAGATGCGCTACCGTATTTGGCGTGTTTCCCGGCGCACGATGCAGGAACTGCAGCACTATACAGCTATACCGAAACAGGCAGCCTATATATTGGCAGAAAAACGAAGTCATGACACGGTATGGCAGATTATTCCAGAAAAAAACAGAGGAAAAAACGATGAATGAACGATATAATGTATATTCTGCATATTTAAAACGAACATATGGGGAAAAAGTATATAAACTGCCTATCAGCATTCCGGATACATGTCCCAATCGGGACGGAACGCTGGGAATGCATGGCTGTGCATTCTGCGGCTCTATCGGCGCAGGCTATGAAAATCTGCCGGCAAGCATTACGATTCGCCAGCAGATTGAGGCGAATATTGCCCATATTCAGCCTAAATACAAGGCTAATAAATTTATTGCCTATTTTCAGAATTTTACCAATACCTATATGGAGCCGGAACGGTTTCGACAATATCTCATCGAAGCGTGTCAGCCCAATATCGTCGGTATTGCCGTGGCTACGCGGCCTGATTGTATCCATCCGGCTTATTTGGATATTATGGCAGATATAAAAAAAACGTACGGTGTCGATATCCTGGTAGAGCTGGGCCTGCAGACTGTCAATTATAAGACCTTGGAAAAAATCAACCGCGGCCATACGCTGGCAGAATATATTGACGCCATGATGATGCTGCAGTCCTATCCGTTCCGCAACTGCACGCATGTGATTTTGGATTTGCCCTGGGATACGATGGCAGACGTCGTGGAAACGGCCAAAGTAATTTCCGCCCTGCCGACGCATGAAGTTAAATTACATGCGCTGTATATCATCAAACATACGGTGATGGCAGATTGGTATCATGCCGGCAGCATACAGCTTATTTCTGCAGAGGAATATGTCAGGCGGGTCGTAGCTTTTTTGGAATATACACGCGATGACATCGTCTTTCAGCGTCTTATCGGCCGGGCTCCCAAGGAAGCAACCGAATTTGCCAATTGGGGCATGGGCTGGTGGAAAATCAGGGATATGATTGATGCCGAACT
>CAVKOP010000227.1:0-2830 GCA_963657835.1 Lachnospiraceae bacterium | reverse complement strand
CGATAATCGTCCCGCCGCCAACGGCAATAATACGTTTGGGATTGCCTTTGAAATCTTTGTACATGGCTTCTGCCATTTCATCAGACGGTTCACCGGCACCATATTTTTCCTGGAATAATACATCACATTTCAAATGCAGGTCGGCAAAATACGGGTCATAGATGTACTTATTGGTAATTATTAAATCGCCTTCGCCAATTTGAAGGGCTTCTGCCATTTCTTTACACGTATCGTACGCCAGTACGGTAGGTTTGAGCATAAATGTATCCATCATATACACCATCCTTTTTTATAAAGTACACATGTATTATATCAAGAACGGTCTTTTATTCCAAGCCCAGCACGCGGCGGATAGAGGCTTCAAAGATGGCAAGCCCTGCGTCGAGCTGTTCGTCTGTCATGACGAGCGGTGCCAAGAAGCGGATGACCTGACCATGAGAACCTGCATTTTCTACCAGCAAGCCGTGTTTGGCTGTATCCTGTACGAGTTTGGCTACGATTTCCGGGTTCGGGGCTTTTGTTTCCGGGTCGATAAATTCTACGCCGACCATGCCGCCGAGACCGCGTACATCGCCAATAACCGGGTATTTAGCCTGCCAGGATTTTACCGTATCCGTATATTTTTTGCCGATTTCCAACGAACGTTCCGGCAAATGGTCGCGATCCATGAGTTCCAATACTTTCAAGCCGGCTGCGCAGGCCAAGGCATTGCCGCCGTATGTGCCGCCGATAACGCCGCGGGGAACAGCATCAAAGATTTCTTTGCGGGCGCAGACCATGCTCAGCGGTACGCCGCCGGCAATGGATTTGGCGGAAGAAAGGATATCCGGCTGTACGCCAGCTTCCTGCCAATACTGAGAAGCAAAGAGACGGCCTGTTCTGCCAAAACCGGACTGTACTTCGTCAGCAATCATAAGAATGCCGTTTTCATCGCAGATTTCACGCAGTTTTTTAACCCATTCAATCGGAGCCGGGATAAAGCCGCCTTCCCCCTGCAGCGGTTCCAAGACAACAGCGGCTACGTATTGAGCCGGCGATGCTTCATCAAACAAATCATACAGGCTTTGGATGCATTCATCCAAATATTCCGCTTCGGACATGCCTTCCGGACGGCGATAGATGTACGGATATTTGGCACGGTAGATGCCGTCAGGGAACGGGCCCATGCCCTGGGCATATGCTTTTTTAGCAGTCATGGCCATGGTCATCATCGTACGGCCGTGGAATGCGCCGGAGAAGACGACGATATTCGGGCGTTTCGTATAGGCTTTAGCAATCTTGACAGCATTTTCATCTGCTTCAGCGCCGCTGTTTACAAACATCGTCTGTTTTTGTTCACCGCGGACAGGAACGCGTTTGTTGAGTTCGCCAGCCAATTTGACATAGCCTTCATGCGTGACGACGTTGAACATGCCGTGCATGTATTTATCAGCCTGTGCTTTAACGGCTGCGACTACTTCCGGATGCGAATGGCCTACATTCAATACGCCGACGCCGCCAATCCAGTCGAGGAACAAGTTGCCGTCTACGTCTTTGATAATCGCACCCTGCGCTTCGTCCATAACAACAGGGTAACTGCAGTGAATTGCATCGGGTGTATTGATAGCGCGTTCTTTAATAATTTCTGCCGCTTTCGGGCCCGGTACTGTACTTGTTATAATTTTTGGTAATTCGTTTGTTAACATGTCATCATCCTACTTTCTTTTCGCAATTTGAATAATAATATAATGAGAAGCGAATAGAATCATTGAAAATAAAAAGCATTTTAGGGTATTTGTTTTTATTGCTAATTGTTCTATTCACTATGAATCAACTAGGTATGCTGCTGTACTGTCTATACCTCTTCGGCTTTTCGCTTTTCTTCCGTGCCAATCGGTACAGCGCCGCTGGCTTCTGCCAAGTTTAGGCCGCGTGTTTCCGGTGCCATTACGATGCAGACAAGCAAGCCGAATACAATAATGCCAACCATCGTCAGCATTGTCGTTTGAATGCCGAACAGTTCCAAATAATACGGCAGTCCAAAGGTGCCTAAAATCGGACCGAATCGACTGATGCAGGTCGCCATGCCAACGCCGGCTGCGCGAATTTCCGTTGGGAACAATTCGTTTGGATATACCCAGTCCAGGACATTCGGCGGACCGGATGCCAGCGCATAGACCGTAAAGCCTGTCACGATGAGCCAGAACGGCGGCTCTTCTACGATGCCGAATACAAGCAAGCCGACAGCCATGCCGACAAAACTCCAAATAATCAGCGGGCGGCGGCCGAATTTTTCAATAATCAACGTACCTAATACAACGCCGATGACAAAAATCAATCCAATGACCGAGTTGCCGAGCAGCAAGTCTTTCCCTTCACTCAATTTAATCGCTTTCAATAACGAAGGGCCAAAGATATAAATGGCAAACATGGGAAGTACTTGTGTAGCCCAAAAGATACCGGCAAAAAAGACGCGTTTCAAATATTTCGGCGTGAATAACTCCGTATACGACGTTTTGACAGTCGTTTCTTCCAGCGAAGATACGTCGGCATCGGGGCCGTAAATCTCTTTCATAATAGCGGTTGCTTCTTCCACGCGGCCTTTATTCATGAGCCAACGCGGCGATTCCGGACAGTTGCGTCTCAAGTACACCAGAATGATAGCCGGTACAGCGGTAATCCCCAATAAAATCTGCCAATTATACGCTGAATCGTATACGATATAGCCAACCACTTCACCCAGGGTCATGCCGCAAATCCACATAATCATCAGACAGCCAATCATAAAGCCGCGCCGGTGAGCCGGAGAATATTCGGCCAAATAGGAGGTAACGCTCGGATAATCCGACCC
>CAVKOP010000226.1:0-2833 GCA_963657835.1 Lachnospiraceae bacterium | reverse complement strand
CTCCAGCGGTGGATTCATGAAACGACAAAGGGCATGGATCCCGTGCTGATTGAACAGACGATTCAGGGGTTGCAGGCTGTAGCCCGTAATGCTGCCAATCTATCGATTGAAACGCTCGCAGCGGGGAAAGGAGATTTGGAAAAATGAAAACATATATGTCTTGGCTCCATGCCGTAGTTGCCGTATCGCTCGTCTTGGGCCTCAGCGGCTGCGGACAACAGGCACAGCCTAAAGAAGAAGCGCAGCTCGTCAAGACCGTGCAGGTAGGAGCAGAGCGTGCGGACAGTACGGCAGGAACCTATTCCGGTACGGTCAAAGGCCGGTATGAAAGTAATCTGGCGTTTCAAGCAGGCGGCCGGATTACGGCGCGCAACGTACAGCTCGGCAGTATGGTACATGCCGGCGATGTCTTGATGACTATTAATCCGCAGGATATAGCCCAAAGTGTCAATCAGGCGCAGGCTCAGGTTAGCTCGGCGCAGGCACAGCTGCAGCTGGCACAATCCAATTTAGCGCGATACCAGCAGTTATTCAATGAAGATGCTGTCAGTGCCGCTGTACTGGACCAATACCAGACGGCGTACAATCAGGCCCAAGCGCAGTACAATCAGGCAATGGCTGCTCAACAGGCCCAGCAGAACCAATTATCCTATACGCAGCTGACAGCTGATGCCGACGGTGTCGTATCCAATGTTGTTGGGGAAGTCGGGCAGGTAGTCGGTGCCGGACAGACCGTATTGACACTGGTTCATACGGGGGATTTGGAAGTACAAATCAATGTGCCGGAAAATCGCTTGGCAGATTTCCCTATTGGCAAAGAAGTCAGCATTTCTTTCTGGGCCCTGCAGGGACAAAACGCAAGCGGTGTTGTCCGAGAAGTAGCTCCCATGGCAGATGCGGCATCTCGTACGTATAAAGTCTGCGTGACCGTAACCAATCCGCCGGAAGGTATGCAGCTGGGTATGACGGCCAGTGTTACCAATGGCAGTGAAACCAGCCAAAACGCTGATGCAGCCGGTGAATATGTCCTGCCGCTGGCAGCTATTTACCAGACTGGCGATACACCTCATGTATGGGTAGTCGGCAAAGACAAAACGTTGTCGCTGAAAGAAGTGACAGTATCTGATTTTGGTGATAATACGGTCAAAGTGACCGGCTTGTCGCAGGGCGATGTCGTCGTTACGGCAGGCGTGCATATGCTCACGGAAGGCGAAAAAGTACGGACGGAGCGTGATGACGCATGAAAAATTTATCAGAATTAGCACTTAAAAACAAAGTCCTTGTCTGGTATTTTATCGTCATTATAGCTATTGCCGGCGTTTTTTCGTACATGAAACTGGGGCGGATGGAAGACCCGGCATATACGGTGCGGCAAATGGTCGTTACGGTTGCTTGGCCCGGGGCTACAGCCCAGCAGATGCAGGACCAAGTAACCGATAAAATTGAAAAAAAACTGCAGGATACGCCGAACCTGGATTATATCAAAAGTTATTCCAGTCCGGGACAGGCTGTCATTTATGTCAATCTGACCGACCAGGCACCAACAGACAGCATCCGCAGTACCTGGCACGAAGTGCGGAATTTGACAGAAGATATGAAAAAAGATTTGCCTGAAGGTGTCTATGGGCCGTATTACAACGACCGCTTTGATGATGTATACGGGTCTGTATATGCTATTACCGGCGACGGCTATTCCTATGAAGAACTGCGGCAGAAAGCAGAAAAAATTCGCCGCATCATGCTGGGAATACAAGATGTCAGCAAAGTAGAAATCGTAGGCGAACAATCCGAAAAAGTCTATATTGAAGTCGCCAATGCCAAACTGGCAGAACTGGGCATTGCGCCTACTGCGATTGCCAATGCCGTCAAGGGGCAGAATGCCATGACGCCGGCCGGCATGATAGATACCAAATCAGACAATGTATATCTGCGCATCAGCGGTGTTTTTGAAGATGTAGAAGCCATCCGCAACCTGCCGATTAATGCCAACGGCCGGGTATTCCGCCTTGGCGATATTGCCACTGTCGAACGGCGGTATACAGAACCATCAGACCCCAAAATGTACTATAACGGCAAACCGGCTGTAGGCATCGCGTTGTCCATGAAAACAGGCGGCAATATTTTAACGCTTGGCGACAATCTGGAAAAACTGCAGGCCAGCGTCAAACAGGATTTACCGGCTGGCATGGAAATACATCAAGTATCTGACCAGCCAAAAGTCGTCAAGGACTCGATTAGTGATTTTGTCAATACGCTGCGGGAAGCGATTATTATCGTCCTCGTCGTCAGCTTTCTCAGTCTGGGGCTGCGTACGGGCTTGGTCGTTGCCTTTTGTATTCCCCTTGTCCTGACCGGTGTGTTCTGCGTCATGGAAATAGCCGGCATTGATTTGCACAAAGTATCACTGGGCGCCTTGATTATTGCCTTGGGGCTTTTAGTAGATGATGCGATTATCGCTGTAGAAATGATGAGCGTGCAGCTGGAAAAGGGCCTGGACAGGCTCAGTGCTGCCTGCTATGCATTTAAAGCGACTGCCAAGCCAATGCTTACGGGGACGCTCGTTACTTGTGCCGGCTTTATTCCCGTTGCCTTTGCAGACGGGGCGGCCCCAGAATTTTGCAAATCCTTATTTCCCGTCATTTTGGCAGCGCTGCTCCTATCCTGGATTGTATCTGTTATGGTAGCGCCGCTTTTTGGCTACTATTTAATAAAAGTAAAACCGGAAACGACAGAAAAGCCGTTGTATCAAAGTCGTTTTTACCGTCTGTTCCGTCAGGTGCTTACTTGGTGCCTGACGCATCGGGCGATCGTTATCGGTGGTACGGCAGGATTG
>CAVKOP010000225.1:0-2834 GCA_963657835.1 Lachnospiraceae bacterium | reverse complement strand
TAACATCCAGGCGCCAGCCGCTGATGCCCTGTTTCATCCAGTACTTGAGAACGCTGTTTTCGTGATGAATAATAAAATCCATATAGGACGGTTCAGTTTCTTCTACGTTGGGCAAATCCGCGACGCCCCACCAAGATTCGTATTCATCAGGATAGGTCTTAAAACGGAACCAGGGATAATACGGTGAATCTTGAGATTCATAAGCGCCTACACTGTCGTAGCGGTGAAAGCGGTTGAAATAGATACTGTCTGCGCCGGTATGACTAAACACGCCGTCTAAAATAACTGCGATGCCCATTTTTTTTGCTGTTTGGCAAAATGCGGCAAATTCTTCATTCGTTCCCAAAAAGAAATCAATACGATGATAGTCCCCTGTGTCGTAGCGATGATTGCTGGCACTTTCAAAAACGGGATTTAGGTATATAGCCGTAATGCCTAATTCTTTTAAATAGGGTAACTTTTCTTGTATGCCGGCAATATTACCGCCAAAAAAATCATAATATACTATATCCCCATTTTCAGCTTTCCAATAGGCCGGCTTATCATCCCAATCACTATGAATGACAGCTCCTTTTTTTCCTGTCAGCCTGCTGTGTCCTTGGGTACTGCGATAAAATCTGTCAGGAAAAATCTGATAGACAATAGCATGCTTAAACCAATCCGGTGTTTTCGTTTTTTTATCATACACGGTAATCTGATAGGACGGCGGTTCGTGGTCATACGTCATGCCTTCGCCGCCCAGCTGTTCCGCGTTGTTACCGTAATACAGCGTATACCCATCGCCGCTGACGATAAAGTAATACCAAAGCAGGCAGCCTTCCGACGGCATGGGCAGACTCGCTGCAAATGCTTTACTTTCTGTATCCCAAGTCATAGGCACCAGCGATTCACCGACATGGCTTTGCCAAAGCCGCACGACGACTTTTTGTATCCGTGCGGTATCTTGTGCCTGCAGCCGCAGCGTTACTACTGCCTCAGTCGGCGCCGCACCAAATACAGAGCGATAAAAAAACTGTTGTGAATGATGATATAGTCCTAAATCCATACATAACTCCTTTTATAAAATCCCCTGCAGCTTCATGCTGCAAGGGACGTTATATGCTTCATTATTTTGTTAAAACCGCATGATACAAATTCATATACGCCTGTGCAGACTGTTTCCAGCTGTAGTCACTTTCCATGGCATTCTTGACCAGATGGTCCCAAATAACCGAGTCTTCATAATACCCTAAAGCCCGTTTTGCCGTAAACAGCAGTTCATGGGCATTGAAGTTCGGAAAGCGGAAGCCGTTTCCTTTGCAGGTATGTTTGTCAAAGGGAATGACGGTGTCATTCAAACCACCTGTTTCCCGTACTACAGGAATCGAGCCGTATTTCAGGGCAATCAGCTGACTCAGGCCGCACGGTTCGTAGCGCGACGGCATAAGGAAAATATCCGAAGCAGCATACACGCGATGAGCCAATCCTTCATCAAACAAGATATTGGCAGATACCTTGGTAGGATGACGCTGCGCCAATTCCCGAAATGCATTTTCATACGTTTCGTCACCGGTGCCGACTATGACCATCTGCACTTCATCTTCTACCAATTCATCCATAATGCGAATCACTAAATCCAGCCCTTTATCTTCTACCAGCCGTGATACCATTGCTATCATCGGCACGCCTCGTTTGACACGCAGTCCCAGTTCACGGCGCAGGGCATCTTTGTTGACCCGCTTGCCGCTGCGGGCATTTTCCGCAGTATACGTCTGAGTAATATACGAATCGGTTGCAGGATTATATGCCGTTTCATCCAAGCCATTGATAATGCCGCGTACCCGATTCTGATTATCCCGAATATACCCATCCAGCCGTTCGCCAAAATACGGATACGTAATTTCCTGCGCATACGTCGGGCTGACAGTCGTAATATAATCCGCATAGACCATGCCGGACTTCATATAGTTGACGCAGCCGTCGCATTCCAGATTGCCGTTGTCAAACAATTCCTGCGGCAGGCCGATAATGTCACGCATAATTGCCGGCGGGTAAATGCCCTGGTACTTCAAATTGTGAATGGTGTAAATGACTTTCATATTTTTATAATACGCATCATGATAGAAATCTTCTTTTAAGAAAACCCCTAACAAGCCTGTATGCCAGTCATTGCAGTGAATAATGTCCGGCTGAAACCCGACATGCGGCAGCATAGTCAGGACGGCCCGGCAAAAGTACGCAAACCGTTCGTCATCATCATCAAAGCCATACAGGCGGTCGCGTTTGAAATACCATTCATTATCTATGAAATATACTTTAACGCCGTCTATGTCGATTTCATCAATGCCATAGTACAACTGCCGCCAGGCAAGATTGACAATGCCCGTTGTGACCGGCTTCATTTGTTTTTTCCACTCGTCTTTAATCAAGCTATATTTAGGGATAACCAGCCGCACGTCCATACCTTTGGCAGCTAATGCTTTTGGCAAGGCGCCCATAACATCAGCCAAGCCGCCGGTCTTAATAAAAGGAACCGCTTCCGATGCTACAAACAACACCTTTCTCATATATAATCCCTCACTTTCCTCTATGTGGTTGCTCTGTATTGTATTTTTCACATGTGTCACGTCCTTATTTTGAATCACTGCTCTTTTTTTTACGATTTGAAGTCTTGGCACCGCTGCCTTTCTTGGTATGTTTTTTTACAGGTGCTGCGGTTGCCTTTTGGGTACGTCTTCTCTTAGGCGTTTTTTTTAGTGCCATAGCCAGCGCGTTTCTTTTATCTGCCGTATCTTTTAATTCCAAATATATCGTTGCCAACGGCGGAAGTGTCAATTCCAGCGACTGGTCCATAC
>CAVKOP010000224.1:0-2906 GCA_963657835.1 Lachnospiraceae bacterium | reverse complement strand
GAGCGCCTGCCTTACAAGCAGGATGTCAGCAGTTCGATCCTGTTATCGCCCACCATGTATTAGGACTACTTATTCAAACGAGTAAGTAGTCCTTTTTTTGTGGCCATATGTCTTTTACTGAAAGACATGTAAAAACCAAAATGCAGCGTGCTTTTCAAACGTATTATGTAATAATACGTAAAATAAAGCAATAAAAAGACCGAAAATAACGATAACTGTTAAAAAATAAAAAATAAAGAAACAAAAAACATACAATATAAAATCTATTGACAGTGGACATTGAAAGAGGTATAGTAAAAACAACATATGGAAATATAATATATAACAAGGGGGAATACAGTATGAGTGAAGAAAAAGTAACATTGCAGATGGTACGGGAAGCACAGCAGCGGCTGAAAGGCGTAGCCCAGATGACAGGGTTGTCGTATACCAATTCGGTAAGCGAACTGGCAGGCTGTGATGTATGGCTCAAATTGGAAAACTTACAGCGCACAGGCTCTTTCAAACTGAGAGGCGCCTACAACAAAGTAGCATCCCTGACACCGGAAGAACGGGAAAAAGGGGTTATTGCAGCCTCTGCCGGCAACCATGCCCAGGGCGTTGCCTTAGCAGCCAGCGTATATGGCTGTCAATCGACGATTTGCATGCCGAAACATGCACCATTGGCTAAAGTCACTGCCACACGCGGGTATGGAGCCAATGTCGTTCTGTACGGCGATTTCTTCGACGAAGCAGCAGCCAAAGCTGTAGAACTGACGAAAGAACACGGCTACACCTTTGTCCATCCTTTTAACGACCCGCTCGTTATTGCCGGACAGGGCACGATTGCCTTAGAAATTATAGAACAGCTGGCAGATGTCGATGTCATCGTTGCACCAATTGGCGGCGGCGGCCTCATCTCCGGACTGGCAGTAGCTGCTAAAAACGTCAATCCGAAGATAAAAGTCATCGGCGTACAAGCAGCTAATATGCCGTCGATGAAACAATCGATTGAACAAGGGAAGATTTTGACTGTCAACGGTAAAGCCAGCTTGGCAGACGGTATTACGGTCAAAACACCGGGCGATTTGACCTATGAAATCTGCAAGAAATATGTCGATGATATTGTCACTGTCGATGAAACGGAAATTGCCGGCGCTATCCTTTGGCTGATTGAACGCGTCAAGACCGTATCCGAAGGGGCAGGTGCTGTACCGGTAGCAGCCCTCATGAACGGCAAGATTTCCGGTATCCACAACAAAAAAGTCGCAGCGCTGGTCAGCGGCGGCAACATTGATGTCAACAACATGACCCGCGTCATCAACAGCGGCCTGCTGCGTTCATGGCGTAAAGTCTTCTTTGAAACGGTCATTCCGGATCAGCCGGGGGCATTGGTCAAACTGCTGACACTTATTTCTGAATCCAATGCCAATGTTCTTTCCATCACGCATGAACGCAGCCAGCATGGCATCAGCATGGGCTATACGGCCGTATCTTTTGAATTGGAAACAGCCAACGAAAAACACGTTGAACATTTGATGGAAACCTTAAAAGACCATCAATATCACGTAACGCTGAAATAGAATATTCATCATGGCTTGTAACGCAAGGTATCGTCAACACAGATAAACTGCGTTATAATAAATATACCATTTGAATGATGCAAATGATTACTTGTAAAGGAGTGGTTAGATTATGGCAGTAGAAATTATTAAAACAGACAAAGCACCTGGTGCAGTAGGCCCATACTCCCAGGCAATCAAAGCAGGAGATTTTCTCTTTGCATCCGGTCAGATTGCGATTAACCCGGAAAAAGGCAAACTGGTTGGCGGCGGCGTAGAAGCCCAGGCTGAACAGTGCATGAAAAACGTAGGCGCTATTTTGGAAGCTGCCGGCCTTACGTATGATAATGTTGTCAAAACGACAGTATATTTGACAAACATCAACTTCTTCGGTACCGTGAACGGCGTATACGGCAAATATTTCCAGAAAACATTGCCGGCTCGTTCCTGCGTAGAAATCGGCCAGCTGCCATTGGGCGCATTGGTTGAAGTGGAAGTTGTTGCATACTGCGGCAAATAACAGAGTACCTATACATGTTAGAAAAAGGGGAGCGCCACAGCTCCTCTTCTTCTAAAAAATAAAAAAATGCTTGCATTTTATCACAAAGTAGTGTATTATACATTATGTGCTTTGAAACAGGCATATACATATGGACCATTAGCTCAGCTGGCAGAGCACCTGACTCTTAATCAGGGTGTCCAGGGTTCGAACCCCTGATGGTCCACCATAACAGTTAAAAAAGAACTATTTACCGTTACCGGATTGGGTAAGGTAGATAGTTCTTTTTTGTTTGCCGTGTATTGTTTGTCGGAGCATTGTCATTAAACAAACATAGTTTCTTTTTACTCTTAGCATTCCACGAAGACTATTGGACGAAACGGGATGATGCATCATGGCGAAACACGTCATGGGACAATCTTTTTTTCTTGATTTTAGTTATAAAGGAACGGTATAATTAGGATAGTATGAAAAAGATATGACGTATTGTAGTATCGGGCCTGGGCCCGCATAGAGGAGAGATTTAGTATGATTACTTGCAACAGTAACGGCAGCATGGATGCCATCGCTGTCGGTGTCGATAAACGGATGCTTGCGTTGTCGCGCATTCCCAAAGAGGATGGAGCCTTGATTCAGGCATATGCTGAAAAACATATTCAAGTGCTGCATTATACATCCCTTCATGTACTGCATTGTATTTCTGAAGGGCGTCTCAAAACGTATTTTCTTATCGGCCTGGATGACAAACCGATTCGTTACTCGCTGCAGGAAGATTTTCTCATGGCCAAACGGCTCATGGCCGCCGCTATGAAGGAAGGCGTAGCTGAACTGGCTATTTTGATAGACACGTTGGAAATGGATTTGGA
>CAVKOP010000223.1:0-2923 GCA_963657835.1 Lachnospiraceae bacterium | reverse complement strand
ATTATATACGTATAAGGAATGTGAATTTTATAACTTGTTTTTCTGGGAGAGAGGGATTTGTTATGAGTATCAAAAAACGGATTGTCGGTGTTGTCGGATTAGGTCATGTTGGTGCCCATGTCGCGTATAATCTGGGCATGATGGGTGTGGCTGATGAAGTAAAATTATGTGATAAAAATACGGATAAAGTAGTCAGCGAATGCAATGACCTCATGGATGCCGCTTATTTCATGCCTCATCGTGTTGTGTATAAAGTCGTGGATTATGCAGGTCTTGCCGATTGTGATGTCATTGTCAATGCTATCGGCAAAATTGAATTATTAGCCACCTTAAACCGTGATAGTGAAATGGAAAATTCTGTACGGGAAGTAGCGGGCTTTGTGGATAAAATTATGGCAGGCGGCTTTAACGGAATTTTTGTGAATATCACCAACCCCTGTGATGTCATTACGGATTTGGTACAAAAATTGAGCGGGTTGCCGCGAAATCGGGTATTTGGTACGGGCACAGGCTTGGATTCTTCGCGTTTGATTAGTGCCATTTCCCAACAGACGAATTTGGAACACCACTCGTTTACGGCGTTTATGATTGGCGAACATGGAAACGCCCAGATGGTTCCTTGGTCATTAATTTCCTTCCATGGCAAGCCTTTATCGGAATTGGCAGGCGATCCCCGCTTTGATTTTGACCGTGAAGAAATGACAAAACGCGTTATTAACGGTGCTTGGACCACGTTTAAAGGCAAACAATGTACAGAATATGGGGTAGCTGCTACGGGTGCGACTGTTGTTCGGTCTATTCTTCATGACGAAAAGAAGATTATGCCTGTCAGTGCCTACCTTGATGGAGAATATGGTGAAACAGGTATTTACTGCGGTATTCCGGCGGTTGTTGGTGCTAACGGTATCGAACAAGTCATGGAATATACGTTGACTGAAGATGAAAAAACAGAATTTAAACGTTGCTGTGATGCCATTCGCGGCAATATTGCTAAAGCAGAACAATTTTGGAAGAAATAGTATATCGTTCCATTCCAAAGAAATTCGCTAGTATAACCGGCTGTACTGCATCTTATAAGTGATGACAGACAGCCGGTTTATTTGTATACCATGACAGCGATGAGAGTGGGGTGAAGGTGTCGGCAAAGGGGACATTGTATGTGAAAAAATTCTCATAGCATTTTTGCCGGGTATTACGTCATGACGAACCAGAATAGCACATCTTAAAAGAATTTACAGCATCCGTTATGCCAAAATAAGGCTGTCAAAGGGATTTTTGGGCTGTATTTCTGTGCGTTTGGGAAAACGGCTCGTTTCCACAAACGATACCCAAAAGCATATATATGCATAAAACGAAGGCTGCAGCGGCTCTGATAGGAATAAAGTATACACTTTATTTGTTTTTTACTTGTCAAATGGCAAATATCAGTGTAAAATTTTTCATATACAGGGGTGTAAATATGTTGAAATTTTGTATGTATTTACATCAAAAGTCTCTATATTAAAGGAGGATATTGTAATGGAGTTATTACGGTGTTGGCGGATACATGTCTTTGCCTTGTGTCTCGTCGTGGTTGCTGAACTCATTGGCATCCAAAAATTTGGTTTAATCGTTTTCTTGCCTTTATTTTATGCATTAGTTCTTGGTGGTGTCATTAGTTATCCCAAATTTCACATCATGACAGATGACATGATGGAAAAAGCAGGGCTGTTTATGCCGATTGCCATGTTCTTTCTGCTTGTTAAAATCGGCTTGGGCATTGGCCCTAACCTGCACATGCTGCTCAACTCCGGCTGGGCGCTCATCTTGCAGGAATTCGGCCATTTCTTCGGTACGCTGATTTTTGGCCTTCCTATGGCACTGCTCCTCAAAATGGGGCGTGAAGCCGTTGGTGCCTGCTATTCGATTGACCGTGAACCGAACGTAGCTATCGTTGCTGAAAAATATGGTATGTTTTCTCCCGAAGGCCGCGGCGTTATGGGCATGTACATCTGCGGCACGCTGTTTGGAGCCTTATGGATTTCTATTCTTTCCGGTATTATTGCCCGTACCGGTATTTTCCATCCCTATGCACTGGCTATGGGCGGCGGTATCGGCAGTGCCAGCATGATGGCAGCTTCCGTAGGCTCGATTGTAGCCGTATTTCCGGAAGAAGCGCAGAAGATTCAGGCCTATGCCGGCGCGGCCAACTTGATGACCTCTGTGCTGGGCGTATACTTTGCGCTGTTCATTTCCCTGCCTGTTACGGTCAAAGTCTATGAAATGATTACAGGCAAAAAACGGCATGAAGAAATTTCAGAAGCAGACAACGCCAAAGCAGCCCAATTATCCGCCGAAGCAGCTAAACAAGCAGCCGAAGATGCGGCAGCCCTAAAAGATCAGAAGAGCCTGACCCGTATGGACGATTTGCTCATCCTTTGCCTGACCGGTATTCTCGGCTTTATCGGCAATACGATTGGCAACTACCATGCCAGTGTGGCAGACAGCTTTGTCGGCGCGCTGATTTTGGTCATTATTGCCTTTGTTGGGTTGTGCATTGCTCATTTACCTGTACTGCGCAAACTGCCCGTTGTATTCTGGGTATCCATTTTCTCAGTTATCTGCTCTGTCCCCGGCATTCCGGGCACGGAATTTATTATTGAACACACGAAAAACTTTAATTTCCTAGCTACGACAACCCCGATTTTGGCATATGGCGGCTTGTCGCTGGGCAAAGATATTCCGGCTTTTAAACGCTTGTCTTGGCGCATCGTGCCGGTCGCTTTGATGGTGGCGACAGGTTCTTTCGTCTGCGCTACACTGATGGCAGAAATTATGCTTCATTTAGAAGGTATTTTCTAAGATAAAAGAGGCGATACGAATGACAAAAGAAGAATTGAAACAGCAGGTCTGCCAGGCCATTGAAAAGCGAGCAGATGAAATC
>CAVKOP010000222.1:0-2930 GCA_963657835.1 Lachnospiraceae bacterium | reverse complement strand
CAGCAGCATCGTGGCCGTACGAACCATGCATTGGTTGCCTTCCAGCGTTCCCAACGAAAACCAGGAAATGTCCCCGTCGTTCTGCACTTTGGTCTGCAGGCCGACAAATTCATTGTTGTATAAGGCAGCTGCAATCTGCGGCTGGGCATCGGGATACTGCTCTTTACTGATTTGCAGCAGTGTCATGCCCTTTTCTACCGTATAGGTCGTTCCTTTTGTTGTATCGTTTAATGTAATCAATCGACATCCCTCCTCTGTCCTGCTTTCAGGCAGATATTATGATTACCCATTCATTGGTTTTGGCTATACTAAAATATTCGTCAAAAAATTCCTGTTTCCTTTTTTATGGTATAATATACTATAATTTAGATATAAATTCGCAAAAAAGAAGGATGGCCTATGATAAATACACCACTGGATGGAAAACTGCTTATAGCCGTCGCCGTCATTTGCTGCTGCCTCGGCGGCGCCTATGGCTCGTATGAAGAACTATATAAAGCCACGCCGGATTATTCGCTGCACCGTATACGGCAGGCTGCCGGACAAGCTGATGCCGACAGGCTAAAAGGCCAAGTAGATGAGGAAAAAATCGCCGCCGCGCTCTTCCACGGCTTACTGCAGTTTCGCGACGGTCAGCCGCATGCCTCGGCCCTGCAAAAGCTGGCCTGGCTGCCGCTGCAAAATGAAATCACAGATGCGCTGAAATGCTGTCTGGACCACGCGCTGACACCATCATCAGACACGGATGCCATACAGCACGCCCAATCCGTACTTGCCAGTCAGCTCCAAAGCCTGGGAATGCCCCTGCCGGCCACAGGCTGGCGCATCGCGTCGGTATCCTGGAGCCGCCGCATCGATGATACCCATGCGGAAATAACGCTGTATATTTCCCATCCCGTACTGCAGCAGTCGATTCCCTGCACGATTACGATGGAACGCACGGCTCCCAAAGAATGGCACGTTACGGGTATCGTCCAGGCCGCTGAGACGTTTCAAGCCCTGCAGCAGGCGTATCAGCAGGCACTAGAAACAGAAAATGCGCCGATTCGTAAAAAAATAGACGCCGTCTTGGAGATAATCGATGTGTCTTCCTCCCTGGTACGCGGCGACGACCCGGCCCACGTGTTTCTGCGCATGCAGTATACGCCTGTATTTCACCAGCCGCGGCAGGATATTCTCGAAGCCAAGGGCGTCTATGAGCTTCGCCGCCGCACAGACCATGCGCTGCTCTTTACGGCGCCGCTCCGCCTTTCACTGTCTTCCCATGCCACGACCCGTCTGAGTCAGTTTCGTCTAAATCCCCATATTCCGGCTCAAGAAGACCTGGCCGGCCGCGAAACACTGGATGAAACAGAAAGCACGCTGCGCATTACGTCGGTAACGCTGCGTAACGGCACCACCTATACCCTGCAGACGACACTGGCCCCTTGATACGGCCATATAAAAAAGAGTTGTGAAGATAGGTTACGCTCCTGCGTTTCCGTCCCTTCACAACTCTTTTTTGCATTCGCTGTTTAGCGGCTGCTGATTTCTATGATTTTAGGTTTGGCATTGGCATCGTTCGTCAGCGAACGGTCAAAAAGCTTGACGCCGACAGCGCCTAACAGGAACCCAATAATCCCGCCGGCAATGGCTGTCTGCGTTTCGTCCATGGCCTGCGATATACCCAGCCAGTGTCCCAGCAGAGCCCCTGCGGCAGCTACCAGCAGCGGCATAATAAAGCAGACAAAGGCGCCAATTACGATATTGACTTCCCGTACTTCAAATTTGACATGCTGTCCTACTTGCGCGCCGATAGGATTGCGTGCTAAAACGACAATGTGTTCTGCCCCCGGACAAGCGCCGCAGGCAATGCAGTCCGAATGACGGCCTACTTTTACTTCTACCAATCCATCTTCTTTTTCAGAGATAACGGTACCTTCTTCTATTTTCATGATGATGTCCCTTCTTTCATCTAACGAATAATCATTTTTAATTACTCTCTTCACTATGTATTATAGCATGAACCTGACAGGCAATCAATACCTTTACAGTGCAGTTTTGAGCTTTTTCCCTATGGATACAGCCGCTGCCATACAGGCCCTTTGCCGAGGGATAAGCAGCAAACGCCAAGGGAATGGCCCCATGAAGTATTTCGTCATCATGCCTCTTTTTTCAAAAAGGGTACATCGGATGCGGCAAGCCGGAAGTAACCACCGTGTCTTTGACTTAGCGGCGCTGCCGTCGTGCCATTTCTTCGTCAGAATAGCCGCAGTTGACCCATTTTTTTGTATAGCGGTTCCATTCTGTGAACAATTCCTGCAGCCGTTTTTTATCTCCTTTGCGGATTGTAATCTGCATGTTCTGCATTTCTTCTATAATGTCCGCCGCACTCCAGCCGCTGGCCATTTCATCGATAATATCGCCCATCGTATTTAATGTTTGCTGTTTAGAAAGAGACGTGTATTTCAGCAGTTTGGCCATGCCCTGTTTAATTCTGGCCGGATTGAAATAGATAATGTTGCCTGTCGCTTCATTTTCAGTTTCATGCTGTGCCGGTATGTAATATACATGGGTCGTGCGGTCGTGCATCAACGACACGACATTTTCTTTGGTCATCTGTATATCACAAATCAGGCCGGCTGCCGTAAAGTACGTCCGCATCCCTTCCGGAATGAGCTGCATCATCGAGCTGATTTCCAGTGCATTGCTCTGAAAGTCACGGTGCCGATTGTACATAGCGACCAGCACATGCAGCGGCATGATGCCGTATAAATTTCTTGCCATATTCAAACACTGCTGCAGCCAGCGCATTTTTTGGCGGCGCAGCCGGAATTCGTCGTTCTGCACGGCCTGAAAACATGTCTTGATTTCTTGAGGAATCACGATATGGCCGTCTGCATCGCAGCCCAAGTAGCCGTTGATGGCAAGAGCTGGAAGCCCTGTATCCG
>CAVKOP010000221.1:0-2938 GCA_963657835.1 Lachnospiraceae bacterium | reverse complement strand
CGATTAGACAAGCTAGACGATAAGTTCTCTGTGGTGCTCGCCACATTAGCATTGATATTTGCTACCGAACTTTTCAGTTCGCTCATACCATTTTGTAAAGAAGTAATAGCAGTCTGATTTTTGCTTACCGAAGCCGCTATTCCAGGCAAAGAAGTCTGAATTGCACTGGCAACACTGTAGACGGCACCACCGGACACAATACCAGTATTATCCGCTGTAATAGATCCGGCTTTATTTACCGAAATTGCATTAGCAGAAGAAATCGAGATATCTTCACTCGCGGACAATCCCCCTTTCTGCTTTAGCATATATAACTGGGCACCATTTACTGCTTCTGTAGAAGTAGCGCTGATTTCTCCGGCAGCTAAGTCACTAATATCCCCACCAGAAAGTCCCCCGTTGAGCAATGCTGGTTTAACGGCAGAGGCATATAGATTTCCTTGGATATTCAAATTTTCTACCACAGAAACGATAGAAGCATTAATGTGGCTTACCCCAAAACTTTCTAAACTAGGCGACATTGTTTCAAAAGTAACATTCCCTACCGCATGAATATTAGCGTAGTAGTTTTTTGTAGTGGCACCACTGGTGACAGAAACACTAGGTAAAAATCCTTTTCGTAAAATAAGTTCTCCTGAACGACCCGAACTACTTACACTACGGGGATAAAAATAAACATCCCCAATATTTCCTTCAACAACAATAGTGTTTGCATAAAATGTAACAGCTTCACTATCAGAAGATACGCTCCCAACGTCTCCCCCGATTGTAATGGTGTCAGCAGTATAATGTGAGCCTCTACCCATTGCTAAGTTCCCTCCAATAGTGATGTTACCTTTAGCAGAAACATCACTAACAGCCTCCCCTGTAATATCCCCATCAATAGTAATATTTCCATTTTTCGAGATTACATAATCGCCATAAGCAGTGAGATTCCCCCCGATTGTAATATCCCTTTGGGCAGTTAAGTTCCCCATTGTTACATCCGAGGCTACAGTAACACTTCCTCCTGCCACAATCGACCCATTTTGACGACTATCGCCGCTACTAGTAATTTTCCCTAAGGAATCTTGATCTGCCATGCCAATAGCCACCGCCGGCCGATCAACAGATACGTTAATATCCCCTTCCGTAATAATTTTACCGCTAGTTTGCCCAAAATTAATCCCACTAATAACCCAAGCCGTATTTGCGGTATCTTTAACTGTTAATGTAGGCGTATCAGTCATATCACCGGTAAAAGTGACATCCACCCAAAAACCATAAGGATCCACGCTTTCAATTGTTTCATCCTTAGAAACAATAATACGATCATAATCTGCAGCCGCCTTAGCATTACTTGCGCCCAACAAAAAAGCAGCCGAAAAGAGGGCTGCCATAACTTTCGATTTCAAGAATTTCCTATGCATGATAAAAACCTCCTATAAGCCAATAAAAACCCACGGTCACAGGAGACGTGACCGAAACTTGCATACATAGGAGATTGCAAGGAGACTGATAAAGTCTACCTTATGATATCCCCCCTAAAAATTTTTGTCAAGTCTATGAATTACCTTGTTTTTATAGTTTTTTGTTTATTTAGAACCACCGGCAAAGCCGGTGAAAACGCGGAGCATTTTAGCTCCGCGTTTTTAAATTCATTATTTCGTCTCATTGTATTTAGCATGAAGCCCTACGATTACCTGGGCGATATTGTTAATTCCATGAGTACCTGTACGAACCAGCTCCATAAACTCTGTTGACTCCGGATATTCATCCTCAATATATCCGATTCCTTTATCTACAGGTGCGATAATACTTCCTCCGGTTACTCCACAAAGCACCGCAAAGAGCAAAATCCATTTTTTATAAGAAAAAGCAAATCGTTTTACGAAGTACAAGACCATGGGATTCATTATGGACATCTCCTTATTTTTTGTAAGTTATCATAATTTTCTGATTTGGTTGAATGTTTTCAGGATTTCGAATATTGGCATCAACTAAGGCACGAAAAACCACGTCATTGATATTATTCTTATTGCTGACTTTATCAGCAACCACCTGATACAAAGTCTCCCCTGCTTCTATTGTAACCTCTTCTGTCACAATTTCATCATTATTTGCCCATGTTGTATAAGCCATGCCACAAATAATAACCACAGAACACACCAACATGAAAATCATATCAACCTTTTCGGATTTGTTGGACATAATGATGAACTCCTCTCGCAACAACAATCTTTTCTATTTTTTTGATGCCTGAAAATCACCACGGCTTCGCCGTGGTACAATGGGTAATCAAAAAAGAAATAGTTCTATTCTTTTAGCTAGAACTTTTTAATGCTAAAACGAACTCTCCAAGCACCAGAGAGTTCGTTTTATTAAGGCTTAGACATGCCATTCGACTTTAACAAGCCAACGGACATGTTTACTTTTAAGATTCTCCTTTCTTTCAAGCTCTTTTTGAGCGATTTCAAGCTTTTGAATTTTTTCTTTCAATCGGCTAATTTTCTCCAATGCGCCCCTAGGCCGCAAATCCGTATGGCATACAGGGCATTCATTTCTTCTGTTGTATCTATCCTGCAAAAAATGAAACAAAGAAATTTTCGTACCGCAATGTTTACAAGTTAGAAATTTAGCTTTTAGTGGATGGGTAATGTAATAAACATCTCCGCACATTTCCCTATATTGAACTCGAAGTGCATTGAGTTTATCAGCAAATTCCATAATTTTCTTGTTTTCTCTGTCAGTATCATAGAATTTAACCGCAATCTGTACATAATCCCCTAACAGTTTTCCCACATAATCTTCTGCATCCTCTTGGGAATTGAAGGGGGTAAGGTTATCTTTCCATTGAATCAGTCTACCAAGTCCAGTAGCCCCTTCCCCTCTCCCCTCACAGGCAGCCACATTATCCCAATAGCGTTGGATTTCAGCTCTTGCCTTCTTAGTCTGTACT
>CAVKOP010000220.1:1987-2942 GCA_963657835.1 Lachnospiraceae bacterium | reverse complement strand
CTTTAATGAATTCCTGGTCGAGCAAGCAGTTTTCTTTATAGAATTTTTCCAAACGGCCAACAATCATTTTTTCAACGATTTTTTCCGGTTTGCCTTCGTTCAAAGCCTGCTGACGAAGAACTTCTTTTTCGTGTTCGAGTACTTCTTCAGGAACTTCTTCACGTTTTAAATATGTCGGTTTTGCAGCGGCAATCTGCATGGCAATATCTTTGCAAAGGTTTTTGAAGTTGTCTGTCTGTGCCACAAAGTCTGTTTCGCAGTTTACTTCTACCAAAACGCCAATACGGCCGTTGCCGTGGATATAGGAATAAACAAGACCTTCAGCAGCGATACGGTCTGCTTTTTTAGCAGCAGCAGCCAATCCTTTTTCACGAAGGAAGTCGATTGCTTTGTCCATATCACCATTTGTAGCAGAAAGCGCTTTTTTGCAGTCCATCATGCCAGCGCCCGTTTTTGTTCTTAAATCTTTTACCATGCTTGCTGTAATAGCCATTTTAGATATTCCTCCTAAACATAATATACAGTTTGAATAAAGGTAAGGAATATGAGTACTCCTTACCTTTATATAAAAGCCATTTAATTCTCAAAGAGCAAACGTAAGATTAGTTTTCTTCTGTTGCTGCTTCTTCAGCTTCCGGAGCAGCGCCTTCTTCGTTCTGTTCGCCCTGATTGCCTTCGAGAACAGCGTCAGCAATTTTGCTTGTCAACAATTTGACAGCGCGAATTGCATCATCATTTGCCGGAATCGGATAGTCGATAACATCCGGATCACAGTTTGTATCTACTGTTGCGATGATAGGAATGTTAAGTTTGCGTGCTTCAGAAACAGCGATTTCTTCTTTTTTCGGATCAATGATAAACAAAGCATCCGGTAATTTTTTCATATCTTTAATGCCGCCGAGGTACTTCTGCAATTTTTCCATTTCATGTTTAAGAAGAGTAACTTCTTTTTTCG
>CAVKOP010000220.1:0-1977 GCA_963657835.1 Lachnospiraceae bacterium | reverse complement strand
AATGTACCGTCTTCAGCCTGTTTTTCCAATACTTTCAAACGTTTTACACGTTTTTCAATTGTCTGGAAGTTTGTAAGCATGCCGCCGAGCCAACGTTCGTTGACAAAATACTGATTGCAGCGTTCAGCTTCATTTTTAATCGATTCCTGTGCCTGTTTTTTCGTGCCGACGAAAAGAACTTTGCCGCCTTCAGCAGCGAGGTCACGTACGAAGTTATAGGCTTCGTCTACTTTTTTTACAGTCTTCTGAAGGTCAATGATATAGATACCATTGCGTTCCGTGAAGATAAAACGAGCCATTTTAGGGTTCCAACGGCGTGTCTGATGACCGAAATGAACGCCTGCTTCCAACAATTGTTTCATAGATACTACTGCCATAATTGTAATTCCTCCTGTTTTTGCCTCCGCCCGGTCATTGCCTGTCTTCACCGTTTATACGGCACAGCTGCAGGCTCGCCAAGCGTGTGTATTTGGTTATGGTATTCAAACCTTTGCTATTATAGCATATTCATGGCATCTTCACAAGATTTTTTCTTGCATTTTTAGAAAAACACATAACCGGGCTTCTGTTTCTTCACTGCGTTCTTCTTTTGGGCTGTAAAATACCTAAAAACGACAATGCCGTTTGACATTGCCGCTTTCAGGAAAAACAGTCAAATAGCTACTGCATCTTTAGCTGTTTAGTTAGCATTTTTAAATTGTGTTTGCGGCAGCAAATGCCTGTCAGATTATTCCAAAATATAAACAGGTACCGTCCGTCTGCCAAAAATCAT
This sequence comes from Lachnospiraceae bacterium, assembly GCA_963657835.1. Lineage (GTDB taxonomy): Bacteria > Bacillota > Negativicutes > Veillonellales > Megasphaeraceae > Megasphaera. The sequence continues at coordinate 1,205 of CAVKOP010000220.1, read as the reverse complement.
GCACGCATTGTAATCTTCCATACATAAATCGATACGGTTGCCTAAAATGTCGCCGCCTGTATCTTCTGCTATAGCTACGCCATATCCTGGGATATAGACGCGGGTTCCCAGCGGAATGACATTAGGGTCTACGGCAACTACGCCGTACCGTGCCAGCGTTCCCATCTTGGTAATGCCTTCGCCATTGCCGTCTGTAGGCAAATAGGCCGTAGCAACCATCGTAAAGACTTCTTTAAATTTGGAAATAGTCCCGGTGTTAATTTCAACCGTTTCTTTCGTACCTACATGGCGAACCAAGGGCTGCATTTCTGTAACCAACGTGGTGGATACATGCTCCTTGCCGATAACTTGCCCATCCAGACTGACAATATGCATCTTGACGGTCTTCCGTCCGTCTTTTCCTTCTTGAATTACTTGTTCTTCCCCTTGTCCCAATGTTTCATCGGGAATGCTTTCAATCGCATAGGGTACCACTTCATCTTCTACAATTTCTTTGCGGGAAATATTGCCGATGCGAATCGTCATATTGGCTGTAACGGGAGCTTCAGTATCTCCATAAGGACGAAAATCCTTTGCATTATATCCATATTGTTCGGCTACAGCCTGCACGGTTTGCTTGGCTGTACGCACCGTCTGTGTCGTCCCTTTATGCTCCAACGTCACGGGTACGGCCCGGTGCAGTGTTACCGAGCTGCCTTCAGCTAATTTGGCTGTAGACATTTCAATTTCATCATATGGCCCAAGTTCAATATTATTTTCACGCATTAACGCTTCTTCATTTACTGCATGTGTATATACAGTCTGTGTATTACCGTCTGACTGGATTGTAACGGATTTTCCTTTGTCGATAAATCCTGTCAGGGAAACGATGATTAATAAAGCGATTAAGGTAGCGTACATGCGAGTGATGGGCCCTTGATATCGTTTGTTCATCAAATCCCTCCCAACATGGAATCATTCTACCAAAGAATTTTGGAATATGTCAATTTAAGCAGGTTAACAAATAGTGCATGACACTGGAAAATATGCTGTCTTTTTCTATATTGTCAACAATTATTTACTGCAATATAGGCTGATATTACTGCCCTGTTTCCGCGTTTTTGAAAATTTTTTTCTTGTAAAAGAAATTTTCTAAAAAATAATTCTTGACAATATAAAAGAAGTACATCTTTCATCTATTGACAAAAGACATACTTCCTTTAATA
>CAVKOP010000219.1:0-2944 GCA_963657835.1 Lachnospiraceae bacterium | reverse complement strand
GTGACATTTTTGTTACGACCGTTGATGAAATATTGCCGGTAGAGCTTGCCGAAAATGTATTCGAAGGGCGTTCTTTTTATATCCCGCATGATGCAAAAAAAGTGTTAGAAGCCAGCTATGGTTCTGATTATATGCAGTTGCCGCCTGTGGGTGAGCGGAAAACGCACGCGCAAATGATACGGCTATAATTTTTCGTGTTTCATAAAAAGTGTTCAATGAGCAAGGAGAAAGCTGTCGTGGAAAACGGCGGCTTTCTCCTTGTCTGATTTTTCACAAAAGGGATAAAAAATGTTCAATCTTATGCTTTCAAATGGGCATAAATGAACAGGATCTGAAAGAGGGAAACAAAATGGAATTAACAAGGAAGCAATTTGATGTCCTGGAAGCGCTGGCTTCGGCTCAATGCGCTATGACACAGCGTGATCTGGAAAAGTCTACCAAGCATAGCCTTGGGACAATCAATAAAACATTAAAAGAATTGACAGGGATGGAATACGTAAAAGATGGCGCAATTACCAATATGGGAATCAATGCATTGGAACCATATCGCGCGAAGCGCGCTATCTTTCTTGCAGCGGGATTTGGTTCGCGGCTGGTTCCCATTACGTTTAATACACCAAAGCCATTGGTTCGCGTGCACGGTGTGCGGATTATCGACAAATTGATTGATGCTTGCCTAGAAGCAGGCATCAACGAAATTTATATTGTTCGAGGGTATTTGGCTGAGCAATTTGATCAGCTTTTATACAAGTATCCGATGATAAAATTTCTTGAAAATCCGATTTTCAATGAGGCAAATAATATTTCATCAGCTATGGTGTCTCGCTATATGCTATCCAATGCCTATGTATTTGAGGCAGACTTATTGATTTCCAATCCTAAAATTATAAAGAAGTACCAGTATACTTCGAATTTTCTGGCAATCAAGAAAGCACGGACAGATGATTGGTGCTTTGAGGTCAAAGATGGCGTTATTGCTGAGGAAAAAGTTGGTGGGGAAGATTGCTGGCAAATGGTCGGAATTTCCTATTGGACGGAGGCTGATGGCCATCGCCTATCTCAGGATATTCCTGCGGTTTATACGGCACCGGGCGGTAAAGAACGCTACTGGGAACAGGTTCCGCTTGTTTACAAGCAAGAGCACTATCGGGTGGAAGTGCGGGAATGCAAAGAGGAAGACATTGTCGAAATTGATACATTCCGTGAATTAAAGGCCATCGATAAGACTTATGATGTCTGAAAGAGGATAGTTCTATGAATGATAAAAAATCAGGATTAAAGCGACAGCTTACGCCTGCTCATGTTTGGGCGCTGGCATTTGGCTGTGTTGTTGGCTGGGGATCGTTCATTAATCCGGGGAAAAAGTTTTTGCTGAACTCCGGTGTAGCAGGAACGGCCATCGCCATGATTTTAGGCGCATTGGTTATGATTGTGATTGCATTCAGCTATGCCTACATGGTGCCTAAATATCCCAAAGCGGGCGGCGAATTTACGTTTACAAAGAATTGCTTCGGAAGATTGTCGGCATATATTTGTGGTTGGTTTCTGGTCGCTGCTTATTTGACCAATGTGCCAATGAACTCCACGGCCATTGGTTTGATTGTGGACGGCTTGGATGGTCCGCTAGATGTTTTGAAATGGGGATTTCATTATCAACTGGCTGGCTTTGATGTCTGGGCAGGCGAAATGTTTCTAGCTATGGGGATATTAATTTTATTTGGTGTTCTCAATATTTTGGGAGTTAAAAAGGCTGGCGTGATCCAGACGATTTTGGCAGCTTCTTTGGGCGGGTCGGTATTAATTCTTACGATTGCCGCATGGATTAGTACAGATGCAACGGTAGCCAATATGGAACCATTGTGGGGATTCGATAAGGCAGAGGCGGCTGCTGCACTGGCAAATGGGACATATACTACCGGTAATGCGTTTGCGCACGGGGGAAGCCTGGGAATTTTATCTGCCATTTTAGCTACTTTTGCTATTGCACCATGGGCATTTGTCGGATTTGATACCATTCCGCAGGCAGCGGAAGAATTCAAGTTTTCCTATAAAAAAGTAAGCTTGATCATGATTGTTGCGATTTTGTTTGGCTGTTTTGTATATATTGCGAATAATACCATTGCAGCAGCTGCTTTGACGAATTGGCCGGACTTGATTATGGAAAGCAGTACAACGCCATGGCTTCTGTTGACGGCGGCAGAGAGACTTCTTGGGGTCACGGGTAAGATTCTTGTGGGGACGGCGGTGTCTTGCGCGGTTCTATCCGGGATTATGGGATTTTATTTAGCCTCCAGCCGATTGATGTATTCCATGAGTTTGGAAGGATATTTGCCTAAATGGTTTGGGGTGATTGACGAAAAGCATGGGACTCCGCGAAATGCATTGCTTTTCTGTATTCTTATTTCGTTATCGGGGCCGATTCTGGGACGCGAAGCCTTGGGCTGGTTTGTTGACATGTCTGCCATTGGTGCTTCTATTGGCTATTTCTTTACTTGCGCTTGTACACTGGCCACTATGAAACGTGATGGAGATGGAACAATTTTCTTAAAAAGCGTTGCCTGGTTTGGCGTTGTAGTTTCAGCGCTCTTTATGGTGTTGCAGCTGGTGCCAATCCCGGGACTTTCAGGCGTACATTTCTGCACGGAATCTTATATACTTTTATTGGTATGGGTGGCGCTTGGTATTGTGTTCTATGTAAAACAGAGAAAATATTTTCAAAATAAATAGAGCAGATGAAAAGTCTACCGCAACGTATATTTCCAATATACGAATGGCAAAGTAATATGGGGAGCCTGTTTGCTTTCTTTCGTGAGAAGGCGAATGGGCTTCCCATTTTACATTCCGTGATTTCTCATGTACAATAGGTTCATCGAAAAGGAGTGAGACGATTGGCAGAAGAGGAAAAGCGCACGCAAGGCTTTAAGAATAAAGATTTCCGGGGCCG
>CAVKOP010000218.1:0-2978 GCA_963657835.1 Lachnospiraceae bacterium | reverse complement strand
TGTCGGCAAGGCCTGTACAGCAAATCCTTTCATGCCCAACGATCCATCGTCCGTCGTAACATAAATCTTGTCGGCATACGGTTCAAAAAACTTCGTCCAAAATGTTTCAGACGCTGTTTTGCCGCCGACCAGTACGACAGGCTTATCCAATGTCTTGGCCAGAAAAATAAGGGGAGCCAAGCCTACACCGCCGCCGACCAACAACGCTTTACCGGGTGCTGTCGTAAACACGCCTTCTCCCAAAGGTCCTTCGACGCTAATCGTTTCTCCTGGTTTCATGGCAGCCATTTCATGAGTTCCCTTGCCAACCAACCGGTAAATAATCGTTACCGTGCCTGCTGCCGTATCGGCATCTACAATACCAAAAGGACGGCGCAAAAACGTCTTGCCTTCTGTTTTCTGTACGTTCACAAACTGACCGGGTTTTGCTTCTGCTGCAATCTGCGGTGCCTGAAAAACCATTTTCCAGACTTCTGGAATAATCGCTTCATTGGTCACAATAACCGCTTCTTCTAAAAATTTTTTCACCTGTTCTCCATCCTTCCCTTTCATATTCTGAAAGTATTGTACCATATTTTATGCTCTGAATACATGTATCTGCACACACCAATCCGTGTCATACATAAAAAAAGTCATCCTTTATCACACTGTACCCAGAGGATTTACCCCATGACGTAAGCCGCCAACAGCGCCTGAATCTTATAGATGTTGGTATCTGTGCTGAATTTTTGCGTAATCGCTTCCGGTCCCATACCATTGACCCATATTTTCAACTCCGCATCCAAATCAAAATTACCGGCCGATTCTACAGCAAAATGGGTAATATTGTGATACGGGATAGAATGATATTCGACTTTTTTGCCGGTCATGCCCTGCACGTTGACAATAATCAGGCGGCAGTTGGTAAAAATCCACATATCCCGAATAATTTTATATGCTTGATTAATCATTTCTCCCCGCATGAGCATAGGCGAATATTTTTCCCGTACTTCTTCCGCATTGATTTCGCTTGCGTTGCCCATCAGTCCATTAAAAAATCCCATAGGTACTCCCTCCTTTTGGTTGTCTATGTCATGTCATGCAGCTTTACTCCAAACAGCGCTGGACACTGCAGCAGCTGAATGTGTTGCATAGATTCATTATACCATACAGGTTGTCGTTTCCCTATCATCTCTCAAAAAAGCATCGTCTCTTGGCGCGCCATTTCTCGTATCTTTTGTCATTGCTTACAGTCTGTATGAACGTATTTGCAATGCACATAAAACAGTTCAAAATGAAATAGAGCCATCGTTGTATACGACGGCTCCTTATTAGTTCCTATGGAACTATGTTTGTATTATTTTTTTAGTTTCTTAAATTCCTCTTCCAGTGCAGGTAAGGCTTCAAATAAATCCCCGACAATTCCATAATGGGCAAACTGGAAAATCGGCGCATCCGGATCCTTGTTGACAGCAATAATAAGTTCTGCATCCTGAATGCCTAATTTGTGTTGAATAGCTCCGGAAATACCGAGAGCAATATAGATTTTAGGTGCTATTTTTTTACCAGTAATGCCAATTTGAATATCATGGGCTGACCAGCCATTATCTACCAACGGTTTGGAAACGCCAAAAGCAGCACCGATTGCTTCGGCAAAGGCCTGTACTTTCTGCATGCCTGCTTCATCACCAACACCGCGGCCGGCACCTACAATGATTTCTGCGTGTTCCAGGTTTATATCCAACGCTTCCGGCGGCAATGGTTCAACATGCGTTACCTGGTAGGACGATGCCACATCACTGCCTGCCACGGTTTCTGTCACAATGGGTCCCTGACGGCTTGCATCAGGCGCATTGCCGCGGAAAATTTTATCACTGACAGTTGCCAGCTGCGGCCGTGTTGTCGTCTGAATTTTCACGAATAATTTGCCTGTATAAGCTGGGCGAATCCAGGTCAGCGTGTCACCTTCACCGTCATAATATACATCAATGCAGTCAGCCACCAAGCCGACATTCATAGCAGCAGACAAGCGTCCCCCTAAATCACGGCCATCATTGGATGCGCCGATTAAAATGACGTTCGGCATGTATTTTTTCGCTAACGCGGCCATCACACGAGTGTAACGAACAGCATCAAACGACTCCAACTCTGCCTGCGGTACGATAACCGCACCGTCCGCACCATACGAAATAGCAGTTTCAGCAATATGTTCTGCGTCTTTTCCCAAAACGACAGCTACTAAGGATGTATGACGTACATCGGCCAATTCCCGTCCTTTTCCTAATAATTCTATACTAACCGGGCTTAAGGTGCCGTTGACGATTTCACTGTATACCCAAATCGCGTTATTCCATTCCATGATGTCAGCCCTCCTTATATCAGCTTTTTCGTTTTCAAATCAGCCAGCAAATGATGTACTGCATCTGCCGTAGTCGCACCGTCTATCATGGTTCCTGTCGGATGCGGCTGAGGCGCAAATAATTCTGTAACTTTCGTTGCTGAACCGGCCGTGCCGACGTCCTGCGGTGTCAATCCCAAATCTTCCAAACGCATCACTGCAAATACCGCTTTTTTTGCTTTCATAGCCCCGCGTATTTTAGGTGCCCGCGGCGTATTTATGGTTTCCATGACCGAGCATACTGCCGGCAGAGATACGGTTACCGTTTCCAAACTGTCATGATTCTTGCGGCTTCCCTTCAATATATTTTCTTCTACTGCAATGGATTCTGCATACGAAAGCAGCGACATGCCCAGTTGCTGAGCTACTGCCGGGGGAATCTGTCCCGTATCGCCGTCCGTAGAACGCTTACCTGTCAGTACGAGATCTGCCCCACCTATTTTTTCAATCGCCTTTGCCAAGATTTTTCCCGTCGCCAGCGTATCTGAACCAGCCATGCGTTCATCCGAAACAAGCACGCCCGTATCGGCTCCCATGGCAATGCCGTCGCGCATCACTTCGCCAGCCATCGCATTTCCCATCGTCAACAGCGTAACAGTAC
>CAVKOP010000217.1:0-2978 GCA_963657835.1 Lachnospiraceae bacterium | reverse complement strand
ACAGGAACAGACGACGACATTTAACGAACTGCCTTTCAAATTTGAAGCCGGCTCGCAGAATGTCGAAGGCGCTGTAGCCCTTCACGCAGCCATTGACTACTTGGAAGACTTGGGCATGGACAACATCGAAGCCCATGAAGAAGCCTTGACGCGTCACTGTCTGGAAGGCATGAAAAAGATTCCTCATATTCACATCATTGGCAGTACAGACCCGGCAGAAAAGACCGGCGTCATTACCTTTACGATTGACGGCGTACATCCTCATGATGCTGCTACGATTTTGGACAGCTACGGCATTGCCATTCGTTCGGGCCATCACTGTGCACAGCCTTTAGGCGCTCATCTCCACGTAGAAGCATCCAACCGTGCCAGCTTCTATATTTACAACACCATGGAAGAAGTCGATTACTTCCTGCAGAAACTGCCGCTCGTTCGCAAACAGATGGGCTATAAAGACTAAGGAGTGTACGAAACATGGAAAACATGAATGAATTGTATTCTGATATTATTTTGGAACACAACCAGTGTCAGGAAAACAAACATCCGCTGGAACATGCCAACTTGCAGGAACACGGCCACAACCCCAGCTGCGGCGACGACATTACCCTGCAGGCTGACATTCAGGACGGCGTCATTAAAGATGCTGCCTATACCGGCCACGGCTGTGCCATCAGCCAGGCGTCTGCCGACATCATGATTGACCTCATCAAAGGGAAGACCGTAGAAGAAGCCCTGCGTCTCGTCAACTTATTCCTCGATATGATTAAACGGGAAGTGACAGATGACGACGAACTGGAAGACTTGGAAGATGCCATCGCGCTCAAAAACATTTCCAACATGCCGGCTCGTGTCAAATGCGCTGTTTTGGCATGGCATACGCTGAAAGATGCCATTGAAAGAGATAAAGACAAATAAATAGAGCGTATATCTTAGGATAGATACATATGCTCCCTGCGAAACAGATAGGAATATCCAATCTTCGATACTGTTTGGCAGGGAGCATCTTGCGTTTTCGAGCAGTCTCTGCCGCGTGACTCTTGACTTAGAGCATAATCTAAGTGCTATAATAAAAATAGTTTTGAGAATATCATTATTATAGTATATATAGGAGGACAGTATGGAAAAAGCAAAAGTATATTTCACTGATTTTCGTTGTAAAGTCGGTACAAATAATGTCATGAAACTTCAGAAGCTCTGCAAAAAGGCAGGCATTGCCAATATTGATTTTGAAGGGAAATTCGTGGCCATCAAAATGCATTTTGGCGAATTGGGCTGTCTGGCATCGCTGCGCCCGCAGTATGTCAAAGGCGTAGCCGATTTGGTCAAAGAATTGGGCGGCAAACCGTTCCTTACAGACTGCAATACGCTCTATCCGGGCAGCCGCAAACATGCGCTGGAACACATGGACTGCGCCAATATCAACGGCTACAATACCGTAACGACTGGCTGTCAGATTATCATTGCCGATGGTCTGCGCGGCACAGATGAAGTAGAAGTACCGGTCAAAAACGGCGAATATGTCAAAAACGCTAAAATCGGCCGTGCTATCATGGATGCCGATGTATTCATTAGCTTGGCTCATTTCAAAGGCCATGAAATGACCGGCTTTGGCGGCGCTGTCAAAAATATTGGCATGGGCTGCGGCAGCCGTGCCGGCAAAATGGAACAGCATTCGTCAGGCAAACCGGCTGTCGATACAGAAAAATGTAAAGGCTGTCGCCGCTGTGCTGCTGAATGCGGTTCCGATGCCATTACCTATGAAGACAACGTAGCCCATATCCATGAAGACCTGTGCAAAGGCTGCGGCCGCTGCATCGGTGCCTGTGCTTTTGATGCCATTCATACCGTACAGTGGGATGCCAGCGAAAAATTGGATTACAAAATGGCAGAATATGCCCAGGCTGTCTGTCAGGACCGTCCTTGCTTCCATATCAACCTCGTCATGGATATTTCACCAAACTGCGATTGCCACGGCGAAAACGATGCGCCGATTCTTCCGAATATCGGCATGTTTGCTTCCTTTGACCCGGTTGCCTTGGATCAGGCTTGCGTCGATGCCTGCATGAAAGCCACACCGCTGCCAAACAGTCAGCTGGCAGACCATTTGGCACAGCCCGATTGGCATCATCATCATGACCACTTCTTGGACAGCAACCCCAATGTCAACTGGGAAGCTACACTGCGCCATAGTGAAAAAATTGGCTTAGGGACGAGAGAATACGAATTAATTACCGTGAAATAAAACACGGGAAAATTGTATAGAGAAATGATATGAGACAGAGGCTGTCGCATTAAGGAGATGCTCCTTATGCGGCAGTCTCTTTTTTGCGTGCAAACAATAGGCAGGGACGTGTCCCTATACCCCTCATATGATTCGGTAAACGTGCCGTTTACATATGCTATATACTTTTTTTTCTGCGCGACCAGAATATCGGGACGGTTCCCGACACCCTCTTTTTTCATTCTTTTTCGTGCCGCCGAAAAAGAACGAATCAAGATAAGCAGAGAGCCGAAATCTTTGATTTCGTGCGAATCGCTTAGGCATAGCAAAAGGCGGCCGCCCGGAACTCCCATTCTTTTGAGAATGTCCGTCATTGCTAAATGGACGAAACTCGCTTTGCTCAAACAAAATGCCCATTTTTAACGCAATGCCATCTATTCTCATTGTGCGGCATAAGCAGCACCACCAGTCATTCTCGTAACGGGGCGGCTTGAAAACAAATACAACCAATTATGGATGAGAGTATGCTGAGAAAACCATGTATCATTCAATCCCTTACTCCTGTGTGCTAGTGATATTTCTGCATGTTTCGTTTTTTTTGTAATTATCATGCATGATGAAGTAATACTGCTTATTACGTTAATACAGATGAGCCTATGTTTGCCGTCAATTTTTCTTGACAGATGTTGCTTTTCTGGCAACCAGGCGAAATCTACATTGCATGACTGCCAATACCGCCCGTTACGAGCGTGCCGAC
>CAVKOP010000216.1:0-3022 GCA_963657835.1 Lachnospiraceae bacterium | reverse complement strand
TGATATAATTGATTTTTCAAACAATTTGCTAAATCCGTAAAATATAAAAATAAAGATAAATCGTTATACATCAATGGGTATATATCATTTACGTAGTTACCACCTAGTATTTACACATCTCTTACATAATTTGGTTATGATTACATATAAGTGTAATAAAAATGACATTTCATATAGGAGGTACTATAGATGAACAAATATTGGAAACAATGGTTGGTACTGGGACTTACTGCGACTTGTCTAGGCTGTACCGCCATTAATGCGAACGACGTGCAAACACAAGCATACATTATACATGCCGATCAGTATCAAGTTCCTTATAAAGGCAATGAAAAAGCATTTCACCATCATCTTAATCCGGGTTATGGTTCATCACTTGTCTTTAAGGACATCAAAGGCGATGGCACTATTGAATTTTACGGTATTACAGACCGCGGACCTAACGGGGATATTCCTAAATACATCAAAGATGGCAAAAAGAAATCCGGTAAATTTTTCCCAACACCAGAATTTACGCCCAGCATTGGAGTCATTGCCGTGCATCCATCTGAAAACCGTGCCGATATTATACAGTCCATTCCCCTCAAAGCAGATGGAAAACCAATTACAGGCAAACCACTTCCCAATGGTCTTACCGGTTCGACAAATGAGCTAGCCCTCAATTTTGACATGCAAAATCTAGGTACCGACAAAAATGGGCTGGACACCGAAGGGATCACCGTTGATAAAAACGGAAATTTTTGGATTAGCGATGAATACGGACCTTTCATTTTAAAAGCTGATAAAAACGGGAATATCCTTGAAAAATACGGTCCCGGTACAGGACTGCCAACCATTTTGGCCAATCGTGTTCCCAACCGCGGCAGTGAAGGTCTGACTATAGATGAAAATGGCAATATTTTTGCCTTGATTCAAAGCCCGTTAAATATAGATGGTAAAACGGCTAAAACATCCAAATACACTCGTATTGTTGAGTTCAACCCTACAACCAAAGAAACCACCATGTATGCCTATCCGGTTGATACAGGATATAAAAACACCGGTGCTGCCAAATTAGGAGATATTACGTCTATTGGACATAAACAGTTCCTTATGATTGAACAAGGGAAACAACATGGTGCCATGCAAAATCTCATTTATAAAGTCAATCTCAATGGGGCTACTCCCATTCCTAATACTGGCGACCTAGAATATGGCCGTCTCGATGGCAAAATCGTGCCTGCTAAAAAAGAACTCGTTCTTGACCTGCGTGCTAATGGCTGGAATATCGAAAAAGCCGAAGGTTTGGCGCTTCTCCCCAATCGCAAAACGATTGCCGTCGTCAATGACAACGATTTTGGCATGGCTATTCAGGTAAAAGATAAAAAAGCTGCTGACGCAGATATTTCCGACTATACCTATGACAGCAATAAAAACGTATTCTTGTATAATAAAGACAACAGTGTTCATAAAATAAAAATAAACTTAAAAAAGAATGCTCCCTCTGAACAAGAAAGCCAAATTTGGTTTTTCACACTACCCCACACCTTATAATCAACATACTGCCAAAATCACCCCATCATATAAAAACCCCATTTATAGTTCACACATTGCGCTGTGAGCTGTAAATGGGGTTTCTATGTTATCAAATAGTTCTGAAAATCAAAAAATGCTCGTATTCTATGAAGCTGGTTCGGATGACTGGTGACTAGGAAAAGCATACCCCAGGCACCAGTCTATCAGTCATGAGTCACTATTTAACGTTTTCTTCGATTATTTTCCGGCAGACTGTAATAGGCTTTCTTGTCCGCATACATTCTTTGGTCACCAATTCTTTCAATATCTTTCATCGATGTCCAGTTGACATCCTGGCTATACACATAGCCGCATGCCACATGGATTTGGGACACCAGTCGTCCTGTCCATTTGTTCATGGTTTCTTCGAAATCCCGCCGGATATACTTCAAGCGTTCTTTATCCACCATTAGAATGGCCGCAAATTCATCGCCGCCCATGCGATATACTTTGCCATAGCTGCCAAAGCATTGTTTCATACAGAAAGCAGCCCCTTTCAGGAGTTCGTCACCTGCCTCATGCCCGCGGGTATCATTGATCTGTTTCAGTCCATTCACATCCATAGAAACATAGACGAAAGGTATATGCATTTCCAGCGTCATCTGCACGTCTTCCAAATAGGCCCTTCGATTGCGGCATTGGGTAAGTTCGTCTGTATGAGAAGCATAGAGCAGTGATTCTTCTTTCCGTTTTTCACTATCCACATCACGGATAGTCAAAAGCAACGTGCTAAGGCCGCCGGAGAAGCGACGTTTAATGACCACAAAAGACGCACGGAACCAGCGGTTTTCCGTTGTCATATAGTCTAAAGTAATAATTTTTTTACGGCGAATCCGTTCTGCAATCGTAGATAGATCTACAAATTGCTGCACCACTTTTTTATCTTCGTCCGCTGTTTGAAAATCCATAAAGCGATACAGCCAACGTTCGGCATCAGGCATGGCAACTCTTTTTTTAGGAAGCTTAGTATACGCGGAATAATCTACATAGGTGTCTTGTTTCAAATCAATCAGATGCATACTCTGATAAATTTTCGACATAGACAGCAGGATATCAAACTGATTATCTCGTTCTTCTCTCGCTTTCAAGATTTTGACCAGCATATAGACAATAATCAGTGCGGCCAGCACCAAGTAGCAGCCCACCAGTGTCAAAGCCATCGCATTATTTTTAGTCGTAGCCGCTGCTGACCAAGCCACACCGACAGTATACGGCCCGGAAAAGCGGAAGGAAAGCTTGTATTTTTCCCCATCAATATAGGCTGTCCCTTTATGCAGATTGCTGGAATCATTCTTACGGATAATGCCGATATCATCTAATTTTTTCCCGACTTTATCTTGATCCGTAGCCCCATATATTTCTCCCGTTTCTCGATTGGCCACAAAAATTTTCATACCCTCATAGATCGGCATGCGGCTGACTACTTCAGAAATTTCATTTTGCTTAAGCTCACGGAGCAATCGAAACG
>CAVKOP010000215.1:0-3042 GCA_963657835.1 Lachnospiraceae bacterium | reverse complement strand
ACATTACCGGCAGTTGCTGCATCATATGCTAAACGGGCAGCCAGTAAATCGGTGTAGGCAAAATTATACCGAAGCCGATTCACAATATAGGTTGCCGCAGTGGATTCATCATGCACGATTCCACGCTGAATATACGTTTCCAATCCGTAAGAATGAGAATACGCGCCAATAGGAAACAGAGAATCATTAATTTGCAGCAGAAGAAAATGGCCTTGCAATGATTGTGTATCCATAACCGCCTCTAGTGATGATGACCATGTACCTGCGATGAAATACGATGGTCAAAGTTGAGAGACTGTATATCCGTCACCGCTGTTACGCCGTGTAATTTACGCAGCATTGTCAGCATAGGTTCATTATACGGCGTGATAAATGTCCAATCATCATCTCCCCAAAACAAAGAAGCATGACGGTTGCCAATTTCATAACATACTTTGGCAATCATCTTATAGTGGCTGGGATCTACATGAATAACAATGACGTCACATGGAGGGGTGTGTACAACAATGATAAGATTATCTTGATTGTAAATAACATCGCCTTCATATAACCCCCGAGTAAGCACTTCATCGCCCATGCGGATGCCAATTTCCCGTCCTGTATTCGTGACTTTAGAATGGATTTTTTTGAACGATTCATGCCATTCTATATCGACAGTTTCCACGTTTTTTCCTGTAGAATCTATATTGGCAAGTTTGCCATAAATAGTTGTGCAAATCATGAAATTCCTCCTTTAATCTGTATGTTCTATGACATGCCATAGGATATATTACCATTGTCCAATCAGTAACAGCATACCTGGAATCCAGGCTGTAACGACACCCTCAAAAACCTGCAAGCATGGGACAAATCGTCCTAATTTGATACCCAATACATCTTCCACAAACGCTGTACCCCAGAGAATTCCCCATAAGTACCAAATAGCTGCCCAGCGCCAATCCGCTGTTATGTGCAGAAATGCATTGCCGTAAACCCCTTCTATAGTTCCAAATACAAAGGCATTTATGGCAACGAATGTTGAAAACCAAGCAAATGGAAGAGGACTTAATCCACGAATCTTGGAAAATGCGACAAAAAGATACGTAAATCCAAACAGCAATCCCGTACCAGCCGCATAATATTGCCCTTGTGTCATGGCAATGACATTCGCAATCAAAGACAAACCGCCCGTAAAAATATTCATCACGGCTGTCGATTCGCCATCTACTGTATATAATGTACATAAGCCATTATTGATCAGGACAATACCCACAAATAGTAAACAAACTCCCAGCATAGGATCCCGTCCCTTCTCAAAACAGATTATACAATTGCGTCAGCGGCAATTTTTCCGCTGCTTTAGAAGTAATTTTTTCTCCATCAACACGCACTTCATATGTTTCCGGATTTACTGAAATTTCCGGTGTTTTATCATTTAATTTCATATCCGCTTTGCCAATATGACGACAGTTAGAAACAGGCACTACTTTTTTATGCAGCCCGTATTCCTCTTTTACGTTGCGTTTCATGGCAGCCTGGGAAACAAATGTCAAGCAAGATTCGTATTTGGCTGCCCCATGGGCACCAAACATAGGTTGATAGCGGATCGGTTCGCATGTAGGAATAGATGCATTGCCGTCCCCCATTTTAGAAGCCGCAATCATGCCGCCTTTGATAACTATATCTGGTTTGATGCCGAAAAAAGCGGGGTTCCATAACACAATGTCAGCAAATTTTCCTACTTCCAATGAGCCGACATACTGTGAAATACCATGCGTAATGGCCGGATTAATCGTATATTTAGAAATGTAGCGTTTAACACGGAAGTTGTCATTATGATGTTCGGCATCTTCCGGCAGTGCGCCTCGTTCCTCTTTCATCTTGCTTGCTGTCTGCCAAGTTCTAGTAATGACTTCACCAACACGGCCCATAGCCTGCGAGTCAGAGCTCATCATGCTGAATATCCCCATGTCATGCAACACATCTTCTGCAGCAATCGTTTCTGGGCGAATGCGCGAATCCGCAAAGGCTACGTCCTCCGGAATACGCTTATCCAAATGATGGCATACCATCAACATATCCAGATGTTCATCGAGTGTGTTCACAGTAAAAGGCATTGTTGGATTGGTTGACGATGGCAATACATTGGGTGCTCCGGCAGCTCGAATAATATCCGGTGCATGGCCGCCGCCAGCTCCTTCCGTATGATACGTATGAATGGTACGACCGGCAATAGCATGCAATGTATCTTCTACGCATCCTCCTTCATTCAGGGTATCCGTATGAATAGCTACTTGTACATCATATTCGTCAGCTACATTCAAACAATGGTCGATAACTGCCGGCGTAGCCCCCCAGTCTTCATGAATTTTTAATCCCATCGCCCCGGCTTCTACTTGTTCTGCCAATGCTTTTTCATCAGAACAATTGCCTTTTCCGAGGAATCCTATATTCATGGGATATTCTTCAGCTGCTTTCAACATCATCGCCATATTCCAGGGACCGGGCGTACATGTTGTAGCATTTGTACCATCGGCCGGACCTGTACCACCGCCAATCATGGTCGTTATGCCGCTGTATAATGCACATTCGACCTGGCTCGGCGAAATAAAATGAATATGTGAGTCAATACCGCCAGCTGTCACAATCAGGCCTTCCCCAGCCAGTGCTTCTGTAGAGGCACCGACAATCATGCCTGAAGTAACACCATCCATCACATCGGGATTTCCAGCCTTACCAATACCGGCAATCAAGCCATTCTTAATGCCAATATCCGCTTTATAAATTCCTGTATAATCGACAATCAGGCAGTTCGTGATCACTAAATCCAAGTCACCGTTGGCACTTGTCGTCGTAACAGATTGTCCCATTCCATCACGTAATGTCTTGCCGCCGCCAAATTTGCATTCATCGCCATATGTCGTATAATCTTTTTCTACTTCAATAATTAAATTCGTATCAGCCAGACGCACCGTATCCCCTGTCGTTGGTCCATACATCATGGCATATTTGCTTCCGGAAATGGTTACGCTCATTTTGTTGTTCCCCCCTACTGTATAAATC
>CAVKOP010000214.1:2435-3062 GCA_963657835.1 Lachnospiraceae bacterium | reverse complement strand
GACAACAAGTCTACGCCGAATTCCGCTTTTAATTGTGAAAAACCATAATCTAAGATACGGCCGTCACTTTGTTTAATCTTAATCAAATGCGTTGAATCAATAACGCCGTTTTCATATGCAAATTTTGTATCTTCCGGATTATCAAATACCATAACTTTATCAGTATGATACAGACGCAGTGGTTCGTAAATCTGGAAGTTGTACAGCAGTTTGCCTGCTGTCGTTTCAATCAAGCCATGACCAGGAATCCGAACTTTAATCAATGCTTCAATATCGATGACTTTGGCATCATATGCCAGCATAACTTCATCGTAATTGGAGAACATCTTGCCTTCACCCATAGCACCTGGTTTTACGAGTGTTAAATAATATGCGCCCAAAACCATATCCTGTGTCGGAACAGCAACTGGTTTGCCGTCCTTCGGTGCCAAGATATTGTGAGCAGAAAGCATCAGCGTACGAGCTTCAGACTGTGCTTCTACCGACAACGGCAAATGGCAGGCCATCTGGTCCCCATCGAAGTCCGCGTTAAAAGCGGTGCAGACTAACGGATGTAATTTGATGGCACGTCCTTCCCAAAGAATCGGTTCAAATGCCTGAATACCCAAGCGGTGCAGTGTCGGGGCG
>CAVKOP010000214.1:0-2425 GCA_963657835.1 Lachnospiraceae bacterium | reverse complement strand
GTTCAAAAGGACAGGATGTTCTTTAATAACATCTTCCAAAACGTCCCATACTTCATTGCTGACGCGTTCTACTTTCTTTTTAGCATTTTTAATATTCGTGGCAATGCCCTTTTCGACCAGTTTTTTCATAACAAACGGCTTGAAGAGTTCCAATGCCATTTCTTTTGGAAGGCCGCATTGATGCATTTTTAATTCAGGCCCAACAACGATAACAGAACGGCCGGAATAGTCAACACGTTTACCTAACAAGTTCTGACGGAAACGGCCTTGTTTCCCTTTCAGCATATCCGAAAGGGATTTCAGCGGACGATTGCCAGGACCTGTAACAGGACGGCCGCGGCGGCCGTTGTCAATCAGGGCATCTACCGCTTCCTGCAGCATGCGTTTTTCGTTGCGGACAATGATATCCGGTGCGCCTAATTCCAACAACCGGCTCAAACGGTTGTTGCGGTTGATAACACGACGGTACAAATCATTCAAGTCAGACGTTGCAAAACGGCCGCCGTCAAGCTGTACCATCGGGCGCAGTTCCGGCGGAATAACCGGAATAACATCCATAACCATCCATTCCGGTTTATTGCCGGAATGACGGAAGGCCTCTACTACTTCCAGACGGCGAATAGCACGGACGCGGCGCTGGCCGGAAGAATCACGCAAATCATCGCGTAATTTTTTGTCCAATGCATCCAAATCCAAGTCCTGCAGCAATTCTTTAACAGCGGCAGCACCCATGCCGACACGGAATTTATCGCCATACATATCCAAGTATTGACGATATTCGGTTTCTGTCAAAAGCTGTTTTTTCGTCAGCGGCGTGTCGCCTGGATCTAACACGATATAGGATGCAAAGTACAAGACTTTTTCCAACGACCGCGGGGAAATATCCAAAATAAGACCCATACGGCTTGGAATACCTTTAAAATACCAAATATGAGATACAGGAGTAGCCAATTTAATATGGCCCATACGTTCACGACGGACTTTGGCGCGTGTTACTTCTACACCGCAGCGGTCACAAACGACGCCTTTATAACGGATACGTTTATATTTGCCGCAATGGCATTCCCAGTCTTTTGTCGGCCCAAAAATGCGTTCACAGAATAAGCCGTCTTTTTCTGGTTTCAATGTACGGTAATTAATAGTTTCCGGTTTTTTGACTTCACCGTGTGACCATTCCAGAATTTTTTCTGGAGAAGCCAGGCCAATCCGCATGGAATCAAATTCGTTCACATCTAGCACTAATACCGCTCCCTTCTATCGATCATTATTCATCTTCATTAGTAGTATCATCGTCATGTGCTTGTTCTGCTTCAGCTACTGCATCTAAGCTCATAGCACTCATAATATCGTCTTCACCGCCATTGCTGGTAGGTTCTTCGGCAGCGGTTTCTTCACTAGTTTCATCTGCCGGTACTGCCGGTGCGTTGTCACCTACAGCATCACCTTCCATGACACGACGGAGTTCATCTGTTTGTTCTGGTTCTACGTCGTCTTCATCGTCCAGTTCCTTAATGACGACTTCTTCGCCGTCTTCATTAAGAATTTGAACATCTAAGCCGATAGCCTGCAATTCTTTAAGCAGTACTTTGAAGGATTCCGGTACACCCGGTTCCGGAATATTTTCACCTTTGACGATTTTTTCGTACGCTTTGACACGGCCGACAACGTCATCGGATTTAACTGTAAGCATTTCCTGCAGCGTATATGCTGCCCCATAGGCTTCCAAAGCCCAAACTTCCATTTCCCCAAA
The DNA here is from genome assembly GCA_963657835.1 of Lachnospiraceae bacterium. GTDB lineage: Bacteria > Bacillota > Negativicutes > Veillonellales > Megasphaeraceae > Megasphaera. Next base: position 675 of record CAVKOP010000214.1, on the reverse strand, counting down.
ACGCTGGCCGCCAAACTGCGCTTTACCGCCAAGAGGCTGCTGCGTAACCAAGGAATACGGGCCAGTAGAACGAGCATGGATTTTATCATCAACCAGATGATGCAGTTTCAGGAAGTAGGTATACCCGACAGTAACACGGCGGTCCATCGGTTCGCCTGTGCGTCCATCATACAGCACCGACTTGCCGTCTTCCGGAAGTCCTGCAATTTTTAATGCTTCAAATACATCTTCGGCCTGTGCGCCGTCGAATACAGGCGTAGCAATATGAATGCCCGCTTTATCCGGCTTCGGCATGCCGTATTTATCAAAATCATAGCCGGCTTCACGAAGTTTGGCTTCCAAATTCGGATTCATTTTCTTAATCTGAATGCCTAATTCATGCATAGCCCAGCCCAAATGAGTTTCCAAAATCTGACCGATATTCATACGAGAAGGTACGCCTAACGGATTCAGGACAATCTGAACCGGTGTGCCATCCGGAAGGAACGGCATATCTTCCTGACGCATTACGCGGGAAACGACACCTTTGTTCCCGTGACGGCCGGACATTTTATCGCCTTCATGAATCTTACGTTTTTGTGCAATATATACACGAACCAGTCGATTAACGCCTGGCGGCAGTTCGTCGTTATTTTCACGAGAGAAAATGCGTACTTTAACGACTTTGCCGGATTC
>CAVKOP010000213.1:1765-3062 GCA_963657835.1 Lachnospiraceae bacterium | reverse complement strand
GGTATTATGTTCGCATGATATTTTTTTAACATTTGATATAGTTCAGGGATAATTGGGCCATGTACCCATGCTTGAAAACTACTGGTAAATAGTTTATTCTCTAAATCATTTTCATCTTCATTGAATAACACCAAATACCAGGCATATGTATAATACATTAATATCTGCAATTTTTTGCTTGTAATATTAGGCACGTTATGCAGCATCCAATTTGCTATTCTCTCCATAGTTTAAGAACATATATTCTGCGAAGTGTTTATTTTATCACAGAATATATGTTCTTTATACCTATGTTTCTATTTGACGAAATGAACCTTCCATGATAAGGTTATAGTACAAATGTTTTATAATTAAAGGAGTGCCTTTATATGAAAAAATGTCGTGATAATTTCTTTATCGGACGAGCAGAAGCCATTGCAAATAATGAAAAGTTAACAGCTAAAGCACGGCAAAGTATTTATATTGCCCGTGCCGATAATACTATTAAAGCTTATGAATCGGATTGGAATGATTTTTGTGATTGGTGTGAATATCATCATGTTTCTGCCTTTCCTGCTATTCCTGAAACGATTGTCAATTATATTAATGATTTAGCAGACAATGCCAAAGCGAATACAGTAGCACGGCGGATTAGTGCGTTGACAGAAAATTTTGATGCTGCTGGTATTCAGGATAATCCGTGTCGTTTTCCTATTGTAAAAAATGCCCTGCGAGGTATTAAGCGCATGAAGGGCGTCATCCAGCACGGCAAGCTGCCTATTCTATTTGATGACATCAAAGAAATGCTTACGTATTTAGAGGGAGATACGCTGCAGCAGGCACGGGATAAAGCGATTCTGTTGGTTGGCTTTTACGGTGCTATGCGCCGCTCCGAAATTGCAAATCTGGAAGTAAATGATATACAGTTTACCAGACTAGGCATGCTGCTCACGCTGCGCAAATCCAAAACCGACCAGTATGACCAAGGACAGTTAATTGCAATTCCGATTGTTCAAGACCAAACGATATGTGCTGTCCATGCACTTAAAGAATGGCTGCGTCTCAGCGGCATTACTTCTGGGCCCGTATTTCGCGGCTTTACACGAAGTCATACTATCAGAAAAACAAAAATTTCAGACAAGACCATTGCGCTTATTGTCAAACATTATGTTGCGCTTATGGGAATGGATCCTAGAGATTACGGCGCCCACAGTCTGCGCCATGGATTTGCGACATCAGCAGCACAGCATCATGTAGAAGAACGCGAGATTATGCGGCAAACACGCCATAAATCGCAGGCAGTTGTACGGCGTTATAT
>CAVKOP010000213.1:0-1755 GCA_963657835.1 Lachnospiraceae bacterium | reverse complement strand
GCGTTATATTGATGAAGCCGATCGTCTTATTGATAATCCCGTTTTTAAAATAACTGAAAATAAATGATACATTATGTAAGGCATTAAGGCACTAGTAAGTTATAACTAGTGCCTTATCGCTTCTTATGGATATATGCGGCCCTGCAAGTTTATTTCGGCTTGTTCTTTGTATGTTTCCTTTACAGGTATCTGAAGTAATTGACCGGGATAAATACCGTCATTGCCTGATAACTGATTGGCTTCCATCATCGCATGAACGGTATCGCGTACATCCGTATCTGTATCTGCGGCGGCCGATGCTAACTGCCATACGGTATCACCTGCTTGGACTTGTACTGTAATATAGGCAGTTTCTTCATGATATACCCAGCCAAGCTGCGTCCCGGCCAATATGAGTATAACCAATGCAAAAATATATTTTCCAATAGTCGCTTTTCTTTTTTGTTGTCGTTTCATGAGGTATCACTCTCCATCGCAATATAAACGTACGTTTTGGGAACGTCTGTTTGTTGATAGCTATATTATATCGTCGAACAGTTGTTCTTGTCAAGATATTTACGAACATATTTTCTTTATTTATTGTTTTGAACAAACGTTTGAAATTTTTAATTAGATACGGTATAATACAATTATAATTATATGGAGTGATGACTTATGATAAATACTGATAAAACATTGACTACCCGTCAACGGCAAATATTAGAATATATACGTGAATGTGTTCATAAATTCGGCTATCCCCCATCAGTACGGGAAATCTGCAAGGAAGTAGGCTTGAGTTCTACATCTACCGTACACGGATATCTCAATCGCTTAGAAAAGCTGGGGTATATTCGCCGCGATCCCACTAAGAATCGTACTATTGAACTATTAGATGAAGGTTCTTGGCGCTCGAAAAAAATCGTACCGCTGCCGTTAGTTGGACAGGTTCGTGCCGGGGCTCCGATTTTAGCGGAAGAATGTGTAGAAGATGTCTATCCGTTTGCCGCTGACTTTGTCGGCAATGACGACTGCTTTATGTTGACTGTAAAAGGAGACAGCATGAAGAATGCCGGAATTTTGGAAGGCGATTTAATTATCGTACGCCAACAGGATACGGCTGAAAATGGAGAAATCATTGTTGCGCTGCTGGATGATGAAGCTACGGTAAAACGCTATTATCGTGAAGAGAATGCAATCCGCCTGCAGCCGGAAAATGAAGATTATGACCCAATTTACACTAAAAACTGCCATATCCTTGGCAAAGTAATTGGCTTATGGCGTAAATATTAGAAAGTATTACATTTATAATTTTTATCCCCTCAGTATGATGGATACTGAGGGGGATTTTATTATGGCACAGACTGGCAGCGTTTCGTCAGTTTTAGCAGTAATTTTAATTGACTGGCTGAATACTGCTGATTTTTTTCAGTTTTAAGTTGGCCCTGCAAGGCATCTACTATATTACGGCAGGCTGCCGTCCGCTGCTGCGATAATCCGTCCTGCCAATCTTTTTTATTTTGATAGGCTGTGATGATCTGGCGTGCTTTTTTATAGTTCTTTTCTACAATAGCCCAGCGAATTGCCGTGAGTATTTGGTATCCTTGTGGAATATATCGGCTTAGCCGGTAATGCCGCCACATTTTTACACATTTTCCCTTATCTTTTTGCCGGATATACATATTGATCAGGGCCATATACATATGGAAAAATAATTTTTTGCGCTGTTTATGTTCCATTTTATGGTAATTGATTTCGCAGGCATACGTGTAATAG
>CAVKOP010000212.1:1715-3063 GCA_963657835.1 Lachnospiraceae bacterium | reverse complement strand
GAAAAGAATAAAATTCAGCTGACCTATGCAGAAATTACCAAAACATTTGGCAACAATAACCGCGGTTTGATTGAAGCCGGTATCCAAGGTGCCAGCCTTGGCGAAGGCATCTACCTCGACAAGAGCTCCATCAAGGGCTTCAGTGCTGCCTATAAATTCACGGATAAAGACTATGCTAAAGTCTTCTACGGCCGTGATTCCCAGGAATATATGTGTGACGGCAGTGTTAATAGTGATGATGGAAAGACATATCATGATAGAGCCCGCGTCTTATGGTTTGCTGATTACAAACACAACTTCACAAAAGATGCTTATGCCGGTGTCTATGTATCCCACCAGCAGCCTGAATCCTATGTAGGCGTTTATGGCAAGACACCGATTGTCGGTAAATTCTGGGTTAGCGGCGAATATGTCCACAACAGCAATACAGATAAGCCAAATGCTGATGACTATAGCAATGGCAACGTTAATTATGGTTATAAATACCGTGGTGCTAACGATTCGACAGACGGCTACATGATTGGTCTCCATTACGGCAATGCCAAGAAAAAAGGCACATGGGGCACGGCTGTTAAATACTTCAATATCGACCAGAACTTGTTCATGAATGACAACTACGGCGGCTATAAAGATTACATCGACGAAATGGGCTTCAAAGGCTTCGGTTGGGAAACCGATTATGCTGTCAGCGATAACACCAAACTTTCTCTCTTGCGGTACTGGGGTTCCACCAAACCGGATGGCAGAAACGTTGATAGCAAAGGAAATGCACTTAATAAAGCAACAAAGAATTCCTTCTACCTCAAACTCACGACGAAATTCTAATGGCTTTTCTGCAGTAATGGGGCGTTGTGCTTGACATACCAGTATGACCCCCTATACTGTAATCAATACGTTCATATAATATAATGTATATAAAAGGAGTGACGTACCCATGATAGGCAAGAAAACCTTAACGGCTATGGTCTTGGCCGGCTTGATGGCAGTACAGTTTACGGCTGTCATTTCCGCCAAGGACGTAGCAGCCGCAACGGCGCAGCCGACTGCTATTACAGCACAGGCACAAAATGTCAAAGCAGAACCGCAGGAAGTCAAAAAGGCTCCGAAACTGGCTCTTAAAATCGATCGTGTCGATAAAGACCAGCTGCCCCGCAACTTCCGTACATCCAATGATGAATTCAAAGGATTGACGAAAGACGGCGTGCTCCCGACGCGTGCCGGCATGGCAACAACTCGTGCATCGGCAAGTAGTATTTTCTCGGAAAAAGAATTTGAAAAAGTCTTGGCAACCGTTCCGGTTTCCCCGAAAAAATTCTATGACATCGACCTTCGCGCTGAATCCCACGGC
>CAVKOP010000212.1:0-1705 GCA_963657835.1 Lachnospiraceae bacterium | reverse complement strand
CGGCTATATCAACGGCACAGCAGTCAGCTGGTTTGCCGACCATGACTGGGGCAATGACGGCCGTACACCGTACATCGTAAAACATGTCGAAACCGATCAGCTCAACAAGCTCAAGAAAAAAGGCACTGTCGAAATCTATCAGTTTAACGACAAAACAAACAAACTGATGACGCCGATTGAAATGAAAGTAGACCGCGTCCGCAACGAAGAACAGATGGTCAAAGAACACGGCGCCAACTACTACCGCATCGTCATCGACGACCATTTCCGTCCGAGCGACAAAAACATGGACGATTTCATCGCCTTCTACAAAACGCTGCCGAAGGACGCATGGCTCCATTTCCATTGCTATGCAGGCATGGGCCGCACGACTATCATGATGGTTGCGTATGACATCATGAAAAACGCGTCTAAAGTAAGCTTTGATGACATCATCAAACGTCAGGCATTGATTGGTATTGTAGACCTCAGCGAAATCAAAGACAGCAAGAAAAACTGGGGCCGTAAATTATATATCGACCGCTACCAGTTCACGAAACAGTTCTATGAATACTGCAAAGCCCATCCAAACTTTGACATCAAATACAGTGACTGGACAAAACAGCATGGCTACGAAAGCTATGAACCGGACTATGAAGGCTATGTATGGCGTATTGACACAGCGGACAGAAATGAACTGCCGCGCAACTTCCGCACGAGCCTTTCTGCATTCGGCCCAGTGGAAAAGAAATATGCCGGCCAGTTAGATCCTAACCATACACCGACCCGCAAAGGCATGGATACGTTGAACATTTCCGGTTCTGCTCAGAGCTCTGCCGGTGAATTCAAAGCATTGGTAGCAGAATTAAAGAAATATGCCAAAGGACCTATCTATGATATCGACCTTCGTCAGGAATCTCACGGCTACTTCAACGGTAATGCTGTCAGCTGGTATGGCATGCGCGACTGGGGCAACCTCGGCAAGAGCAGCAAAGCAATCCTTAAAGATGAAAAGAATCGCTTGAAAAATGCAATTGGCAATGAAGTGGTTGTTTCTGAATTGAGTAAAGATAAAAAAGCACTCAACCCGCAGAAGATTAAAATCAACAGCGCTATGACAGAAGAAGAAATGGCTAAGTCTCTCGGCGTAAACTACGTCCGTATTACGGCTACAGACCATGTATGGCCGGCTCCGGAATATGTAGACCAGTTCGTCAACTTCTTCAAGACAATGCCGAAAGATGCATGGCTCCACTTCCACTGCCAGGCTGGTGTAGGCCGTACAACAGCTTACATGGCTATGGTGGATATGATGAAGAACCCGGATGTTTCTTTGGAAGACATCTTACAGCGTCAGCATATGATTGGCGGCAACTACGTAGCTTATAAGATTAAGAAACCAAAAGCAAGCGATTGGAAAGCTGATTACTATGCAGACAAAGCTCGTATGGTAAAATTGTTCTACAAATACGTACAGCAAAACTACCAGAACAACTTTGCAACTTCCTGGTCCAAGTGGCTTGAAAAGCATGATGTAGTAGGTTAAAATTCCTTTTATAGCCGAAAGGATTTTATAGCCAATATATAGGGATATATAATACATGAAAAAAGGAACAGTCTCATGTGAAAACATGGGATTGTTCCTTTTTTAGCATTTCACTATATCAGCTGATTATCTTTGGCAATTTTCTGGATTTGTTCTATGGACTATGATATGTATTCATTC
>CAVKOP010000211.1:0-3068 GCA_963657835.1 Lachnospiraceae bacterium | reverse complement strand
GGCGCGTACCATATCGATGCGCTGTTTGTGTTCTTCATGAGAGCCATGAGAAAAATTGAAGCGGGCTACATTCATGCCTGCTTTAATCATCTTTTCAATAGTTTCCTGCGTATTGGAGCTTGGGCCAAGTGTACAAACGATTTTCGTTTTTTTCAACATGAGGGAATTCTCCTTTGTCTAATTAGTTTTAGTAATATTTATTTTTTAGCAAATAATGCTATGTTTTTATCTAAGGCAGTTAACAAAATCCGCGCGCTTGTGATATTCGTTGCCAAGGGAATGCAGTGAACATCGCAAAGGCGCAGGAAAGCGGATACATCCGGTTCATGCGGCTGTGCCGTCAGCGGATCTCTCAGGAAAATAACGGCAATGACTTCGTCAGAGGCAATCATGCCGCCAATCTGCTGGTCGCCGCCCAAAGGTCCCGGCTGCATTTTTTTTACAGCAAGGCCGGTCGCTGTTTCAATTCGCTTACCCGTTTCTCCTGTCCCGACAAGAGGAAACTTTTTCAATACGTCTTTATATTGAAATGCCAATTCTACTATATCTGCTTTTTTAGCGTCATGGGCAATCACTGCTACATATTTTTCCATCCTTGTACCCCTTTCTGTCTCATCTACAACAGTATCGTTCCTACTGGTACGTTTTGTGTCCCAGGAGGCTGCTATCCAACGGTATCCGATAGCTACTATCGAATACTGCCTCTGTTGAAATTGTACCGTATCCCTTTTAATAATGCAAGCGGCAACCGCTGTCAAGTAGAAAAAGGAACCATATTTGTCCACATATTTTGTATCGTTTCAGGCATGCTGCCCTGTATTTGAAGTTTTGTCATTATTCTCAATACTACTGTATTTTATCGAGTGTATCTTCTGTACAAAGCTAGTATTTATACGTCATTTTTTTATACTGCGTGTTGCCGTTTCACGCCCAAAACATAGGAAATTTCTCTGCTGACAAAAAAATTATCCTTTCTATATGTTCGCATAGGATACGAAATATACAAAGGATAATTTTGAGAATTTATTTTGTAATTTTTGCGGCGCGTTTATGATATATACACATAACCACCTAGTGATGTATAACCAAAGCGCCGTTTTGCATGGGGCAAAACTTGTCCCATATAGTTATTTTATTACCATAGATTACCAAATGCCAACACGCTGCTGTGGCTGTACATACATGCCATCATGAATCGTAATACGGTACGCTTGATAAAATTCCTGCATAGAAGACAGGGCGCCGTTGACTCGGGCCGGACCTACCGGGTGCGGGTCCATTTGTACAATAAATCGTAAAATCTGCGGCGTATACTTGCTGGCAAAGATAGCTGCAAAATTATGATACAAATCTTTCAGCATGGCTTCATCGCCATTGGCTATTTCCGTTGCCACCGACAAACCGCCGCAGTCAGCAATCGCTTCGCTCGTAACCAATTTGCCGTTTTCCTGCAGTTTTTCTTCGCCTACCACATAGCGGTCATAGTATGGGCCAAACGCTTCGGCACGTTTTTGGAAGGCTGCATAGTCCGCTTTTGTCCACCAGTTTTTCATATTGCCGTTTTTATCATACCGGCAGCCATTAGTATCAAAAGCATGAGAAATTTCATGGCCGATGACCGTTCCTATGCCGCCCAGATTGGCACCTGGTGACGCCGTAACGCTATAAAACGGCGGCTGTAAAATTCCCATGGGGATGGTAATGCTGTTGTTTTCCGGAATGTAGCAGGCATTGACTTCCTGTGGCTCCATGCCCATCCATTTGTCCGGATTAAAAGGCTGTCCCAATAATTTTTTCTCCTGCTCATAGGCCAACCGGTCATTGTGAAGGATGTTGCCCAGTAATGTGCCGCCCTGTTTAGGTGAAATAACATCCGCCATCGGGTCGATAAGCGGCGTATCATCCTGTGCCGGCGCGCCGACAAAAATGCGCAGGGTTTTCAATTTTTCAATCGCTTTCGCTTTTGTTTGCGGACTCAGCCAGGTATTATTCTGCAGCCGTTTTTCGTAGACATCCCGTATTTTCATAATCATCTGCGTGACATCAGCCACCGCTTCAGCCGAGCCGTACTGTTTCATATACACTTGCCCCATCTCATAGTCCAATATATCCTGTACCATGCGATTAGCTGTTTCTTCATCACTGTGCGGCGTTTTGATGCCATACCGCTTCATCGTAAACGCCCGTGCCATATCCCGCAGCTTGATGTCTGCATACGGTGCATACCGATGCATCACGCAAAATGTCAAATAACTTTTTAAAAGCGGCAGATTCTCCTGCGTATATATACTGTCTATGGCTTTTAGATACGGCGCCTCAAAAAATAATACCTCTTTTTCTTTATCAATGCCCCACGCGGCCATCAGTTTTTTGCCATCCAGGTGCGGCATCAGCGCTTCGACTTCTTTGCGCGGTACAACCTGATTATATACAGCCGCATCATTCAGCTTTTCGCTGTCTATCATCGACGGCGCCCAGGTTTGTTCCATAGCAAAAATAGCCGCTGCCTGGGTTTTCGCTGTTTGAGCATCGACGCCGCTTTCCATCAGCACATCGGCAATATACGTCTTATATGCTTCCCACAATCCTGTTTCCGGTTCTTTTTGCAAATCATATTTAGTAAGAATCGTATCGTCTACCGAAATACGGCTGATATATTTGGGTTCTGTCGGCTTGCGGTCGGCACTGTAATCTACCAAAAGCCCTTCTCCGTACTTTTCTTTAAAATCGCATAATGCCTGAGTCAATTCCGCTGTCGTCCTAGCGGCTTGAATGGGCTTCAGTATTTCTTTTAGCTGGGCTCGGGATGACGTATTGCGCGCCTTGGTATCCATAGCACACGTATACAAATCCGCTATTTTTTGCTCCGACGTTCCTTTGTCATAAGTTCCCGCTTTAGCAGCAATGCGCTGTACATCTTTTTCCAACTGCTTCGTATTTTTTAAGCTCTGTTCCTGAAACCAGGACCAGCTGACTTCTGTCGGGTCAATTTCTTTCGTTTCCAGTGTTTTTTGATTGACGGCTTGATAAAAATCATCCTTTTCTGTTGCAGCCAAACTAGCTTGTCC
>CAVKOP010000210.1:0-3102 GCA_963657835.1 Lachnospiraceae bacterium | reverse complement strand
ACGCTGTATTCAGCGGCAAAGACGGCGTCGTAGCAGAAAAACCGATGTTCTTCTTCCTCGAACGTTACATGGCAGCATATGCTTCTGAAATCGATTCCTTCGTAGAAGCCATCGTCAATGACACGGCTACACCGGTCAATGCAAACGACGGCTTGGCTCCTGTCCTCATCGGCTTGGCTGCTAAAAAATCTGTTGCTGAACATCGTCCTGTTAAAATCGACGAAATTCGCAAAGAATATAATCTCTAATTCTGCATCATCTCTTTTTATAATACATACTCCTTTTCTTCTCCTTGCAGCTTTTCAGCTGCAAATCAAAAAGAGCCGGTCTCTCTCCCGGCTCTTTTTGCTGTATATACTATTGGCACTGCTAGTTCTCTTTCCTGATTGATTTTAGAAAGACACGAGGTATTTACCATGCTGCAGTATTTTTTCAAAAACGAATATCATCCCATTTTTACGAAAGGATATATCCCCAAACCCGAATATATCTGCAACGTTGGCGCGGATAACTCTCATCTGCCCCGGACCATGCACTCGCATAAAGACTTAGTAGAAATACTCTTGGTATATGAAGGCGCCGGCATTTATATCATCAACCAAAAACGCTATACGGCGAAAAAAGGTGATTTGATTCTGTACAACAGCAACGTCGTTCACGATGAATTCGGCGGCAGCGGCAACCATCTCTGTACGTACTGCCTGGCCGTCAGCAATGTAAAACTGGCCCATCTGGAAAAAAATAAAATCATTGATGATATATACAGTCCGATTGTCAGCTGCAAAGAATCGTTTTGGGATATACTTCACCTCTTTCAAATCATCGAAAACAATGGACAGAGCAAATACGCCGCAGAAATTACAGCACCGCTGGCTGCTGCGCTCATCGCCAAAATCAAGACGATTATCGATGAACATGCCGTGCTGCATCAAAACACGCATTCACCGCTGACCCAAAAAATCATTCACTACATTGACCAGCATTATACGGAAACACTTCGTCTCCACGATATTGCCGCGTATGCCGGCGTCAATGAATATTATTTATCCCATTTCTTCAAAAATGATGTCGGATTTTCGCCGATGCAGTACGTCATTCTCCGCCGCATTGGCGAAGCACAAAATCTGCTGATTAATACTGATATGAGCATCACGCGCATCGCTGTCAGCGTCGGCTACAACAATTCCAATTATTTCCAAAATGTATTTCGTAAAACCTTCGGCATCACTCCTGGGGAATACCGCCAAAAATGGGTTAAACATTAGTTTGTAGTTTATAGTTTTCAGTTTTTAGTGGTTAGTAAATACTGCCAATTTTTACTACAAACTATCACAAAAAAGCTGTCGCATGAGCGACAGCCTTTTTGTGATGCCCTATTCCTGTTTACTCTTGATTTTGACGCAAGTTGATATATTTGATAATCATATCAGCCGCCGTTTCCAGCGGAATCTTGCTGACGTTAATCATCAAATCATAATGCTGCGGATTGCCCCACTCCTGTCCGGTATAGTACGAATAATACCGTTTGCGTACTTTATCTTCAGCATCCATGTCTTTCAACGACTGTTCTCCATAGTGTGTCTTCGCCCGCTGTCTGCGGAAATCGTCATCGGCATAAATAAAGAATGAATACACATGGGGCTGACCACGCAAAATAAAATCGGCGCAGCGTCCTAAAATAACAGCACTTTCCCGCTCAGCAATTTTCAGTATAATTTTAGCCTGTTCAATATACATGCGGTTGTGCGCCGGAACCCGTTCATAGGCATAATCTCCCAGGTTTCCCAGGCAATTTTCCGGGCTGTTGTACGAACGATCCAGCAAATCATCGACATTCACACCGTCTTGTATATGCTCGGCAGCCATCGATACGATTTTCCTGTCGTAGCAGCGAATCCCCAATTTTTTTGCCAGTATAGTCGCCACTTCTTTACCGCCGCTGCCGTATTGCCGTGTAATCGTAATCAACGTCTTATCTTTCATCTAAACACACCTCCTTATTTCACACGCTTTATAATTCGCCCCGCGCTTCGCGCTGCACCAAATCATTCATAATCGTCGGGTACATCTTGTCCAGTTTATAGAAATAGAGGACACCGATCAAAACAATCCAGACAAAGAGCGGTGCGTATTCATACAAATGAATAATCATCTGAATGGCACTGTCCGGCTGTACGGCACTGCCGGTTGTCGAAGATACATAACCGGCCAATGCCAGCAGGCTAGTCAAAATGGCATTAGTAAGACCCGAACCGACTTTGGTGCCAACGGAACCGCCGGAAAAAATCAAGCCTTCCTGCCGCATATGGAATTTCCACTGTCCATATTCTACGACATCGCCAAGGAATCCAAAGATAACGGACTGAACCGGCGCAAAACCAATGCCGCGAATTACGCAGCTAAACACAACCCAGTTGAAATCGAGCGGATTGAGCAGGAAAATCAAATGGCCGACAAAGCAAAGCAGGACGCCTGCCAGTGACATGTTGCGCTTGCCGAACCGCCGCAGCAGCATGGGGCTGAATACGAGCATGACAGTAATATTAATCAATGTTTCGACTAAATACAGCACGCTGTATACCGTATCGTTGCTGAAGACATATTTGCAGTAATACGGCAGAACCGTACCATTGACGCAGAAAATAACATTTTGCATCATCCAAATCGTCATGGCTGCCCAGAAATATTTGTTAAGCGCTATGCATTTCAATGATTTCAAAATAGGAATTTTGGTTTCTGAATCTTTTCGTGCATCGATAACAACGGTTTCTTTGCACTGGCTGAAGCATAAAAGGAGCAGTGCCAATGCCAGTACGGCCCAAATAGACATAACTTTCACCCAGGCCATCTGCGTGTCACCGAATACTTTGACTAAAGGCAGCGTTGCCGATACAGCCAAAATACGGCCAATCGGAGATAAAGCCATGCGGATAATAGAAAGCATATCCCGTTCTTTAGAAATACGCGTCATCATGGCGGACAAACTGCCGTACGGCAGATTCAGCGCCGTATAGCAAACAGTCGTGCATAAGTTATACGTAACAAAAATATAAGCAAACTGCAGGGCCGACGTCGTCTGCGGCACCGTATAAATCAGAACAA
>CAVKOP010000209.1:0-3114 GCA_963657835.1 Lachnospiraceae bacterium | reverse complement strand
AATTATATGTCACAGCTCCTAAAGCCAAGACAAACCTGCTGGAAAACATCAAAGAATTTATATTGGGTTCCACAAGCGGTTCTTTAAAAGATGTTCCGGCAAAAGCTGCATTAGAAAAACCAGAAACAGGCAGCAAACAGGCAGCTGCTAGCAAACAAAATCATCCTGTCCAGGTAAAAGGCCGCTTGGCGATTGTTATTGACGACTGCGGCAGTGATATGACAACTCTTGAAAAGTTAAATAAACTGCCGATTCCGTTGACGTATTCTGTTATGCCAAATAAACCGCATACGACAGAATCTGCTCAGAGCGGTTATCAAGCCGGCCGTAAAATTTTTGTTCATCTGCCGATGCAGCCGCTGAATGTATCGTCTTCTGAATCTATTTTTATCGGCCCGGATATGAGCGACAACAAAGTAAAATCGACAACCAATGAACTGCTCAATCAGGTACCGCATGCTATCGGCATGAATAACCATCAAGGGTCTATGGCAACAGCCGATACCCGCTTGATGAAAGATGTCATGTCTGTCATGAAAAAACGCAAGCTGGTGTATTTGGACAGTCGAACCAACAGTACGTCTGTAGGTGAACAAACGGCGGCATCTATGGGAATTGCAACAAGCCGCAACAACTTATTTATCGACAATGACGCCGACGTGAACGCAATCAAGCAGCGTCTTCGCCAAGGCGGCGAAATAGCCAAAAGCAACGGCAGCGCCATTGTTATTGGTCATTGCCGGCCCAAAACAGCACAAGCACTTGGTGAAATGGTGGATGAATTACATAAAGAGGGCATTGATATTGTGTTTGTCACGGAATTGATGCAGTAAGGATAGAACATGGAAATTTTTAATGATATTTCGATATATATGTTAGTATTCGTCATGGCCGGCGGCTTTTTAGCCGGCTTTGTCGATTCGATTGCCGGCGGCGGCGGTCTGATTTCACTGCCCGTATTGATGGCAACAGGCATACCGCCGCATCTGGCTGTCGGTACTAACAAGTTTTCAGCTACCTTTGGTGCTGTCATGAGTGCTTGGCAGTTTGTGCGAGCTGGTAAAGTGGACATGCATTTGATGAAGCGAGTTGTACCTTTTACGTTTATTGGTGCAGTGATTGGTTGTGTCTGCATGCTGCACATGTCAGCCGAATGGCTGCAGCCTATTATTATTCTGGCGCTCATTGCGACGGCCGTTTTTGTCTTTACACAGCGAAACCTGGGCAGTACCAATACGTATAAGGGAGAAACAAAAAAATCCCTGCTGCAGTCCATGGCGGCGGCTTTGGTTATCGGCTTTTATGATGGGTTTATTGGCCCGGGGACGGGGACCTTTTTAATCGTAGCCTTTGCCATGATTGGCTTTGATTTTATTATCGCAGCAGGCAATGCTAAGATTCTCAATCTAGTCAGCAATATTACAGCCTTTGTTTTATTAGTATACAGCGGTAAAATTTTATATGTATACGGCATGGCTATGGCTGTTTGTATTTTTTCCGGTGCATATTTTGGTTCCCGCATGGCCATTCACCGCGGCACTGGTTTTGTCCGCGGCATTATGCTGACGGTGACGATTCTCTTAATTGGCAAATTAGCTTTAACGTATGCAGGCATCATTTAAGAAGGAGCACACACATGAACGCTAAAACAGCATGCATCAGCGGCGGTACCTCCGGTATAGGGCTGGCAACGGCTGAAATCCTTTTGACCAAAGGCTGGCAGGTAGCCATCTGCGGCCGTCACGAAACCAAAGGCAGCAAGGCCCTAGCGTATCTTTCTCAAAAGGGATATACAGCATCTTATATTGCCGGCGATGTCAGCAAAGACAGTGACTGCCAGCGAATCATTGCGCAGACGATTCACCAATTCGGCCGCTTGGACGGACTGGTTACTTCGGCTGGCTATTATGAAGAAGAGTTGTTGGAAAACACGACGTCGCAGCAGGTAGAGCGGCTTTTTTCAGTCAATGTCTACGGTACTATTTCTCTGTGCCGTTATGCCCTGCCATATCTAAAAAAAAGCCGCGGCAGTATTGTAACCGTCAGCAGTGATGCCGGCCTGCAGGGAAATGTAGCTTGTTCTATTTATGGCGCTACCAAGGGAGCTGTCGTTGCGTTTACGAAATCACTAGCTTTGGAAGCTGCACCGCACCAAGTACGGGTCAACTGTGTTTGCCCTGGCGACGTAGATACCCCGTTATTAGAAAAACAAATGCAGGAAGACCCATCGCTTACCCGTCAGTCTCTCCAAGAGCAGTATCCGTTATACCGCCTGGCCAAACCGGAAGAAATCGGACACAGCATTGCATTTTTGTTAAGTGATGAAGCTTCTTTTATTACTGCCACGGCATTATCTGTTGACGGCGGTTTGACAAGCTGGTAAAAAAATGAGAGAATTAAAGCATAAATATTTTTTTGAGGCGATGGGGTGATATATATGTCAGAAGAAACGAAGACAGTAGAAGAGTTGCGAGAAGAAATTGCTAAATTGAAAGCAGAATTAGCCGACTTAAAAGCACAGGCAGGTCCAGCACCGGCAGTAAACGAAGACGCTGCCATGAATGTTATGAATTCACTGGATCAATCCACAGAAGATGCAGATGTAAAGGTAGAAACATTATGCCGCTGGGCCGCTGCCCGGGCTGGTGCTATCGTCGTTGCACCTGTATTGGGCACTGTAGCCCTGATGGCCAATGAAGTATACTTGGTAAGCCGTATTGCCCGCGTATACAATGTCAAACTGACAGAACGCGCATTGATTGCTTTCCTTGGCGCTGTAGGAAGCCGCATGGCCGGCAACCTTTTGACCACCCTTATTCCATTCAGTGCGATTCAGGTACCAGTAGCCGTAGGTATTACGTACAGCCTGGGACGTGTTACGCAGCGTTGGATGAAGGACGGCATGCCGACTGATATGGGTCCTTACATTGAAATGATGTCTGAATGGAAAGATAAAGCACGTGAACAAGTAGACCGGCTTCGCGAAAGCCCGCTCAAAAATATTCCGCTGGGTGATGAAACGATTGATTTCATGAAAAAGTGGAGCGGTGCTGCTAAAGACAAACTGCAGGATGTCAAAGAAAAAGGACAAGAATTATATCATACAGTACGTCA
>CAVKOP010000208.1:2326-3114 GCA_963657835.1 Lachnospiraceae bacterium | reverse complement strand
ATTATGCTTTAATGTCATTTTACTGCATTTTATTTTTCTTCCAACAAAGCTATTATTTGTCATTGCTTTTCCATAAAACTCGTATAACAAAATTACTTTTAGCATTGAAGTATCTACTAATGGCCCCCTTTTAAGAAAACTTATAAATATTATATCACAAAAGATTATATAACCACTAAAAAGGCGGTCATCAGCAAACTTTATTTCCTGCCGATAGCCGCTTACTTCTTTATGCTTTTACTTCCGTCTCATCTTCAAATGTTACCCTTACATCATCTTTTATTATTCACAGTGATGAAATGAGCGGACCCCTCAATTGTTAGACCAAAAATCTAACGATTGGAGGTCACATCATTCACGTCCTTTAGCAGTAAGATAATTCAAAAGGCTGATACAGCACTATTCACTTAATACTGATCATATTTATAAGCTTAATCTAGATATTGTGACAGTCCTGTAATATTGGTAACTTTCCAAAAAAGAGCGTTAAGAAAACCACCATCATACCTATACGTATTATGAGCGTCATTAACGCCAGTATTGGGATTTACAGAGTTCAATAATTTTATGGTTCTCTTGCCATTCTGTTTATATGTACAAAATTTGATCACTCTAGGAGTATGCTTCGCTGCATTTCCATACCCATCAGCTCCACCACTCCCATAATAAACCAAACAGGAAACATAGGCTACTCCGTTCTCAACATAATAATTACAGCTACTTTTATCAAGAAAGATAGCACCATATTCTGTTGCTCCTACAACAGGATAGTTGGTATCTCCATACAT
>CAVKOP010000208.1:0-2316 GCA_963657835.1 Lachnospiraceae bacterium | reverse complement strand
GTTCCAGGACTAACATAATAATTCGAGTCAATAGGTTGATAATTATAAATTTTATTTGTAATATTATAGCCTTTGGGAGTCTCCAAAGCAAAGACACTAGTGGAAATAGTGAACAAACATATTAATCCTAAGAGCAAAATTTTCACAATTTTATTCATCGTACAACCGCCCAATCCGTTTATACTTATTATAGTTATCATGCTTTTTCAACACAACAAACAGAGCTTGTGAACAAGGATATCCACAAGACCCCAACATGTATTATAGAGCCAAAAAAGGACTATCTTTCGATAGTCCTTTTACATGGCAATATATAGATATTCTATTAAGCCAAGCCTTTTGCTTTTTTGATTGCTTCTGTGAGTTTCGGCAATACGTCGAATACATCACCAACAATACCGTAATCGCAAACTTTGAAGATAGGAGCATCTTCATCTTTGTTGATAGCGATAATGCAGTCAGAGCCAGTCATACCAGCCAAGTGCTGGATAGCACCGGAGATAGCGCAGGCAACATAGATTTTCGGAGCAACTGTTTTACCAGTCTGGCCAACCTGATGGAGAGCATCAATCCAGCCAGCATCAACAGCAGCACGGGAAGCACCAACGGCACCGCCGAGTACGTCTGCCAATTCTTTCAAGATGCCTGTTTTGAACGGTTCTTCACTGTTCATGCCACGGCCGCCAGCAACGATAGCGTCAGCGTCTTCGATTTTAACGCCGCCGTCACCCAATTTGATGAGTTCAACGAATTTCGTCATGAAATCTGCATCTGTGAGATCAGCTTTCATATCGATAACTTCGCCCTGTGCACTAGCGTCAGCTTCCGGTTTCTTGAATACGTGCGGACGAACTGTGCCCATCTGCGGACGGTTGTCCGGGCAGATGATTTCAGCCATGATGTTACCGCCCAAAGCCGGACGAGTCCAAACGATAGTTTTTTTGTCGTCGTCAACGCCGAGCTGTGTGCAGTCAGCTGTCAAACCAGTTTTAAGCATGTTAGCAACGCGAGGACCGAGGTCACGGCCAATGTTTGTTGCGCCTACGAGGTAAACGTTAGGTTTCTGTTTGTTGAAGAAATCAACCAATACTTTTGCATATGCAGTTGTGTTGTAATGTTCCAACTGAGGATCATCATATACATATACTTTATGAGCACCATGAGCAATAAGTTCTTGTGCTAACGGTTTTACGTCTTTACCAATCAGGACGGCACCTACTTCGTCACCGATGGTATCAGCTAAAACGCGGGCCTGGCCCAACAATTCGAAAGATACATCACGTAATTTGCCTTCAAACTGTTCAGCAATTACATAAATGCCTTTGTATTCTGCTAAATCCATTTTCACTGTTCCTCCTTAAATTAAAGAATTTTCGCTTCAGACAATTTTTCTACGACCTGATCAACGAGTGCCTGAGCATTGTCGTCTTCGACTTTGAGTACCAAGCCGCCGCTTCTCTGAGCCGGTGTGAAAATTTTACGAACTTTTGTCGGGGAACCGTTCAAACCGATTTGAGCGTCGTCAGCTTCAATAGCAGCTGCATCCAATGTTGGGATTTCGCGACGTTTTGCTTTCATTGTACCACGAATAGTCGGGAAACGCGGTTCGTTCAAGTCTTTTACGGCTGTAATCAAAACAGGGAACTGAGCTTCTGTTACGATGTAACCTTCTTCGTTTTCCTGCTGTACAGTAACTTTATTGCCTTCAACTTTCAGGTCACGGGCATATGTAATCTGAGGAATGCCGAGTTCGCAAGCGATCTGAGGACCAACCTGTGCTGTATCGCCATCGATAGCCTGTTTGCCGCAGAGGATGATATCGAACTGTTCGATGCCTTTTTCTGCTGCAACTTTTTTAACAGCCTGTGCTAATGCATAGCCTGTAGCCAATGTATCGGAACCGCCGAGCTTTCTGTCAGATACGAGATAAGCGTCGTCAGCACCCATTGCCAAACCTTCTTTTAATACGTCTTTAGCTTGATCTGGACCCATAGAAAGCAATGTTACTTTTACTTCCTTATCAGCGTCCTTCAACTGAAGAGCAGCTTCCAAAGCGTTCTGGTCAAAGGGGTTGAAAATGTTAGGAACACCAGCACGAATGACGGTATGTTTTACGGGATCAATCTTAACTTCTGCTGTGTCCGGAACTTGTTTGACACATACCAATATTTCCATTTACGTTTGCCTCCTAAAAAAAAGTACTTTTTTATTCAACAGGCATGGTCTTACATTCTAAAGACCATGCCCGCATCCTAAACTTAATTACTTACCGCAACAAAGCGCCGCCTGTTACCATGAGCTGTACTTCGTTGGTGC
>CAVKOP010000207.1:0-3126 GCA_963657835.1 Lachnospiraceae bacterium | reverse complement strand
AAGAAAAAAATGAATAATCTAAAAATCAGCGTGAGTGATATAATTTGTCAAATGAGCAACAGGTCTGAATATATGTTACTATGAACAGACAAGTATATCGGACTGCAAACTATACACGTAAAACGGTATAGTAAAAGGGGCTGTAACAAAATGAACTAAAATTCTCATTTTGTTGCAGTCCCTTGTCACTGCTCAGTCAATATGATAGTCTCGGTAGAGCTTTTGCCGGGCTTCCTGATTTTCTAATGCCAGCGCGATATCCTGTAAGCGGCCGTCTGCCTGTAGTAATTTCAGAAGCGTTGCCAATTGTTCGGCACCCTCTGTACGGCCTTCTGCACGACCTTCTGCACGACCTTCCTGTCGTTCTTCCAGGCTCCATTTTTCCAATTCAGCACACATTTCAGCCACCTCCTCTGGATTATTCTTATATCGATTTACTACTTCTTTCAGTGGTTCCCATATCATATTTTCTGCCGTTGCACTTCGGAAATCATTCATCAATTTGCCAATATCGTCTTGCCCTTCATATGCACCATTAACATATATAATATGTTCGCCGTCATCAAACCGCTGATTCAATTCTTCAATCATTCGGTTGATGTGATATCGGGCTAACCCATGTTCTAATACATCATGTTCTGTAATAAAAATTACGTAGCTTTCTGGCAGTTGATCGTAAGTATTTCCTTTTTTCAGGCTGTTGAGATCTAACAAGCTGCTGTTAAAGCGCGCCCGTTTCACACCAGCCCCTTTATCCGCACGCTGCACTTCAATATCGTATTCTACCCCTGCCGCATCTACAGCATGGACATCCATACGAATGCCATGTCCCAACAGATTAGGAATTGTATCTTCAATATGAACCGTTAGTACATGCAAATCCGGCTGTTCCATGATAATGCGCAAAATACATTCAACGGCCGGAATATTATCTTTTAAACAGCGTTTCATAAACTCATCATCCATAAGACGCCATCGTTTGATAATATGTAAGGCCCGCTGATGCCGTTTTGTCTGTGGGTCCATCTCTATCGTTTCTTTCATAGGCACCATCTTTCCTTTTTATCTATATTATACTAAGATTTAAAAATTTCAACAATATATTTCAAGTCAGATGATACGCTATACATTCCATGAACAGCATGATATTTTATTTTTCTGTTTCTTCATGATTAACAGATGCGGCTGTTTTGGGGACGGCCTTAGCGATGGCTGCGCTGGATTTCATTTTTGCTTGTTGGGCATGCCATTCCTGCAGGCTGGGAAATTCCTTGGCTGCTTGGTGCAGCGGCTGATTGTAAGGGTTGGCAGCGGTATAGGCTCGTCCGCTGCTGGCTTCTGCACCGGCAATCCGCCAGATTTCCTGCCGTGTTTTTTCTACGCTTTGGACGTAATTCATGGTTTCTGTATAATGCGGTACGCCGCCGGCTCTATCGACGGCACCAGGGCCGGCATTGTAGGCCGCTTCGGCATAAACAAAGGGTTTATCCCATGTGCGATAGCGGTCTACCATTTGTCCCAAGTATTTTACGCCGCCATAAATATTTTCTTTGCGGTCGTACGGATTGACATGGAGCTGGGCTGCCGTGTCCGGCATGAGCTGGGCAATGCCAATAGCACCTACGCCGGATACGGCGGAGTTGTCAAAATTGCTTTCTGTCGTAAATACGGCTGCAACCAAAATGGGATCGACATGATACGTATAGGAAGCATCACAGATATCCTGGGCAATATCGGCTGCATCCTGCCCGTTAATATATTTGCTGACTTGGTCATAGACGAGTTCTTCCTGCGTAATAGCATGGACAGGACAGCCTGCCGCCACGCCCATCCAAGCTGCGCACAACATTGTTATTACTTTATTCCACACACTATCGAAACTCCTTTCATTACTACGTATTATACCACAGGAACGGATTTTGTGCAGATGGGCAATGCAAGAGGATCTGTCACATAATGCGGTTTTGCTGTCATATACCCTAATCTTCCTTTAAAAGTTTTTAGTTTGAATTTTGAAGAAAATGAATCATACGGTTACAAATGATACACGTAAAAGGGTATAGTAAAAGGGCTGTGACAAAATGAACTAACACTTTTCATTTTGTCGCAGCCCTGCGTATGTTGACCTATGCTCCGCTTTCTAGTGAATCGAAGCCATGAAGTCCGTATATTCTTTTTTGGTCATCATCGGATGGAATTGTTTCAACACTGTTTCCAAGCCGGATGCATCATCATACAGCAAGTCAATGAGCGTCATGGCCATGACTTGTGTTGTTTTGATGTATGCCGTTTTTTCTTCAAACAACGTATAGTCGGCACTGTGCAGCGCACCGTGCACACAGCCTACGTGCGGATGAATAATCGGCATCAAATGGGACAAGTCCCCCATATCCGTACTGCCTGCGTTGTGCGGCGCATGGATGATATGGTCTTTGCCAAAGATGTCGCTGCAGTTGGCTTCCAAGAGAGCCGTCGTACTCTTGTCCTGATACATCGGCAGATAGCCGGGCAGGTTGTGAATATCACAAGTCGCGCCAACGGCCATGGCACCAGCAGACAGCGCTCTGTCGATAGCACTGTTGTATGTTTTCATCGCTTTGGCAGAGGCGGCGCGGACATAGCTTTCCATGCGGACATAATCCGGTACGACATTGACCAAATCGCCGCCGCTGTTGATAATCGGATGGAAACGGACATAATCTTCTTCCCGGAAGGTTTCACGGAGAGCATTGACACCCATGATGCCGAGCATAGCCGCATTCAACGCGTTGATGCCTTGGTCAGGCGCTGCGGCTGCATGCGCTGCTTTGCCGTGATAGTCTATGAGCTTGCTGATAAATCCGCTGCTGGAACCGCCGATAAAAATATTTCCCTGCGGGTCATCCGTCGTCGCCACATGCATTTCCATAGCCGCATCAATATCGTCAAAATCACCTTGATACAGCAGTTCTTGTTTGCCGCCAAAGAAATGGATTTTTCCTTTTTCACGAAGTACGTTGCGGTACTCGATTTCAATACATTCTTCTGCTGGTACGGCAAAAAATACGACATCGCCGCCAAGATACTGCATAGCATTCGTATCCTTCAGCGCCATCGCCACGCCGAGCATGTCGGCCGTTTGGACAT
>CAVKOP010000206.1:1981-3127 GCA_963657835.1 Lachnospiraceae bacterium | reverse complement strand
GAAGAACAGTGTGTCTTGACTTATATACAAGAGCACGGCAGCGTTTCCAAATATACGCTGCAGCGAAAGTTCTCTTCTGCTATACTGAATACACTGCTTGCCAAAGGCTGTATCCGCATCGAAAAGAAATGGAAAAATAAATTAGCAGACAAGAAGGAAAAGTGGCTCCAATTTGTTCATGACGATACGGAAGATATCCTCGCGCATCGCCGTCGGCAAAGCCAATTACTGCAGGATATCAAGCAAGCCGGAGAAATGGCCTGCCAAGAAGCTGCAAAAAAAGGCTACAGTACCGCTGTCATCCGCAATCTGAGTGCAACGGGGCTGATACGTGTTATAGAAAAAACACGGCGGACGTCCAATCTGCTTCAAGCACTGCCGGCAGACGCTGCTGTCGTCCTGACAGAAGAGCAACAGGCCGCGATTGCGGCAGTTCGCAAAGATATACAGGGCGATACGTATGTACTGCACGGCATTACAGGCAGCGGCAAAACGGAAGTATACATGCAGCTGGCTGCTGACGTGCTGCAGCAGGGAAAACAGGTTTTTGTCTTAGTCCCGGAAATTGCCTTAACAGGCCAAATCGTCCGCCGTTTTATTCGCCGTTTTGGAGCGGATGTCGTTGTCATGCACAGTCAGCTTTCCAAAGGAGAGCGGCAAAATAATTGGCTCCGCATGCTTCGCGGAGAAAGCCATATCTGCATTGGGGCCCGTTCTGCCATTTTTACGGCTGCCGAATCAATCGGTCTGATTATTGTAGATGAATCGCATGATGCTTCTTACAAACAGGAAGAATCGCCAAGATACCATGCCGTTGCAGTCGCACGCAGACGAGCGTCTTATTATCACTGCCCGGTTATCTTAGGCAGCGCGACACCGTCCATTGCTGATTATTATCGGGCTAAAACGGGAGAATACCATCTTCTTGAATTAAAGAAACGAGTCAAAAACCATCCCCTGCCGCAGGTAACCGTTGTCGATATGCGTGATGAACTGGCCCGCGGCAATTACCGTGTCGTATCGGATGCGCTGTTGGCACTGCTGGAAAAAACGCTGGCAGCCAAGCAGCAGGCCATCATTCTTTTAAACCGCCGCGGTTTTTCTACGTTTGTCATGTGCCGCAAATGCGGTTATGTTGTCAAATGT
>CAVKOP010000206.1:0-1971 GCA_963657835.1 Lachnospiraceae bacterium | reverse complement strand
CGTGCCGATGGTATATCATAAACAAGCATCGCAGCTGCGGTGCCACTACTGTGAGGCTGAAAAGCCAATTCCTGTTGTTTGTCCGTCCTGCGGCAGCAAGTATATCAAATTCTTTGGTACAGGCACAGAAAAAGTAGAAGAACAGCTTCATGAACTGCTGCCGTCCGCTCGTATTATCCGTCTGGATCAGGACACGACAAGCCGCAAAAACAGCGGCGACCGTATTATAGAAAGTTTTCGCCGTCACGAATATGATATTTTACTCGGTACGCAAATGGTTGCGAAAGGACATGATTTTGCCAATGTGCGGACTGTCGGCATTTTATCGGCAGACAGCCTGCTTAATTTGCCTGCCTATTGGGCTGGTGAACGAACCTTTCAGTTGTTGACCCAGGCTGCCGGACGGGCCGGACGAGGAACTATTCCAGGGGAAGTCATCATGCAGACCTATGCACCGGAGCATTATGTCATTCAATATGCAGAAAAACAGGATTACCCGTCATTTTATAAGCAGGAAATTGAGTTTCGCGAAGCTTTTCTGTATCCTCCGTTTCATCATATCATAAAGCTGATTATTACTGATGAAGATGAAACACTGCTTTGGCAGAAAGGGAATGACATTGCCAAGGCGCTGCAGGACTGGAACACAACCCATGCATCGGCTGTCGAAATAACAGACCCCTATGTTGATATTATAAAAAAAATACGGAATAAATACCGAATTATCATTTTAATAAAAGGAAAAGACGTATCTGCTGTCAAACAGTATATCCGTCAAGAGCCGTTATGCTGGCAGACAGGCGTAATTATCGATGTCGATCCGGCTTTTTAACTATATTCTTTATCTTTTAGTGGTATAAATATCAAATCTGTTATATAATTAAACGATGGATTGAATCTTACACAGTATACTATATGAGGTGAAAGCATGGCCATTTTAAAAATCATAGAAGCTGGCGCGCCGATTTTGAAAGGAACAGCTAAACCAGTTGACCATATTACAAAACATACCAAAAAATTATTAGATGATATGGCAGAAACAATGTATGCTGCCGAAGGAGTTGGACTGGCAGCACCGCAAATTAATCAATCTTTAAAAATAGTTGTTCTGGATGATGGCAATGGGTTGATTGAATTGATTAACCCGGAAATATTAAGTCATTCCGATGAAACGGAAATGGGCGTAGAAGGGTGTCTCAGCGTACCCGGTTATTACGGCAGTGTCAGCCGGTATAAAAAAATAAAAGTCCGTGCTTTAAACCGCCATGGGAAAACGGTTATTTATGAACCGGAAGGCTTTTTAGCACGTATTTTCCAGCACGAAATAGACCATCTGTATGGTACGTTATTTATTGAAAAAGCAGAAAATTTACGGAGAGTTGACTAATGAAACCATTACGAATTATTTTTATGGGAACACCGGACTTTTCTGTTCCTTCTTTGCAGCGTTTATATGATGCCGGCTATGATATTGCCGCCGTTTATACACAGCCGGATAAACAACGAGGCCGGGGCAAAAAAGTAACCTATTCTGCTGTTAAAGAAAAAGCATTGGCGCTGCATCTGCCGGTCAAACAGCCGGACAGCATGCGGGATGAAGCTGTGATTGACGAATTGGCGTCCTACCATCCTGATGTGATTATCGTCATCGCGTATGGTAAAATTCTGCCGAAAGCGGTACTCGATATCCCGCGATACGGCTGCCTGAATGTACACGGCTCACTGCTTCCTAAGTACCGTGGTGCCGCACCGATTCAATATGCGATTAAAAACGGTGAAAAAACAAGCGGCGTTACGATTATGCTGCTGGATGAAGGTATGGATACCGGTGCTGTTTTGAAAAAAGCGGAAATTCCGTTGGATGCTAAAGAAACAACGGGTACTTTATTTGATAAATTATCTGTTCTGGGTGCCGATACGTTGTACCGTGTATTGGCTGACATTGAAGAATACGAAAAACATGCTCAGCCC
>CAVKOP010000205.1:0-3129 GCA_963657835.1 Lachnospiraceae bacterium | reverse complement strand
CCGTATTCCACCGGTACCAGCAGTTCAACTCGTTCCTTCAAGTTGCGCGGCATCCAATCGGCGGACGAAATGAAAACATCTTCGTTGCCGTCATTGTAAAAATACAGTAAACGGCTGTGTTCCAGGAAACGGCCGACTACACTGTGTACTTCAATATGTTCACTGATGCCCGGCAGACCCGGACGCAGCACACAGATACCACGGATAATCAAATGAATCGTAACGCCGGCTGCAGAAGCTTCATATAATTTAGCAATCACATCTTTATCCAGCAAGGAATTCATTTTTGCGACAATGCAAGCTTTTCTGCCAGCTTTTGCATGCGCTGTTTCCTGTTCAATCTCTTCATAAATACGCTGCCGCAGATTAATCGGTGCGACGCCCAATTTGTTCCATTGCGGAGGATCGGAATACCCTGATAATAAATTAAAGAATGCAGAGGCATCAATACCGATGAGCGTATTGGCTGTAAAAATGCCGACATCTGTGTAAATGCGGGCTGTCTTGCCATTGTAGTTGCCTGTTGCTAAATGAACATAACGGCGAATGCCCTCTTCTTCGCGGCGGACAACCAGCGTGATTTTAGAGTGGGTTTTTAATCCCATAATGCCGTAAATAACATGACAGCCGGCCCGTTCCAGTTTCCGCGCCATAAAAATATTATTTTCTTCATCAAAGCGGGCTTTTACTTCCATCAATACCGTGACTTGTTTTCCATTTTCGGCGGCTTCTGCCAGTGCAGCAATAATGGGAGAATGGCTGCTGACACGATATAAGGTCTGTTTTATCGCTAATACGTTGGGGTCGGTAGCTGCTAATTTCACAAAATGTTCAACGGTGGCAAAGGTTTCATACGGATGATGAACCATCACATCCTGCTTAGCAATCGCCGACCAAAAATCCGGCGCATCAATCGCTGCCAATTCATACGATGGCTGCGGTACAGCTGTTGGATAGCGTAACTGGTCATACCCTTCAATCCCAACAAAAGAGAAAAATACTTTACAGTCCAGCGGTCCGGGAATCATGTAAATATCTTTTTCTTCTAACTGCAGTTCATCGCGAAGAAATTCTTTAATCATACGGCTGGAAGACTGGGCAAGTTCAAGCCGCACGGCAGCCCCTTTACGCCGTTTTTTTAAAGATTTTTCTACTTCTACAACTAAGTCTTCGGCATCATCATCAATATCTAAATCGGCATCGCGGGTAACGCGGAACGGTACCGTTTCCAAAATATCACAGCCTAAGAAAAAGCGTTCCGCAAATGCACCGAGTATATCTTCCAAAAACAAGAATTTCTTTACACTGCCCGTATTCGGCACCTTGATAATTCGCGGAATTACCGGCGAAGGTACTGGCAAAATAGCCGTTTTAACCGTCATATCGCCCTGCTTTTTTCGAAGCAGTACGGCCAAATTTAAATGCAGACTGGCCAAAAACGGAAACGGATGGCTGGAATCTACTGCCATAGGCGTAACAACAGGATAAATTTCCCGTTCAAAATAATTTTCCAACCACAGACGCTGTTCTTCATCCAGTTCTTGGACATGGACAAACTGCAAGCCTTCCTTCTGCAATTTGTTTTTAATAATATCATAGTATGTATACTGTTCTGCTACTTGTGTATGCACCATGCGCTGAATGGCTTCAAATTGTTCCCGCGGGGTCATACCGGCAATATCGATATGCTTGATGCCGCTTTCAATCAAATGCTTGACACCGGCAACTCGTATCATAAAAAATTCATCCAAATTGGAGGCGGCAATCGCAATAAAATTGAGCTGTTCCAACAATGGATTGGAAGGGACCATCGCTTCTTTTAATACTCGTTCATTAAATTTTATCCACGTGCATTCGCGATTTAAAAAATATTCATGATTGGTAAATTTCACAGTCTCCACCGACCCTTTCTACGCCTTTATTAACTTAGGCGAAATGCCAAATACTTCTGCAAAATCGACAGCTGTCTTCATAAACGTCCAGCGTTCCAACGCAATATCGGATTCTGCATGATAATATACGTTGAGCAGTCCATCTGCCAATTTAGTCTGGATGCGGCTGATTTTTCCTAAATGACTCTTGTCCAATGAATCAGCCAGGCGGAAAATGGCTACTAATTTAGCCGTAATCACCTTCTGTTCGGCAGATAAATGATTGTAGATAGCCGGGGATGCATGTAAAATGCCGCCATACGAATAATAGCAAATATTGGCAAGTATTTCTTTTTCTTCATCTGTAATGCCAAATAAATCGGTTTCCATGATCAAATTATATGTACAACTATTGTGCTTGCGTATATTGATGAATTTACCAATTTCATGCAAAATAGACGCCAGCTGCAGCAAATACCCATACGTGAAGTCAAGTCCAATTTCTTTATATACGGCCTGGAACAGCACACTGCTGAATTCCTCAACGGCCGAAGAATGCGTCGGGTCATATAAATATTTTCCCGCCATTTCCCGCGTCAAATCCAAAAGCAGCGTCCGTTGGTGACTGACATACGAATTATGCGTCTGTTCTGCTACATAATGCATGGAATACCCTTCCGTAAAGGTAGTGCTCATCATGACAATCATATCGACATTCAGACTGCGCAGCAATTCATAGTACAGCAACAGCGTCGGCATAATGACATTGGCCAAATTTTCTGATAAATGAAACTGCTGTACCAATTTGTAAGGGGTAACGCCATGGAATGAATAAATAAACTGTTTGAATTCCTGGGGAGTAATAAGGCTGACATCTTCTGCCTGTTTTTTATTCATCAAGCGGCCAATCAAAGTTGCTGCCCGCCCTGACAAGACAATATACTTGATGTCATGCTGACGCACGCTGGCCCACAGCGGGGACAAGGTGCCATAAATATATTCCCGGACCGCTGTCGGAAAGGTAAGTTCCTGCCGCTGCTTTTCTGTAAAATTTTCTAAAATACGCAGCGACCCGATATGCACATTTTGCTGAAACAGCAGTTTATCGGATTTCCAACAGGTCAGCCCTACGCCGCCAGAGGTAATATCCAGCAACAATACAGCTTTATTAGCAAAATTAAAACGTCCTTTTAAAATATGGTAATATAGGCCAAAAAATTTATAATAGATTTCTTTCGTCATGCGCACGACTTGGACA
>CAVKOP010000204.1:0-3134 GCA_963657835.1 Lachnospiraceae bacterium | reverse complement strand
GATTTAAACGTCATCATTATTATTTTGAGCTTGATTGGATTGATAGCGTTTGCATATCGTGGTTTTTCCGTCATTATGATGGCTCCGATTATGGCGATTTTGGCAGCGACGTTATCAGGATTGGATATCATGCCATCGTATACAGAATTATTCATGGGCAAAGCGGTTACGTATATTAAATCCTATTTTCCCGTATTTATGTTAGGTGCTATTTTTGGGAAAGTTATGGAAGAGACGGGTCTTGCCCGCAGTCTTGCCAGTGCCATTATCAATGGCTTGGGCAAAGAACCGCACAAAGCGGTCTTATCTATCGTTTTAGCTTCGTCGATTTTGACATATGGCGGCGTTCTTTTATTTGTCGTAGTCTTTGCTGTCTATCCGTTTGCAGCAGCCTTGTTTAAGGAAGCCAATTATCCGAAGCGTTTTGTACCGGCAGCAATTGCTTTAGGAGCGTTTACGGCTACAATGGATAGTTTTCCAGGTACTCCACAGATTCAAAATATTATTCCGACAACGTATTTTGGCACGAATCTCTATGCGGCACCTCTTGCTGGAATTATTGGTACACTTATTATTTATGGTAGTGGTTGCTATTACCTTGTTTTTCGCTTAAAAAGAGCACTTGCCCGTGGAGAAGGATATGGTCATCATACATTAAATGAATTGGTTTCTAATACGGATGCTAAACTGTTTTCTTGGAAAGTAGCTTGTATTCCTCTCATTACTGTATTAGCTGTAAACTTTATCATTACTGAATATATTCATTGGGATATGAATATATTGGTCCCATTTCAACAAATGAAAGGGATTCCCTTAGTTGCTGGAAAGGTACAAAATGTTGCCAGTGTTTGGGCGTTGATTATTTCTTTAGTTGCAGGTATTGTTATTGCCTTGGCAGTGGGATGGAGAGAAGTAAAGACTGTTACGTCCATGTCTAACATTTTAAATGCAGGGGCTATTGGTTCCTTACTTGCTATTATGAACACAGCATCTGAAGTAGGGTATGGTAACGTTATTTCTCAACTTCCAGGTTTTGCCAAAGTTGCTCAGTTTCTTATTGATATCCATCTAGGTGAAACCCCTCTTGTATCAGAAGCAGTTACAGTTACTATTTTGGCGGGAATAACTGGGTCTGCGTCCGGTGGTATGGCTATTGCCCTTGAGTTAATGGCACAGGATTGGCTGTCGTGGGCGCAAGCAATTGGTATGGGACCGGAGATCCTCCATCGTGTTGCCTCTATGGCCTCTGGCGGCTTGGATACACTGCCCCATAATGGCGCTGTTATTACGCTGTTGGCTGTATGCGGCCTTAGTCATCGTGAATCATATCGAGATATTTGTGTTACAACATTATTAATAAAAATTATTGCGGTATTTATTATTATTGCCATTTATACATTGACAGGAATATATTAAATCATTGTTAACATATTATATAGAAAGGAAGAAACTATATGGCAAAATTTGTATCTACGGCGGAAGCGGTAAAAAAAATCCATAATGGGGCCGTACTGGCTACTAGCGGTTTTGTTGGTAGTCTGGTCCCGGAGACCATTCTAAAAGAAATTCAGTCTTCGTTTTTACAGACAGGTAAGCCTTGTGATTTGACGGTTATTTTTGCAGCTGGCCAAGGAGACGGCGGTGAACGCGGTTTGAATCATTTGGGAGAAGAAGGGCTGCTTCGGTGTGTCATTGGCGGCCATTTTAATTTAACACCCCGTATTGGGAATTTGATCAATGATAATAAGATTTTGGCTTACAATTTACCACAGGGTACGATTTCTCAATGGTTTCGTGATATTGCAGGCCGTCGCCCCGGGACGATTACAAAAGTGGGGCTGGGAACATTTGTAGACCCGCGGGTAGAAGGAGGGCGCATTAACCAAAAAACGCAAGAACAGCAGGAAGGCTGGGTAGAGGTAGTTAATTTGAAAAATGAAGAATGGCTTTGGTATCGGCCTTATCCCATCAATGTGGCAATTATCCGCGGGACGACGGCTGATGAAGACGGTAATATTACGATGGACCAGGAAATTGGTACAGGAGAAGTGTTAGCAATTGCGGAAGCCGCGCGTGCCTGCGGCGGTATTGTTATAGCACAAGTCAAACAAATTGCTCGAGGCGATACGCTGGACCCAAAAGATGTTAAAATTCCAGGAGTTCTTGTAGATTATATTGTCAAAGGGGAAGAGGGAGACCATCAAATGACATGGGATTATGAATATAATCCCGGATTTAATGGTGATATGAAAGTACCCTTAGGGTCTTTGGAAGCGCTGCCACTGAATAATCGGAAAGTTATTGCCCGTCGTTGTGCCATGGAATTGATTCCTAATGCCGTCGTTAATTTAGGTATTGGTATGCCTGAGGGTGTATCTGCTATTGCTGCCGAAGAAGGTATTAGTGGTATGGTTTTGACGACAGAAGCGGGGACAATTGGCGGTACGCCGGCAGGCGGGTTAAGTTTTGGCGCATCGACCAATGCTGCGGCAATATTAGACCAGCCATATCAATTTGATTTTTACGATGGCGGT
The DNA here is from genome assembly GCA_963657835.1 of Lachnospiraceae bacterium. Taxonomy (GTDB): domain Bacteria; phylum Bacillota; class Negativicutes; order Veillonellales; family Megasphaeraceae; genus Megasphaera. The sequence continues at coordinate 600 of CAVKOP010000204.1, read as the reverse complement.
GGTGTGGATTTGGCTATTTTGGGACTAGCTGAATCGGACCGGGAAGGCAATATTAATGTTAGTAAATTTCATGGACGTGTTGCTGGCTGCGGCGGTTTTATCAACATTACACAAAATTCTAAGCAGGTTATTTTCTGCGGTACCTTTACAGCAGGTGGTCTAAAAGAAAAAATAGAAGACGGCAAGCTGATTATTGTTCAAGAAGGACGCAACAAGAAATTTCTCAATCATGTAGAACAAGTTACTTTCAGTGGTACCTATGCTAATGCCGTAGGACAGCCAGTTTTATATGTTACGGAACGGGCTGTATTTCAATTGACCCCAAATGGCTTGGAATTAATTGAAATTGCGCCGGGCGTTGATTTGAATAACGATATTTTAGCTCACATGGATTTTCAACCGATTGTGAAAAACGTGAAAAGTATGGATGCACGTATTTTTGCTGATGAACCCATGGGATTAAAAATATAAATTTGTTATGAAAGGAAGAAAGTATATGGCTCAAGATATTTCCTATGAAAATATTCATATAGGTGATACAGCATCTCTTTCCAAAACGATTACCGAACATGATGTATATTCTTATGCAGGCATTACAGG
>CAVKOP010000203.1:0-3191 GCA_963657835.1 Lachnospiraceae bacterium | reverse complement strand
TACGATAGCTCTTGTTGCCGGCAGGCGATACAAAATCAGTCCAATAAGAACAATACTTAATACGATAATGACAGCAAGCAGACACCGCCGAATGCCTCGTTCATGGTTCGCATTAAAATTTTCTATTTTTTCTGCTGGGTTAGAAATAGTAGGAATGCGAATGTTCTTTACTATATTCCCTGCTTTTATTTTATTCTGGCCCGGGGTGCTTATATGGCTAGCATTTTCTCTGGATAATCCACAATTGCCGCAAAAGGCTTTTGTATTTTTTTGTCCGCAGCGTGGGCAAATCCATGCATGGAATGGTTGTTTAGTATTCATATGTTTCACCTCATTGCCGATTCCATTTTTTGATCGCTTCATCACCCATGGTTTGTAAATCACGAATCAATGCCCCGATTTCTATAATCATGGCTTCTGCATCCGGACCGGGTGCACTGCGTGTATTATCACTTCTAAATAATTGAAAAACACTATGTCCCCAACTAAAAGGAGAAATGCCGCCAATCTTAGATGATAAGCTAAAAAAGAAACTTTTTTTGATGCTGTTGGCAATCAAAAATGCACCTATTAAAAATTCTATAATGAACAACAGAGTCGGAATTCTGCCCAACATACTCATTCTGTCAGCTGTAATGGAGTTGCATACTAACAGCAATCCCAATAGAAATGAAATAAAATTAATTTTTATACCATTAAAAGAATCAAATCCATATACACTATCCAAGGAAATTTCTTTGGCCATACTGCGCAACCAGCCTTTGCCTCGAAAGATAATACGCTGATTGGTTACTGTTAAATATCCTTTGCAGTTGAAAACTGAAATCCAATGTAAAAAACCTTTCATACTGCTGCATTCGTATTGACGGACTATTTTTTCATTTTCTGCCAATATAAAAGAATTGGCATATGGCATATTTGCTTGCTGCGCAGGAAATGTTGTTTGCACGGCAAATTGCATGTTTTCTTTCTCAGCAATATCTGGCACTGTACCTTTTTCCTCATTCACTTGCTTTTCACGTTCTACTACAGCTCCGCAGTTAGGGCAATTTTTTGCGTTTTCCGGTAATTTTTTCCCACATTCTTCACAAAAAGCCATGATAACTACCTCCTTTTGATTCACACTGCATTATATATACTTAATAGGCAAACAATAAAAAAAGACAGCGAAATCCTAATTCACAGGACATGCTGTCGTATACATAATAATATTGTATTGTTACTCTCTATATTTGCATATTTATACCCCCCCCATGTATAAAATTCCGGTTCATGAACGACCGTTGCTCTCATACGGTATGCAAAACGTTTTTCCATGATACTCTTCCCCCTTCTTTTCACGTTGCCGCACCTGAAATACTATTGCGATTAACTATATATTATTATGCCAAAGCATACTATAAAAAGTCAACATATATCTTCCTTTTGTATTAAAACTGTAACAAATATTACAAATTATTGTCTTAATAAAAACAACCATAGCCGCTCTTATGAAAAATAAAAATCCCCGTCATACAAACACATCGTCTGTATAACGGGGATTTTATTGGAATTTGTATATCCCAATGAGATATTAATATAAGATTAACGAGCGTTAGCAGCACCGCGGAAAATGGTGCCGCGGCTTGCGTCTACGGTTACGGTTTCACCATTTTCCAAGGTGTCGGCAGCATGTGCAGCCCCTACGATAGTAGGAATACCGAGGGTAATGGCTACGATAGCGGATTCGCTGGTAAGGCCTGCTTCTTCAGAAACAATGGCACTGGCGCGTTTCATATAGTCTACCCATTCCGGCTGTGCGTTGCGGACAACCAAAATGCAGCCGTCTTGGAAATTCTTTTCTAATGCTTCTTTACTTTCTGCTACGCAGACAGGACCAATAGCGGAGTTGCGTCCAATGCCTGTGCCGCGGAGAAGAACGTCGCCGACAACTTGTACACGAATCATGTTGGTAGAGCCTGCTTTGGCAACTGGTACGCCGGCTGTCAAAACGACGAGGTCGCCGGCTTTGATGAGGTCATTGTCCAAAGCTGCGAAAATAGCATTGTCTACTACTTCGTCTGTATCGCTAGCTTCTTTGCCGATAACGGCCTGTACACCCCAGTTGAGCTGGAGACGGCGAACGATATTTTCATGCGGGGATACGGCGACTACCGGGCATTCCGGGCGGAATTTGGAAATCATCTGGGCTGTGCCGCCGCGTTCTGTCGAAGCAATGATAGCGGCTGCATGCAAATCTTCCGCAATTTTTACGACTGCTTTGCCGATAGATTCTGTCGTCGTAGAGGATTCAGCATGTTCATCCTGATGTGCATCCGGCGTAAATTTGCTTTCTGTAAACGTAGCAACGCGGGCCATCGTAGAAACAGCTTCTACTGGATACTGCCCGCCTGCGGTTTCACCACTGAGCATAACTGCATCAGTGCCGTCCAAAATCGCATTGGCAACGTCGCTGGTTTCTGCACGGGTCGGGCGCGGATTATTGCACATGGATTCGAGCATCTGTGTAGCCGTAATAACCGGTTTGCCGGCTGCCTGGCATTTGTGAATCAGCATTTTCTGCAGTGTCGGTACTTCTTCAGCCGGTACTTCAACGCCTAAGTCACCACGGGCAACCATGATACCGTCACTCATTTTGATGATTTCGTCAATGTTGTTGACAGCTGCCTGGCATTCAATTTTGGAGATAATCTTCATATGGCTGTCATGTTTTTCTAATATTTTGCGGATAGTTACGACATCTTTGCCGCGCTGAATAAAGGAAGCCGCAATCCAGTCCATATTCATGCGAATGCCAAATTCGATATCGGCCGCATCGGTTTCAGAAACAGCCGGTAAGTTGATGGCAATCCCCGGAACAGCTACACGTTTGCGGTCGCTCATTTTGCCGCTGTTAAGAATTTTAGTATGAATATCTTCGCCTTCAACGCTGACAACTTCCAAGTTGACCAGACCATCTGACAACAAAATATGGTCGCCGGCTTTGACATCCTGCGGCAGTTCTTTATAGTTCATAGAAGAAATCGTTTCGTCACCTTCGACATCACGAGCCGTCAAAGTAAATTCCTTGCCGGCTTCCATCTGAATCGAACCGTTTTTAAACTTGCCCAACCGAATTTCCGGGCCTTTCGTATCTAAAAGCAGTGCAACCGGCACACCTAATTTTTTGGATGCGGCGCGTACCATATCGA
>CAVKOP010000202.1:0-3225 GCA_963657835.1 Lachnospiraceae bacterium | reverse complement strand
CTATAGATGTCTTTACTAGAAAAATCAACATGGTTATTCAACTTCCTAGATAATGTCGATCTATTCATAGAAATAACTTTTGCCAAATTGTCTACTGTGCCAAATTTTTCTACAGTTTTACCAATCAATTTTCGATAATCATATTTAGCATTCATTCAATCACCTCCCCCAACATCTATAGTTGCGTTTTCGCAACTTTCAGTATTACTATAACACTTGTGTTTTGAAATAGCAACAACTTTTGCCAAAAAAAGCACTTTTTGTTGTTAAAACGCAAAAATACATATATAATGAACTGTAGAAATTCGTAATAATGTAATCCACCGGAGGTGCATCATGTCCAAATTTTGTGAACGCTTGAAAGAATGTATGGAAAAAGCCGATATAAGGCCGTCCGAACTTTCCAAAGTAACTGGAATAGATAAATCATCTATATCCCGTTACTTGAAGGGCGACTATGTGCCAAAGCAGTTAAAAATAACCGCCCTAGCAGACGCCTTACACGTAAATGCTGGCTGGCTGCTTACCGGCGTAGCACAGCAAGAAGATACTAATTATTCCTCTCTGAAAAATATAATCCCTCTCGAAGTCAAGAAAGTGCCGTTACTAGGAACTATTGCCGCCGGAGAACCTGTATTGTGTGACGAACATATAGAATTAATGCTCCCTTGTGATTCCAATGTGCATGCAGATTTTGCCCTACGCGTACACGGCGATTCAATGATTGACGTGAATTATTTTGATGGGGATATCGTTTTCATTCACCAGCAACCAGTAGTGGAAGACGGCCAAATCGCCGCTGTTAGAATTGATGATTCTGCCACGCTCAAACGCTTTTACAAAATCCCTGGTGGCTGTATGCTTCTATCTGAAAACCCCAATTATAAACCCATGACGTTCACTGCTGACAATTGTGATGATATAGCGATTATTGGAATCCCTGTGGCCAAATACACGAAAAACGTAGCTCACTAGCGGAGGGAACAATGGATACCATTAAATATAAGCCTGCCTGTTATTGCCGGGTGTCTACTGCCCACCAGATAGACAAAGAAAGCATACCCACCCAAGTGCACATGCTCACTAACTACTGTGTTGGTATATTGCAATGCAAAAAGTCCGATATAGAATTTTATGTAGACGCTGGATATAGCGGAAAAAACACGAAGCGCCCCCAATTCGAAAAAATGATGAATGACATAGAATCGGGAACGCGCAATATAGTATTAGCTTTCAAAATCGATCGCATCAGCCGTAATCTTTTAGATTTCGCCCGATTTCTGGAAGTGCTGAAAGCACACAATACAGACTTTGTAAGTTTGTCGGAGTCTTTTGATACTTCCAGCGTGATGGGCCAGGGAATGTTAAAACTGGTATGTCTATTTGGTGAAATGGAACGCGGCATCACAAGAGAAAGAGTGATGGCAGTATCAAAAGATATCATCAGCCGCGGGGGCCATTTGGGCGCCCCTACTCCCCTCGGGTATAACTATGATAAAGCCACAAAAAAATACACCATCAATGAAAGCGAAGCGGAAACAGTCAAGCTAATATTTAAATTGGTAAAAGATGGCTACTCGACTAACTATATTTCTAACCACTTAAATGACAATCACATCACCAGCAAACGCGGCGGTCTTTGGACTCCTACCACCGTGGGGCATATCCTGCACAATCCCGCATTTAAGGGGCTGTACATTTGGAATAGGAAAACGGCTGGCCGGCAAAAAGCAAAAGATAAGAAAGAATGGATGTACCAAAAAGATGTATATCCGGTTATTATCCCGGAGCAAGAATGGCAATCAGTGCAAGATATTTTGAAAAGCAGAAAAACCGGTCGTGCATTAATGCGCTCCACATCTCCACATTTCTTTTCAAACTTAGTGACCTGCGGCGAATGCGGCCGACTATTACGTTATCGCAGTGACAGGACGCGCCGATCTACCGGCTTTGCCCCCACCATCTACATATGCCCGGGGCACTCCTTTCATTGGGGCTGCAATAACAGTACCTACCTGTCTGACATTGTGCTGGCTCCATTTATCCTGCAATACATCGCTAACATGTACAAATTATCCTGGATAACTGACAGCGTACAATCATCACAGCAACTTAATGCCATACTGTTGGAAGGCATGCCCGCAGATTGCAGATTGGCCAACCTATCCACCATCTACGGCCTTTACACCCGAGCCAATACCGAGCCGGTGCCTGGTGATGTAGCTATCATTAAAGCTGCCGCGAACAACGCCCGAATAGAAAAGGAAAAGGAATTAGCCAAATACTATAAAGCCCTAGACAGATTAAAAGATCTGTACCTTTATGGCGACAGTGATTTGAGCAAAGAAAGTTACATGGCCGAGAGAAAAAAGATAGAGCTAAAAATAGCTGCCGTCCTTGGCAAAACGCAAAAAGAAGAAAGCCAGGTATCCCCAAAGCTTTCGATTGACGCATCAAAGTACGAAGCCATTCTTTCCACGTTGGCTGGAACGCCGGATTATATGCAGCTGCTCCAGCAATGCGGCCATAAGCTCCTTGCTGATTTCTTTCACGCCTGTATAAAAAGCATTGTAACAAATAAGCGCAAAGTGGTAAGAATCACATTCAACAACGGCGTATCTCATAATTTTGCCTATGAGGATTAGCCATTGCTTAGCCCAAATCTGGGCTTAATGCAAAGAAAAAGAGGTAGTAACCATAAAAGGCTACTACCTCTTTTTTCCACTTAGCGTTCAACTAGCAAACAGATTTCCAGCTGGAAAATTGCGATAAAGTCTAAGAAATTTACATACACATCTTTAACACATATGGGCATCCGTAAGTGATTGTGAAATATTTCTTTTCCATTCCAAGCCGTCCTTTTCTCGCGACATTATTTTCCGATTTCAATTTCATATAGAAATGTATCGTTTTATTATAGCATAGGGGAAAAAATTTTTCAGTAAGACTCTGCGCCTTGCTGGTAGTCGGTGGTCGGTGGTCGGTAGTCGGTAGTCGGGCGCGCGCTCGATTACTGACTACCAATCGCTTTCCGCGCAGAACCAACCCCCGCCCTTCGGGCCCTCCCCCTTCCAAAGGAAGGGGGTTAGAGCGGCGCGCGGCGCACAAAGTAAGAAGCGCCGCGAATTTTAAAAATCAACGTCAGCAAAATTTTTCCCGCTTCCGCTCATCGCGGGACGCACTTTGCCGCTCGGTGAAATGTTCTGATAGCCGGCTAGCAGCTAG
>CAVKOP010000201.1:0-3275 GCA_963657835.1 Lachnospiraceae bacterium | reverse complement strand
GGACGCTATTATTGCCCGCATCGATAAAGAAAACGGGGAAGACGTTTATGTAGCGCCTACGGATGAAGAATTTGAAGCAGCAAATCAAAAATTTGATGAATTATTGGCTGCCTGTGCAGCAGAAGACTAACTGCAGTATAATAAAAAAAGGCTGTCGCATTCAGGGATTCCCTATGCGCGGCCTTTTTTTCATATCGGTTGCCGTGAACCGTCTATGAATTAGGGATAACACAAGATGGGCTGGAACGGCGCTTCTTCTGGCGGCAGCGGGGCATATTTGATACAAGACTAAAGCTAAAGAATCACAAAAAAAAACTGCCGCTTCGTGCGGCAGTCTTTTTATATGGGAGAGAGGACAGTATGGAATTACCAACAATACAAGAATTAAAAAATTTTATTATTTACAGCAAATACCGCAACTTTACAGCAGCTGCCAAGGCAGCCAATATTACACAGTCTGCCTTTAGTGCTCAAATGAAAAAGTTAGAAGATATAGTCGGCGTGTGTCTGATTGAACGCTCCAACAGGGGCAGCCATTTAACACCGGATGGAGAACTGTTTTATGAAAAAGTATCCCGCCTCCTCAGTGATTTGGAAGAAACAATTTTGGACCTGCAGGGCCGTCATGGACAAGTACAGTCCCTGGCCGTAGGAATTATGCTGTCATTAGGTGATGTCCATATGAACCGCCATATAGCGTATTTTCAAAAGCATCATAACGAAGCTTCATTTCGCGTATATAACTTGGAATTTCGTGAACTGCTGCAATGGCTGAAGGAAGACAAACTGGATATCGTGTCGCTGTTTTATCTGCCGACTGTAGATTTGAGTGACTATGAAAAAGTCTTTTTTGGTGAAGAAACCTTTATTTATTACGGGCCCAATATGGAACTGCCGGGCAATACCGTAACGGCTCAATTTGCAGCAGCGCATCCGTTGGCGCAGTATTCGCCGCAGTACGTCATGAATGCCTATATCAACGAGTATTTTATGAAAAATAATTGCCCGCCTGCCAAAACCCAGGCCTGGTTTTCTACGCCGTACGCGATTATGAACTACTGTCAGCAAAACCGCATTGGTGCCCTGCTGCCTCAGCGTTTTTTGGCGGCTATGGGGGTGGCCGGCGGTTATGCAGAATTAAAGCCGTTGATGCGTATTCCCTGCTGTCTAGTGTATAAAAAAGAAAATCCCAAGTATAAAACGATTCAAATTTTTATTGATTATATGCGCCAAGTTTATCATTTAAAAAAGTAATGGCATCTTCGACATGCTATCATTTTAAACGATAGCAGGCATCATTTTTTTCCATTATACAAACTCCTTTCAGTGGTGTAGAATCTGTTTTGCTAGTGAAAGGAGCATGATGAAAGATGTCGGAACAATCTTCGTTGTGGAATAAAGATTTTCTACTCGACACAGGTATTAATTTTGTTGTATATCTTATTTATTATTTATTGATGGTTATTATTGCTGTTGTAGCGAAAGATGAGCTGCATGCCTCGCTGGGCGAAGCCGGACTGGCTTCCGGTATTTTTATCGTTGGTACGCTGTTGGCACGGCTGCAGCTTGGCAAAGCGATTGAATTATACGGACGCAAACGTTCCTTATACTGCGGCATTGTGATGTATTTGGTTACGACGTTATTATATTTTTATATTCCAAGTTTATCCATTCTTTACGGCATTCGCCTTTTTAACGGCATGGCATATGGGATTGTATCGACGGCTACCAATACCATTGTTGCTTCCTGCATTCCGCAGGACAAACGAGGCGAAGGCATCAACTATTACGGACTCAGCACCAGCCTGGCTGCTGCTGTAGGACCGTTTTTGGGAATGTTCCTTATCATGGTAACAAACTTTCGCTTTATCGTTACTTTCTGTTCCATTCTCGTTGTTTTGTGCATGATTGGCTGTGTACTTCTTCATATTGACGAAATGGACTTGACTATAGAACAAGTCACCAAGATGAAAGCCATGACGCTCAACAACTACGTCGAATATCGCGGCTTTGCTATTTCAGCGATTGGCTTTTTGATGGGCTTTGCCTATTCCAGTGTCTTGTCTTTTCTGGCTGCCTATGCACGGGAAATTCATCTCGTCCAGGCTGGTACTTTTTTCTTCGTCGTCTATGCCGTTGTCATTACGTTGACACGGCCATTGACCGGCGTTATCTTTGATAAAAAAGGAGAAAACTACGTATTGTATCCGTGTTATCTCTGCTTAGCTATTGGCCTGTATCTCCTTCATATTACAGGTTCTTCGTGGCAGCTGCTGCTGGCCGGCGTGTTTGTCGGGCTTGGCTATGGTACGTTTATGTCCAATGGACAAGCTGTCTGCATCAAATTGACACCGCCGTACCGTGTCAGCGTAGCGCTTTCGACATATTTTGTTGCGTTGGATTTGGGTATTGGCGTAGGCCCATATGTCTTAGGCAGCCTGCACGGCTTATTGACATTCCCGCAGCTGTATGCTGTAGCAGCTGTCATTGCGGTTGTTTGCTTCTTCCTATACTATTTCTTCTACGGAAGAAAAATCAAGTATATCAACCGTGCTGTCCATATGCAGCAATTTAACCCGGACAATAATATGTAGCTCCTGCTGTATCTCTGCGATCGTACTGCATTCTGAAAAAGAGTGCAGTACTTTTTTTGTATACCATTGGATATAGAGTATCTATTAGTATTGACTAAATACAATAGAATCCGTATAGTAAATGTATAGAAGCACGGTTGGTGATGTATAACAGATAGGAGGTATATAACATGAAAAAGATAAACGTATATGGCTGCCAAGAAGAAAAACGGGTATGGATAGGCCTAGGAGACATGGCAGATGCGATAGTTATGAACGGCATAACCTGGACGGTTTTGCAAGCCGGTGCTGTCGATGCGGCAAAAGAAAAACATGTTCCTTCTGTGGCAAGGCAGGGAAACATGCTGACGGTAACGGTAGGGTCTGTGATTCATCCGATGGAAGAAAAACACTATATTGAATGGATTGCGCTGGTCACGGCTGACCAAGCAGACATACGATACCTCAAGCCCGGTGAAGAACCGAAAGCAGCATTTACGGTACAGGGCCCGGGCGAAGTCTATGCATACTGTAATCTGCATGGGTTATGGAAGGCTGCAGTACCGGATGCCTAATCACATCGTTTTTTTATGAAGTGGCAACCCCCATACATGACCCGTTTGTCATTTGTTGAAACCATCTTGCCGTTGTGACAAATGACATATCTGCAACATAAAATAAAAAAATTAAACATTTCATACC
>CAVKOP010000200.1:0-3289 GCA_963657835.1 Lachnospiraceae bacterium | reverse complement strand
ATGAAGGAACTGTTTGGCGATAATTATATTGTAGATGTAGATTCACTGCTTTAAGTGATAATTTCATAGTAAGTGCGCATTTTGATTCTTTATGTGCACTTACTATGGAAAAACTAGCAGCATATGGGAATACAGGGAGGGATATATATGACTACCATGACGAAAGAGCATGAAAAACAAATTATCAGCAAGATATCTTATAAATTATTGCCGATTTTGATTTTATCTTATCTTTTATGTTATATTGACCGTGTCAATGTTGGATATGCTGCACTAACAATGAATCAGGAATTAGGTTTTACAGCTCAAGTATATGGCATGGGCGCAGGAATTTTATTCTTTGGCTATTTCGTGTTTGAAGTACCAAGTAATATTATGCTTGAAAAATTTGGAGCACGTTTTTGGATTGCTCGTATCATGATAAGTTGGGGTATTGTTTCAAGTTGCATGTGCCTTTGTTTATGATACAGTAAAAGTACCTTCTTTCACCGTTAAAATTCCCTTTTTTCACCGCAGGGATTTCCTCATAAAAAGAGGGACATCTTGAACACGTCCCTAAAATTACGTATCCTTTATCTCAAGCACGACCAAAAGATGAAGGAGGAAAGGAAATGCTCTCAATGTCCCATATAAATAATATCAGAGATTTGAGGAAAAAGGGAAGTACTATTAAAGAAATTGCTGAAATTACTCACAAAGATCCGAAGACGGTCCGTAAATACCTGAATTGGGAAAATTTTTCGCCTCAGGTACCTGTACAGCCAGAACGGCCTTCCAAATTGGATCCTTTTAAACCTACCATAGACCGATGGCTGGAAGAAGACAAAAAGAATTGGCGTAAACAGCAATATACTGCAAAGCGCATTTTCCAATTGTTGCAGGAAAATGAAGGTTTCACCGGCTCTTACAATCTGGTCCAGCGCTACGTCAAGAAAGTGAAAAAAAAGGAAAAAGAACGGCAGACGCTGGAGCTCATTTGGGAACCTGGCAGTGCACAGGTTGATTTCGGCGAAGCCGATTTCATCTATCGGGGAAATAAGGAACGACTGAAATATCTGGTCGTATCTTTTCCCTACAGCAATGATAGCTATACCCAGATTTTTCGTGGTGAAAATGCAGAATGTGTCTGTGAAGGGCTAAAGACGGTGTTCGAATACATCGGCGGCGTCCCCCGTCTGCTGGTATTCGACAATGCAACCGGCGTGGGACATCGCATCCAAAACGAAGTCCGGGAAACCGAACTCTTTGCCCGGTTCCATGCTCATTACGGCTTCGTTTGTCGCTTCTGCAGCCCTCATGCTGGTCATGAAAAAGGGAATGTGGAGAATAAGGTCCGGTATGTACGTAATAATCTATTTGTCCCGATTCCCTCTTTTGATGACTGGGATGATTTTAACCATCAGTTGTTAGAAGCTCATAAGAAAAAGGCGGCTGAAATCCATTACAAGAAGCAGCAGCCTATCGCCAGGCTCTTTGAAGCGGACTTGGCAGCTTGCTATCCCATGCCAGCGCATTCCTTCGATGTTTGTCGCTATATGATCTGCAAGGCCGACGGCTATGGCAAGGTCTGCCTGGATGGCAAACACTGGTATTCTACCCGGCCGGAATGGGCCAGGCAGGATGTCCTCATCGGTTTGCGGGCAAACCAGCTGGATATTCTGGATTATGAAACCGGTGAAGTGATTACTCATCACCAGCGCCAATATGGGAACAGCCGTACAGACAGCTATGACTACAGTACGACCCTTGCTATGCTGCTGAAAAACTGTGGTGCCTGGTACAATAGCGGCCTGCGGCAGGAGCTGCCGGATATGCTGCGCCGTTATCTGGATGAGCAACCTCGTCCCAAACTGCGCAATGCCCTTCATATGCTGCAGCGCCTTACGGATTCTTATGGGCTGGAAGCTGCAGCGGATGCGATGGAAAAGACCTTGATGCAGGGAAATATGAAGCTCGCCGATGCGGAAGTACTGGCTGGACGAATCGCTGGATACGGCATACAGACGCCGCCCGAGCCCGGACCGGCACTGGACGTGTACGATGAAATATTTTTGAAAGGAGTGAAAAAGCATGCTGACGCCGGTACAGAAAGAAAAGAAAATTACAGAAATTGATGCAGCGGCCCGGAAACTTTTCCTCTCCTCCCTTTGGGGTGACTACTGCCGCAAAGCCACGCCGAAACAGATGGATTTCGTTCTCGACCTGCTGCAGGCAGAACAGTCTTCCCGAGAGGAACATCGGAAGCAGCGCCTCATCAAGCGGGCTGGCTTCCCAGCTTACAAGACATTTTCCAGCTATGACTACAAGCACGTGACCTTTCCACCGTCCTTTACGCAGGAAGCCTTGGAATCCTGCCAGTTCATGGAGAAAAAGCAGAACCTTGTGCTTTTTGGACCTGTGGGTGTAGGTAAGACCCATCTAGCCATAGCGGCCGGGGTCAAGGCTTGCAAAATGGGACTGAAGACACGTTTTTATACTGTGACAGGATTAGTTCTGAAGTTGGCAGAAGCTAGAAAAAATGGCACATTGGAACGTCTGATTCGGGAACTTCAGAGGTTGGACCTGCTCATCCTTGACGAATGGGGCTATGTTCCCGTTGACAAAGACGGTTCACAGCTGCTCTTTCGGGTCATCTCCGACAGTTATGAAAGCAAGAGCCTCATTTTGACTACCAATTTGGAGTTCTCTAAATGGGGCAGTCTGTTTACAGATACGCAAATGGCTGCCGCGATGATTGATCGTCTGGTCCACCACGGGCACCTGCTCCTCTTCGATGGGCCAAGTTATCGCATGGAACACGCGCTAATGCGCCAGGACGGCGCAGCGGCAACCCATTGATGTACCATCTCGCCGAAAAAAGGGATTTCCCTACGGTGATTTGAGGGAATTATGATGGTGAAAAGCGGGAAAAATGCTTGACAAAAAACAATGCACCCAAGCCCCGGCGGCAGGGTCGTACGTTCCCAGGGCATAGTCAACGTCCTGGTAATGTTCGATTGCCTTGACGATGGTTTGCTGGTCACGGAAGTATACGCCTTTGCCTTTGGGGATATAGCGGCCGCCCCGCCGCAGGGACTGCATGTTGTAACCGACGTACTCATCGGGCCGGAATAGGGATGTCAGGAAGCGCCGCGTCTCGGCGAGGCCGTCCCAGGGGTCGTCTGGTGCCTGTAGGAGACGGCTGATGTCGCCGGGGCTGGTGGGACAGAAAGCTGACAAAGGCGCTGCCGGCTTCACCGTCAACGGCAGCGGTGGCGGCACGGCGGCAGGGAGAGCGGCTTGACCCGAG
>CAVKOP010000199.1:0-3299 GCA_963657835.1 Lachnospiraceae bacterium | reverse complement strand
GCCATACGGCCAAACTGCCGATCGACCCGGCCTTCGCGGCTCACTGCGATAAAGGCGATATCGAAAGCTATCAGGCCGATTACCTCGCCGATACGGCGGCCTTCCTGGAAGGTGTCCTGGGCAAATAACATACCCCTTGCTATAAACAACGAAAGGGGCTGTCGCACGAAGCAATTTTGCTTCGATGCGACAGCTTCCTTTTTTTACGTCAAATACGATTTTTTAGCAATGCAAATTCTATATCACAAAAAAAGGGTACACGAAACAGGCGGCATAGATGTCGTCGAAAAAAGTGTTCCCTTTTCTTTTTTACGATTCAGGCTGCTTTCTTGAGTGAATAAAGCTTGAGGCCCAAGCTGCCTGATGATAGCTTATGATGCAGCATTAATACATTATGTGCCATTGCAATTAAGATACTGCTGGCTAAGGCGTTTTCCTTTCCGCGGCTCAGGAAACGACGAAACGATAAATCTGCCTTTATGTCTGCAAAAGCCCCTTCCGACTGGATGGAACGATTCATCCGCAGTGTTTTGCCAGTCGTTGAAGAAATCTTTTTCTCCATTTCCTGCCGTTGTTTCTGGAACTTTTTAGAAAACTCTAATCGCTTTGTCCGTTCTTCAAGCGGCTTTTTACTGTGATTGCCGTGAATGCATAGTTTCTTATAGGAACATCCCCGACAATCTTCACAGGTATAGATAGTTTTTTTGCTTTCATATCCGGTACGGGTGAGCACTTTCTTTTCGTTTGTCTTGCGAAGTGCTTTGTGGTTATGACAATAGAAGACATCCTGCTTGGCATCATAGGTCATATTCTGGAAGCGACCGATATCCTTTTTGAAACGACGTTTCTTCTGTTGTTCATGTGTTGCTGGTGTGATGTATGCGTCGAACCCCTTTTCGTTAAGCCAGCTGTAATTTTCCTCGCTTTCGTACCCGGCATCGGCAACCACTCGCCGATATTGTACAGCAAAATGGTGTTGGAAGTCTTGTAAAAAGGGAATCAGCGTGGTGGTATCGGACGGCTGTGGGCCGACCGTGACCCAGGTGACGAATCCGGCATCTACCCCATACTGCAGATTGTAGGCCGGTTTCAACTGACCATTTCTCATAGCATCTTCTTTTAAATGCATGAACGTGGCGTCCCGGTCTGTTTTGGCATAACTGTTTCGCTGCCCACAATAGTGAAGCTGAACAGCATATTCCTGAAGCTTATGCAGGAAGTCCTTGGTTTGTTCTATGGCTTTTTGGAGCAGTGGTTTGCGGTGCCCTTTCCCATGTACGAAGACAATGCCGTTTTCTTTTTGCAGTTGTTTCAATTTCCGGAGCATCCGGCGCAGATGGTAACGATGCACTTCTTTTCCATGAAGAACCTGGATGCCGAAAGTCTCCTGCATGTTTAGGATAAACGGAGGAATTTGAGGCAATAGTTTGGCCAGCCGTTTTGTAACGGCCTTTTTCCAGACGAAGGTGTATTTATTGGCGACTGACTCGATTTTCGTGCCATCGATAAAGAGCGTATCGAGGGAAATGGCACCGTTGCGAGCCAACAGACCGTCCATATCCGCCAGCAATTCCTTACAGCAACCGGAAAGATGGAGCGACTTAAAACGAGCAATGGTCGCATGATCCGGCACGGGTTTGCCTTCCAGCAGATACTGGAAGTTCAAGTCCCGCCGACAAGCCGTTTCAATCCGACGGGAACTGAAGAGCTGGTTCATGGCAGCATAAATGACGATGGCAAGGAGCTGTTTCGGTGAAGCCTGATTTTTCTCTGTCCGAGAATAAGTTGCATACAATGGAGCCAGGTTCATCCTTTCTGTGAGCAGCTTCACTAACCGCACCGGGTCATCGTCAGGGATTTCAAACGAAATATTTAACGGAAGTGATAGTTGATAAGGCGCTTCCCATATTGTATAATTGACGTGCGTATTTAGTGTGGTCATAACTCTATTTTACGCGCAATCCCGGACTTTTTACAGTCCGGGATTTTTTTATGAGATTTTAGCATACAAAAAGGAGGCCATCACACAATTACGTGCGACAGCCCCTTTCGTGTTACATTTTGAATTGCGTGTAATCAAAAGGTTCAATATTGATACTGGCACAGTCTGCAGCTACCGTTTTGAAGACAGGCCGTTTAACGTTTTCCATCGGATCTTCTGACAAAGTTTGTCACTTCCACTGTTTCCGTCTGCGGGTAAGCCACTGCGCTCTTTTGTCCGGCAGCGAAGCTCCGCAGCATCCAAACCATGTTTTTTGCCAGATTGCGCATCGTCTGCAAGCCTTCGGCATCATCATCCGCATCGCTGGCATTGAGGCCGTAGAGCATATTCCAATACGTCGAACCGGCAACCGGCATCTGGGCAATACCAAAATACTTGTTAATCACGTCGAGTCCGGCAGAACTGCCGCCGCGCCGGGCTACAGCCACAGCTGCACCGGGTTTGAATTTAAAGGCATCGTATTCTTCATCCTTGCCGTCGGCATAGAAGGCCCGATCCAGAAAAGAAAGCAGGCGGCCGCTGGGATGGGCAAAGTAAATCGGCGAAGCAAAGACGAAACCGTCCGCTTCGTAACTTTTTTTGATAAAATCGTTAACACCGTCATCCTTTAAGATGCAGGTATGGTCATGGGTTTGACAGTAGTTGCACTGCAGACAGTCAGCCAGCGGCTGCGCACCGACCTGGATGATTTCCGTTTCTACGCCTTCTTTTTCAAATTCTGCGGTCATTTCCTTTAAGGCACGCATGGTCGTCCCGTTCTGGTGGGCAGAACCATTCACCAACAATACTTTCATACTATATACTCCTCTCTACATACAAGCAGACTGCTTATCAATTAAATCCAGTATAGCATGATTTTGATTTCTTGGCCAGAACGCACTTTTTAGTAAGTAAAAAGAGGCCGCCGCAAGCGACGAGCCTCTTTCGAGTTTTCTGTTTTACTTCAAACTTCAAACTCCAAACTTCAAACTATGTTTTAGAATTTGCCTGCTTTCGCAGCACCTTCTACGGCTACAGCTACGGCTACGGATGCACCGACCATCGGGTTGTTGCCCATGCCGAGGAAGCCCATCATTTCTACGTGAGCCGGTACGGACGAGGAGCCTGCGAACTGTGCGTCGCTGTGCATGCGGCCCATGGTGTCGGTCATGCCGTAGGAAGCAGGGCCTGCTGCCATGTTGTCCGGATGGAGCGTACGGCCTGTGCCGCCGGAAGCAACGGAGAAGTATTTCTTGCCCATTTCGATACATTCTTTCTTGTATGTACCGGCAACGGGGTGCTGGAAGCGGGTCGGGTT
>CAVKOP010000198.1:2827-3311 GCA_963657835.1 Lachnospiraceae bacterium | reverse complement strand
TCAGGTGTTCCGCCACCAGGACACCGGCGATTTGTTCGACATCGGCATCCGGAGCGGCAATAATTACATCTTTGGTCATCATAGCTTTGGCGGTGCAGGCCATCAATTTTTTAAACCCTTTGTCATATTCGCTGATTCCGTTGTAATAAATGTTGGCACCGAGCAAGTTGACATAATGGGGAACATGCGGCTTAATTTTTTTATACAGCAAATCCGCATCCGTTACAATGCCGACCAGTTTTTCTTCATCATCTACAATAGGAATAGCCGTGATTTTATGCTTGACAAACATCTGCACCAAATCAAACACTGATGTATTCGGGCTTGCTGTAACAAATACTTTTTCCATAATATCCGATGCTGTACGTACTTCCATACTATCAACCCCTTTAGGTAAGATACGAGATAACAGTTCTTTAGTCAGAACTGTTACGTTACATATAATGTATAATTGCATTTCTTATATATATTAGTTATACATTAT
>CAVKOP010000198.1:0-2694 GCA_963657835.1 Lachnospiraceae bacterium | reverse complement strand
TTTTTTACCAATGATACGGCTCATGGCGCTGAATTTTAATAGCACGGTAAATCTGTTCCAGCAAAATCATGCGAATCATTTGATGCGTCAACGTAATCCGGCCAAAGGAAATGCGGCTGTCTGCCCGTTTGCATACAGCATCAGACAGTCCAAAGGGGCCGCCGATGATAAATGACATTTCACTGCAGCCATACAGTGCCAAATCGGCAAATTTAGCAGCCATTTCTTCTGACGAAATGAGTTTGCCCTGCACATCCAGAACAAACAAATGGGAGCCTTCGCGCACATGGCGCAGGAGTTTTTCTCCTTCTTTGTCCAACACCTGGCGTTTTTGCGCTGCTGACGGATTTTCCGGCATTTTTTCTTCAGGCAGGGCCGTGATTTCTACCTGCCCGTACGGGCGCAGGCGTTTGAGAAATTCCTCAATGCCTGCAGTCAAATATTTTTCTTTAATTTTTCCAATAGTTATAATGTGGTATTTCATTGGTCATCATCCGAATCTGTCTGCGGGCTTTCCTGCAGAACGACATTGGCCGTCTGTTGAGAGCCGCCGCGCGTATAGGTAACGGTCACCGTATCACCGACTTGATGACTGTCCATGGCATTCTGCATGGCTGAAAAATCTTTGACGGCATCATCGCCGATTTTCAAAATAATATCGCCATGCTGGATTCCTGCTTTGTCCAATGGGCCGCCAGCAACGACTTTATACACATAAATGCCTTCGACGTTCAGCTTCATGCCAAAGCGTGCTGCCATCTGCTGGTCCAATCCGTACAATCCTAAATACGGACGGGCAACTTTGCCGTTTTTGATGAGGGATTCCAAAATGGGGCGAGCTGCATTAATCGGAATGGCAAAGCCCAGGCCTTCTACGCCTTCTTTGGAAATTTTGGCACTGTTGATGCCGATAACTTGGCCGTCTGCATTGACCAGGGCGCCGCCGGAGTTGCCTGGATTGATAGCCGCATCCGTCTGAATCAGCTTCATGCTCTGTCCTTCTGCGCCAATCGTGCGGTTCATAGAGCTGATGACACCGGCCGTAACAGTTCCTTGAAATTCAAGTCCCAAGGGGTTGCCGATAGCAATAGCCGGTTCGCCGACCTGCAGGGAGTCACTATCACCAAATTCTGCGACAGGAAGGTTGTCCATGTTGATTTTGACAACAGCCAAATCGGTCTTTTCATCTCGGCCTACGACAGTACCTTCTGTACTCTGCCCATCTGCCAGGGAAACGATAACGGTCTTGCTCGTTCCGACAACATGGTTATTGGTCGCAATATAGCCGGCCTTATCAAAAATAATACCGGAGCCGACGCCTTCGCCGACTAATACTTTACGATTAAAAAAGTCTCTGTTATACACTTTAGTTGTAATCCCGACGACTGCCGGACTTACTTTTTTAGCTGCCTGTACGACAGCTGTATTTCTCGCATCAGAAATCGATTCTGATTTAGTCGGTTCTTTCAGTTGGTTCATCGTTCCCTGATACGCTCCGGGAACGCGGAAAAACGTATCGTGAATTTTAAAGCCGCCGATGACCCCGACAGCAATAAGAACAACAGCTACGGCTGCTGTAATGATGTGGTTGCGTTTCATTCACAATCTCCTCCTTCTTGATAGCGTACCTGTCCGTGCTGGCATGCCAGCCGCAGCAAGATGTCCTGACCGACTACTTTGCCATGCTGTCCCAAAACAGACCGCACGGTATGCAGCGACAAGGCCGGCGTATTGTTTTTTTCACTGCGGTGCGCCAGCAGAACACACATCATGTGTTTCGTCGGAAGCTGCGCCAAAAATGCGGCCGCCGTCCGGTTGGACAGATGGCCCCAACGGCTGAGGATGCGGTTTTGCAGAGCATACGGATAGGGGCCGTTTTTGACCATTTCTTCATCATGATTGGCTTCTAAAATCAAAATATCCGAATAGGCCGCTGCCTGTTCGACGTCTTGGCTGATATATCCCAAATCGGTTGCCAAGGTAATCTTGCTGTCACCATGATATACCGTATAGCCTACGGGCCGGGCCGCATCATGCGAGATGGCAAAGGGCACGACCTGAATGTCTTTTAGGCCTACGCGCCGCGTCAACCGGACAAAGCGGTCTGGAAATTCTTCGATTTTTCTCCCCATGGCCTGCCAAGTTTCCTGCGTCGTATAAACGGGTATCTGCGTGCGCTTTAACAAGGTCGTAATGCCGTTAACATGGTCTGCATGTTCGTGCGTAATAAAGATGGCATCTAAATCAGCCAAGGAGCTGCCATACTGCTGCAATCCTTTTTCGATACGGCGACAGCTGATGCCGGCATCAATCAGAATATGCGTGCTGCCGCAGCGAATGTATGCCGCATTGCCTTTACTGCCGCTGGCAAGCATACTGACCAGGCAGTCTTTATGACGTGCTTCTCCCCCCAGATTGGGAATATCTGCCTGCCCGCCTGCTGTACCCATCGGTACCGCACAGCCTGCCTGTTTTCGCGCCTTGCCAATCGATTGCGCCAGCTGCTGCAGTTGAAGTTCGCTTTCCGTCATTTCTTGTCATCCTTTCCAGCCTGTGTATATCCTGGTGATTACGATATTATATCATATTGGGAGCAAAAAAAAACCATCGTTTCGGAATTTCTTCCAACGATGGCTTCTATGGTGGGCCTAGGTGGACTTGAACCACCGACCTCACGCTTATCAGGCGTGCGCT
>CAVKOP010000197.1:0-3327 GCA_963657835.1 Lachnospiraceae bacterium | reverse complement strand
GACTTCAGTTATCCTGCCGATTTGTCTTTGATTTTGGATTTTTCATTAATACTCATTGGTAAATCTTTGATGTTTCCGTTTGATATACCTTCTCTTTAAATTTATCATACTATAATCTTCGCAACAATAAAAGAGAAACGAATGAAAATATTGTCGCTTAAATGCGAAAAAAAACGGATGTAATCCAGCGTGCCGATACTATACGGCGCCAGAAAAGCATCATGCTGCATAGTCTAGTGCATTGTGCGTTTCACCTCTTGACAAGGCTGTATTCCAGTCGTATAATTTACGCATGCATAGAGATGTGCATGAAATAGTTATATACAAGCTGTGACAAGGACATGATACCTAGTATGGTGTTATACAGAGAGAAGCATAGATGGTGTGAGTGCTTTTGATGCCTTAGTGTATTACCGCCTTGGAGCTGACTGCCGGAATCAGAGTATGGCAGTCCGGTCGTTCCGTTACCGCGCTTGAGTACAGTAGCCTGGTCTGCTGAACTAGGGTGGAACCACGTGAGTATGCTCTCGTCCCTTGAGGACGGGAGCTTTTTATTTTAAGGAGGATGTTTGTAATGGCAGAATTAGTGTTAAAAGATGGCAGCAAAAAGTCATTTGCCGATGGCATTTCGTTGTACGATGCTGTCAAACAGCTCAGCAATAGTCTGGCAAGAAAAGTGTTAGTCGCAAAAGTAAATGGGGAAGTCACCGATTTGAGAGAACCAATCGTTGACGGCTCGACGGTAGAATTTCTTACTTTTGACGCACAGGAAGGGAAAGATACACTTCGCCATACAGCATCTCACATTATGGCGCAGGCTATCCAGCATTTGTTCCCGGGCGTAAAATTCGCTATTGGCCCGTCTATCGAAAACGGCTTTTATTATGATATGGATACGGAACATCGGTTTACGCAGGATGATTTTGAAGCGATTGAAAAAGAAATGGCAAAAATCGTCAAAGAAAATTTGCCTCTTACGAAAGAAGTCGTATCCCGCGAAGACGCATTGAAACTGTTTAAAGATGCAGGTCAGGATTATAAAGTAGAATTGATTGAAGATTTACCGGAAGACGCTGTTATTTCGCTGTACCGTCAGGGCGATTTCGTAGATCTTTGCGCAGGCCCGCACTGTGAAACAACCGGTCAGGTCAAAGCTTTTAAACTCCGCACGGTCGCAGGTGCATACTGGCGCGGCGATGAAAAAAACAAGATGCTGCAGCGTATTTACGGCACGGCATTTGAAAAGAAATCTGATTTGGAAGCTTATTTGAAGATGATGGAAGAAGCAGAAAAACGTGACCATCGTAAGCTGGGAAAACAGCTCGACCTTTTCAGCTTCCATGAAGAAGGCCCTGGCTTCCCGTTCTTCCATCCGAAGGGAATGGTACTGCGTAACAACTTGCTTAAATTCTGGCATGAACTGCATGACGAAGCAGATTATGATGAAATCATGACGCCGCTCATTTTGAACCGCCAGCTTTGGGAACAGTCCGGCCACTGGGATCATTACCGCGACAACATGTACTTTACGACGATTGATGAACAGCCGTATGCTATCAAACCGATGAACTGTCCGGGCGGCATCCTCGTGTATAAAAGCAACGTTCACAGCTATCGTGATTTTCCGATGCGCATGGCAGAATTGGGCATTGTCCACCGTCATGAACTGCACGGGGCACTGCACGGCTTGTTCCGTGTACGCTGCTTCACGCAGGATGATGCGCATATTTTCATGCTGCCGAGCCAGATGAAACAGGAAATTTCCGGTGTTATGGACCTCATCGACAAAGCATACAAGACATTCGGCTTGGAATACCATGTTGAATTGTCTACACGTCCGGAAGACTCCATGGGCTCTGATGAAATTTGGGAATTGGCAACGAATACGCTGCGTGAAGTTATCGAAGAAAAAGGCGTTCCGTTCCAGGTCAACGAAGGCGACGGCGCATTCTACGGCCCGAAACTGGACTTCCATGTCAAAGACTCTATCGGACGTACATGGCAGTGCGGCACGATTCAGCTCGATATGCTCATGCCGGAACGGTTTGATATGACCTATATCGGTGAAGACGGCCAGAAACATCGTCCTGTCATGGTTCACCGTACGGTATTCGGTTCTATTGAACGGTTCCTCGGTGTCTTGACGGAAAACTATGCCGGTGCTTTCCCAGTATGGCTTGCTCCGGTACAGATTAAATTCCTGCCGATTTCTGATAAACATTTGGCATATGTCAAAGAACTGGCCAAGAAGTTCAAAAAAGCAGGCATTCGTGCTGAAGTCGATGAAAGCAGCGAAAAAATCGGCTACAAGATTCGCAAGGCACAGATGGAAAAAGTACCGTACATGGCTGTCGTCGGCGATAAAGAAATGGCAAACGGTACCTTGGGACTTCGTGACCGTTCCAAAGGTGATTTAGGTGCCAAGAGCATTGACGAAGTCGTTGCTCATATTCAGGAATTGATGACGACTCGTAAAGGCTAAGAGTTTTGTGATATAATTAATGATATAGTTGCTGGCGTATCCCCGAACGGACCGTGGCCGGGATACGTTGGCATGAGTATTAGCAGTATAATTTTATGTATGAGGTGATTTATCGTGGCAAAGCAGATTTTTGTTACAGGACATAAGAGCCCGGATACAGACTCTATTTGTTCCTCTATTGCATATGCAAAATTACAGCAGCTGCAGGGCGTAGACGCTGTTCCTGTCCGTGCAGGTGAAATCAATAAGGAAACAGCGTTTGCATTGGATTATTTCCATGTAGAAGCACAGCCTCTTGTCAAGGATTTTTATGTCAAAGTCGGCGATGCTGTTCATACGGACGTAGAAGCCTTGAAAGTCAGTGCCAGCCTGAAAGATGCAGCTAACTGGTTTGCTGCTCACGAAAGCTCAGTAGCACCGGTAGCTGACAATGGCAATTTTGTCGGTGTCGTAGACCGTGCCAGCTTGGCAGAAGAATTTATCAAAACAGTGACAGGTGCAGAACTGGATACAGTCAAAGAATTGATGCACGACCCGGATTTGTTCTTCAGCACGAAGGACAATGGCCATGATGTACCGGCTGGCGGCCAGTATGCTGTCGTAGATGACGGCAAATATGTCGGCATGGTTTGTGCTGACTGTATTGCTGCTGTGGAAAAACAGCAGGTCATGCTGGTAGACCACAACGAAAAGAAACAAATTATCGACGGCATTGATGAAGCAGAAATCGTCAGCGTTGTAGATCATCACCGCATTGGCGGCACGCTGGATACAACAGCCCCGATTTTTATCTTGTTTAAACCGGTCGGCTGCACAGCTACCATTATTACAGAATTGTATGAACA
>CAVKOP010000196.1:0-3339 GCA_963657835.1 Lachnospiraceae bacterium | reverse complement strand
AACGTAGAATGTAAAAATTTGAATACAGATAAACTGTTTACCAGACATATTTTTGTAGTATGGATTTTGGTATGCTTTTACAAAGGAGCAAGGTATGAAAAAAGTTATTTTAACAGGTGACCGTCCTACAGGCCATCTTCATGTAGGGCATTATGTTGGTTCTTTGCAGGAACGTGTTGCATTGCAAAATTCTGGCGAATATGATGAATTGTATTTTATGATTGCCGATGCACAGGCATTGACGGATAATGCAGAACATCCGGAAAAGGTACGGCAAAATGTCATGCAGGTTGCGTTGGATTATTTGGCCTGCGGCATTGACCCGGAAAAATCCACTATTTTTATTCAGTCGATGGTTCCGGCACTTCCCGAATTGACGGTCTATTATATGAATCTTGTTACAGTAGCTCGTGTGCAGCGCAACCCGACTGTTAAATCAGAAATTCAGCAAAAAAACTTTGAAGCCAGTGTTCCTTTAGGCTTTTTCTGCTATCCTGTCAGCCAGGCTGCAGACATTACAGCATTTCGGG
Organism: Lachnospiraceae bacterium; assembly: GCA_963657835.1. Taxonomy (GTDB): domain Bacteria; phylum Bacillota; class Negativicutes; order Veillonellales; family Megasphaeraceae; genus Megasphaera. The sequence continues at coordinate 2,809 of CAVKOP010000196.1, read as the reverse complement.
CAACAGCCGTTCCCGTCGGAGAAGATCAGCTGCCGATGTTGGAACAATGCAAAGAAATTGTCCATAAATTTAACAGTGTTTATGGAGAAACATTGACGGAACCGGAAATTATTCTGCCAAAGAACAAAGCATGCCTGCGGCTGCCGGGGATTGATGGCAAAGCGAAAATGAGCAAATCCATAGGCAACTGCATTTATTTGTCGGATGAACCGGAAGTGGTTCAGAAAAAAATCATGTCTATGTTTACCGATCCGACGCATTTACGCCGTGAAGATCCGGGGCATTTGGAAGGCAACACGGTATTTACCTATTTGGATGCGTTCTGCAAACCAGAATATTTCCCTGAATTTTTACCGGAATACAGCGGCTTGGATGAATTGAAAGCCCATTACCAGCGCGGCGGCCTGGGCGATGTCAAAGTCAAAAAGTTCCTGAATAATGTGTTGCAGGCAGAACTGCAGCCTATTCGTGAACGCCGCCATGCTTGGGAAAAACGCCTGCCTGATGTATATGACATGCTTCGCGTCAACACGGCTAAAGCAGCTGAAAAAGCAAATCAGACATTGGCTGATGTACGTAAAGCGATGCGCATTGATTATTTCACGGACAATAATCTTTTAAAATAAAAAATGCTTTTCAACCCTCTTATTAGTCTAACAGCTGATAAGAGGGCTTTTTATACCGGCAAACGGAAACCTGTCAGTTGTACCTATACAAGGGAAAGCGTGTTTTGTATAATAAATATATAGTAAAAAAGTGAGGTGGAACTATGTCTATCGTTTTATATATTATATTTTGTGCGTTAGTTGCTTACTTTGCCAGTAAGCGCGGCCGCAGCCCTATCCTTTGGGGATTGTTTTCCCTTTTGATTAGTCCGCTGCTGGCAGCCATTATTATTGCTGTCTTGAAAGATTTGACAGCAGAACATCGTATAGAACGGACGAGTTTGGAAACAGACCGCTTGAAAGAGCGCGTCGCTGTATCGGAAGCAGAACTGCATTCACGAATGGACAAAGTAGAACAGCGGATGGACCGCATGAGCGGCAGCGAAGCTCCTGTTTTGGACGGTGAGTGGAAAGAAGCTTTGCCGCCGCAGTCGGCAGATGCAAAGCGGCACTGTCCGCATTGCGGTGAAACAGTGCCCCAAGAAGCGGTATATTGTCCCGCATGCGGCACCAAATTATCCTAAGGAGGGACGGCAATGAATTGGAAAACACGGCTTCGTCATTATTACGGCGATTATCGCCTGACTATCTCCGGTGAAATTTCGTTTGCTCCCAAACAAGCTGTTCGGTATACATGGCCTGCAACGGTACGGGAAAAAGTAGATGCTTGGAGAGATTCTTTACAGCAGCAGTATCCTTTTTTGAAAATTTCTATGAAAGAAGGCATTCGGGAATGTGAAATTGAATTTTTTGCATTTTCCAGTGCCTGTGCAGACGGTGATTTCCTGGAAGTATTTTGCCAGCGTCTGCGGGAAATAGCTCTCGTAGGCATGGAAGATTCTCAAGTCTATGTAACCATGAATTTTAGCGGTGTATTTTCCGCTTTCAAAGAAGCACGGCATTTTCGTATTTTAAATAAAAAAGACGACGTGCAGTATCAGATAACAGAACGCAAAAAACGGCCGCCCTTTGATTGGATTACGCGTTCTTCCTACATGCGGCTGGGCTTGACCATTTTGCTTATTTTAGCAGTCATGCAGCTGCTTTGGAATGAATTGGCAGCAGATGAAGTAATTGGAAAACTGGTATAATACTATACGTACACAACAAAAAGGACTTTCTTCCCTGTGGGTGAAGAGAGTCCTTTCTGCTAGGTGTATTTTTTGAAGAGGTGGAAGGAAGTTAAACTATAAGCAAAGGGGATTTTGGAAGGGGTTCCTTTGACAGTTTTATTGTAGCAAAAGATGGGCAGGAATGCTATTATACCAAGGTATATAGGTATATAGGTATATAGGTATATAGGCAGGAAGAGAAAGACGTTTGGAGTTTGAAGAAGATGTTAGTTTGTCTGTTTGTTTTGGTAAATATCGTCTATGGAGAAATTGAAAAAAGTATCGTAATTTCTGCGGACAGCGACTCTGGCCGTCAAATCGTGCAAGTTATAGACGACAGACCATTGGGTCATGCTAGTAGCTTCCTGCGTTTCCGGCTGGCTGACCAATTCGAGCAGTGACATGGCTTCATTGGGAGTGAGTATATTTTTCTTAAATTTCATTGCGGCTGCTAATACAGCAAACCGGTCATAGGCATGGCCCAAGCCGTGCATGTTGGGTGCTAAATAATGATTGGCCACATAGTTGGCATCGATAACCGTCATTTCATTGATTGTGTATTCCAGCACCACGTTTTTACCTGTTGCGTCACTGAGTAAGAAATGGAAATTGGCTGTTTCCATACTGGACTGCATATCATATTGGCGAAGCAGGGAAATGGCTTCATCGACAGTGGCTGTCCTGTCCAGCATCAACCGCAGCGCTGCCGTCGTCGTGATTTTTTTCTTTCCTGTGCGCTGATGTGTGGGTTGCCCATCCAATTTTAATACGCTGACAGCGAGGCCTTTTTCATTCATGCCGTCCATGATTAAATACGGCATGCCGACGGCGGCAGACAAGTCTGTCTTATCATCATCCAGACTGCCAATGCCGTAGCCGACCCAGCCAGCATCGGCCAGACCGATAGAGCGGTAGCCGTTTTTCGGCGCTGTCCGGATTAAGACCGCTGTCATGTCCATTTTGTAGTCAAAGTTGCGTCCGTAAATCGGTTTGCCATCTTCTGTTTTTCCGGCGAACGCACTGCATCCGGCG
>CAVKOP010000195.1:0-3345 GCA_963657835.1 Lachnospiraceae bacterium | reverse complement strand
GCCTTGGAGCTGGCAGCACCAGGTGTAGGTGTTTTCGGTATTCTTGGCGTGCTGCTCCTTTTTGGCAGCTTATTTTACATGCTGGGCGCAACTATTGATGCCGTTTATATTTTAGCCGGCGGTACCGTGCTGTCATTGATACTTTTTTATTGTATCGGCAAACGGCTGCCGAAGAGCCGCTTAGTATCAAAAGTGGCGCTGAAGAACCGTTCTACTAAAGAAAAGGGATATACGTCACATGAAGATAAAAGCCGGTATTTGTACAAAAGAGGCAAAACGATTACGGATTTGAAGCCCAGCGGTTTTGTGCGTATTGACGGCAAACGGGTAGAGGCCAAAGCTGCCGGCAGTGATTACATTCCGCGGGATACAGAGATTCGCGTCATTAAAACCGTGGGATATTGTATCACCGTAGAGCCGGTTCCTAAACGGGATGCGTAGTATGCAAAGGAGGTTTTTATGTCTATTTTAACGATACTGGCTGTCCCCTTGTTTATTATTGTTGCAGCCATCATTGTCATTTCCCTGTTTTTACATTTTGTGCCGATTGGGTTGTGGATTTCTGCCATGGCAGCCGGTGTATCAGTTGGTATTGTCAATTTGATTGGCATGCGGCTGCGGCGTGTTGTACCGTCCAAGATTATCCTGCCGTTGGTTAAAGCCAATAAGGCCGGTTTGGACGTCAACGTCAATCAGTTGGAAGCGCATTATTTGGCCGGCGGCGATGTAGACCGTGTCGTAGATGCGTTGATTGCAGCGCACCGGGCTACGATGTCGCTGACCTTTGAACGGGCCTGCGCAATTGATTTGGCTGGCCGTGACGTATTGGAAGCCGTGCAGATGAGCGTTAATCCTAAAGTCATTGAAACGCCGTTTATTTCGGCTGTGGCGCAAAACGGCATTGAGCTGAAAGTGCGTGCTCGTGTTACTGTCCGCGCCAATATTGACCGGTTGGTCGGCGGCGCTGGGGAAGCGACGGTCATTGCCCGTGTTGGCGAAGGCATTGTCACGAGTGTCGGCTCGGCAGCCGATCATTCGCAGGTATTGGAAAATCCAGATGAAATTTCTAAAACCGTGCTGAGCAAAGGACTGGATGCAGGTACGGCGTTTGAAATCCTTTCTATTGATATTGCGGATGTAGATGTAGGCCGTAATATTGGTGCTCGTCTGCAGACAGACCAAGCCGAAGCGGATAAGCAGATTGCGCAGGCAAAAGCCGAAGAACGCCGGGCCATGGCTGTTGCCAAAGAACAAGAAATGCAGGCATATACGCAGGAAATGCAGGCTAAAGTAGTAGAAGCGCAGGCTGAAGTCCCGCTGGCGCTGGCACAGGCGCTGCGTGAAGGCAAGCTGGGCGTCATGGATTATTATAATATGAAAAATATTATGGCAGATACGCAGATGCGTAAGGCTGTTGCCCAAGCTGGCGTACCCAAAGCTAAACCGGCAGCTCCTGCAGAAGAGCAGCATAAAGGACGGACGACAGATCCTGATACGAAGTAGGTGAGAGCATGGATTATATTTGGCTCATTATCATTATGGCTGTTGCGGCTGTTTTGCCGGATTTGCTGCGGCGCAGACGGAACTATCCGAACCGTAAAGGACCGATTCCCATTCCGCCCCGCAAAGAAGAAGTAAAACGAAGACGGCAGTCGCTGCAGCAGCCTGTAAAGACGACGGCAGGTACTTCGGATACAAAAGAAAAACAAACGCCAGTCGTACCCAGAGAAGAAACAACGGTGCAGCCGGCTGCGGCGCATCCGGTAAGTGCGTCCCATACGCCGCTGGCAGCTGCTGTGCCTAAACCTGGTGCAGCAGCGACTATGACTGTACCGCATATGGTGCAGCCGGAACCTTGGAGTACGATTGAGCCGGAAGTGAAAGACATTTATGCAGGGCTTGTATGGGCTGAATTGCTGGATAAACCATTAGCTCTGCGCAATAAAAATAGATAACTGTGGTGAGGATAGCGAATGATTCAAGAAAAGAAAGTGTATGTAGAAGGAATACCGTGTTTGCAAATTACAAGCGGTGATATGCCGAAAGGCGTGGTATTGTTTTATCATGGCTGGTCATCTCAAAAAGAATACCAGGCTGTACGAGGCCATTTGTTGGCTGCGTATGGATATGATGTGTTGATTCCGGATGCAGTCAATCATGGCGAACGGGGAACGATTGATTATAATGCGCCGTCGTCATACAGTGCGTTTTGGCAGACTATTTTTCAAAATATCCGTGAAGTGCCAATGCACCTCAAATATATTGCCTCTTGGCGTCCCGGCGTGCCGTTGGCTGTCATGGGCCATTCGATGGGCGGGTTTACATCATTGGGCGTTATGACGCATTACAATGAATTTTGCACTGCTGTTGCCCTCAATGGTTCTGGCTGGTGGGATGAATCGGAACGGCGTTTCCGTGCGGCCCTTCATATTGACAAACCGCGCAGTTACCCGTTTTTGCTGCGGCAGCTGCAGACTATGGATCCGTACTTGCATACACAGCGGCTGGCAGGGCGTTCCGTGTTGGCCCTCAATGGCGGGGCCGATAATGTCGTCGATAGTCATGCCCAGGATTTATATATGGCTAAACTCCGCGATACAAAAAATGTTGACAGCAAATGGCTGACATACGATGGCTTGGGTCATTTTGTTACCACCAACATGATGGGGGATGCTGTCGATTGGCTTGATGAAAAAGTACATCGATAATTTTTATAGTACCATTATGAAACAAATGAAAAAGGGGGGACTGCCGCACGAAGCGGCAGTCCCCCTTACTTGCAGTTGTTCGTTTATAGTTTGCAGTGAAAGAAGAACGCTGGAAATCTAGGAATGTTATTGAACGGCTGTTTTCATTTTTTTAATCATGCTGAAAATGCCTGCAATATAGAGAACTACAGCAATCCAGGTAAATATGAAAGTCACGAGCAGCGGCTGTGTCAACGGTTCGCCGCTGAGCAGTCCGATGACAAGAGAAATACTGGGAGCCAAATACATGCAAATACCGGATACCGTAACAGGCGTGCCCTTCAGCCCAGCTGTAAACAACAGCATAGGTATCGCTGTGACGACGCCTGTTGCCGGCAGCAGCAAGTACTGCCAGCCATGAAATACGCCGACAGCACCGCAGCCGTTCCATTCACTCCAAAGTATAAAGGCCAGTGAGAGAGGAACCATCGAAAAGGATTCAATAAAAACAGAAACCTGGCTGTCTAGTTGTATTTTTTTCTTTAAGAGGCTGTATGAAGCCCAAGATCCGCATATAATCAAAGAAATATACGGGATTTGTCCAAACAAAAAGATGGCAATGCCCAGGCCGGTCATCGCAAAGAGAATAGATAAGAGC
>CAVKOP010000194.1:2719-3360 GCA_963657835.1 Lachnospiraceae bacterium | reverse complement strand
GTCCAGCAACTACCACTCCTACTACCCCTACTACTGCGCCTGCTATAAACATATATTTCTCCTTTCTATACACCTTTAATAATTAACATTTTTATTTAGTAACGTTCCCGTTCCCATTTTTCTTGTAATTCATCACGTTTCTTCTTCAGTACATCAAGCTTTAATATGTTTGCTGTCTGCTGTTTACAATAATTTTGATATTGTTGTTCATATCGTTTAATGTTCGACAATACATTTCGGCTTTCTTCTTTGGCTTGTTCTTCTTTTTGCCGTTTTTGCCGTTCAACTTCACTTCTTAATTGAATAACTATATCATAATTTTGTGTTTTTAATTTTTCAAACCGTCTTTGCCGCAATAATACATTATCTTTCTGCAAATCTTCAATCCGCCGATCTATATATGCACGCAATTCAGGAATCCCGCTTTTGGCAACCATCGTTTGTTTATTCTCCCGTTTTCCCTTTTGATATCTTGTGTTAGAAATTTGAAAAATAGGAAAATCAGGGGCTTGAAATTGTTTTTTTAGCCTTGTTTTAATATCATTTTTAATTATTTCATGCGACATGTCTTTATCCGTTTCTTTATATGTCATCACAAGACAAAATCGTTTCCAGAAAAACTTGGAATTAGGAAATAATTC
>CAVKOP010000194.1:1857-2709 GCA_963657835.1 Lachnospiraceae bacterium | reverse complement strand
CTAATTCATGCAACTCTCCTACTGACGGATTATGTACAAAAAGAATTAAATTGGCTTTCTTATACGCTTGCAAAGCAGTCTTGTCATCTCCTGCATTAGCACCAATACCGGGAGTATCCACAAAAATAATATTTTTCTTATACACAGCTTCGTTACATGCTACAGTAGTTCTAATATCTGCCGCTTTAAAAGCCTCTTTATCAAGTAATGAATTGAACATACTGCTTTTGCCATGATTCATGTTGCCAGCATTTACAATATAAACATTTTTTCTTTCCTGAAACAGTAAATTACTTTGCTTTTGGAAATTCTTCTCTATTTTTTCTAGCCTCATTTCTAGCGTTTCCATATTTATTCCTCCAATGATTAATATATTTTTAGAGCTATTTTTTCATTTCATACATCTCATACATCGCCGTGATTTCCGCCCGCATCTCTTGGACAAACTCAGCTGGGGCCAGCACTTTGATACGTCTGCCTTGGCTTAGGAGCCACATTTTGATGCCGTCACCGTAGACTTCTGCTTCCAGCAAATATGTCCCGGCAGTACATTCAATGATTTTAGCCGTCGGCAATTTGTCAAGGACAGCCTGTACAGACGGCCCGGTATACTGAAAGCGGATAGTTCTCAGTTTTCCCGGCCACATAAACAGGCTTCGTTCCCGCAGCAGCCCTTCGTCAAATTCTTCTGTAGTATTGCCAATATTATTTCGATGCGCCGTAATGTGTTTAATACGGTCTACCCGAAAATAAAACGGCTTATCCGGTTCTTCATCTACTTTGAAGGCAATCAGATAAAAATAATAATCCGTAAACATGAGCGATACCGGCCGTATGCGATGCGTGCGCCAA
>CAVKOP010000194.1:0-1847 GCA_963657835.1 Lachnospiraceae bacterium | reverse complement strand
GTAATACTCGATAGTCACTTCCCGTTTTTCTGTTATGCAGTTGATTAATTTCCACAGCGTATCCATGACGCTTTCACAGTCATGTTTTACTTCCGCGTAATGATACAGTTCCTTACGAATAAGTTCGTTTAGTTTGGGTCGGTCTTCTACGGTAGTAAATTTCTTCAGCTTGCCCGTCAATGTCAGCAGTTCTTCTTTGGAAAATGCTCTGGCACCGATAAGAACTTCTACGACAGCAAACAATTCTTTATTGGTAAGAAATTCGTCCATATACAGCCGATAACATCGTGTCTGACTAGAGTAAACAAGTTCTGCCTGCCCCACTAAGGCTCTATGGTTTGCAAAAAACGCTCTTAAGTCGTTGATGCTGCGGCTGATGCTTTTGGTAGAAACCCCGTATTCTTCTGCTAATTTCTGAATAGACAGATCTTCGCCTCGAATACTTCGAAAAAATACTTCCAACAGTCTGTCATATTTTGAGTGTTCCATCCCATCACCTCATCTTGATTTGCCTTTAAGCGTATTATACAAAAAGCAGCAGACAGACGTATGTCTCAGTAAATCATAAATTTAAACTCATTTATATTTTTCGATTCAATACCTATAGTAATATATTTTTCTATGTTATTTATTATTCTTATTATATTTATACAATAAAAAATGACAGCCTGCACATGCATCTGTCATTTATAGGCATAAAACTGCCTCATAGTATTCATTTTTTCTTGTTTAATAGCATTTTTTATCTTTTTATTTGTATAAATATACCCCCCCCCATTTATAAAAACATACGGCATGACATAAAACTGAACACAGTATATTCCCTTCACACTGCAATGTATACTTACTTGTATCCATTTTACTCACCCCACGCATCTAATATATATTACTATATCATACTTATTATATCCATAGCAAGTAAATTATATCCACGAGAACATGCTCACAAAAAAAGACCGCCATATCAAGCGGTCTTTTCCACTGCCTTGAATTCAATTTTTGTTTTTGTGCCTTTTGATTCATCATCAATACTTTGCAACTTTTACGTCACCTCAAGTTATCTCCAAAGCCATTTTACACAAGGTCAAAACTAAGTCCATCAAATTTTTAGCAGCTTGAAGCTAGTAACCAAAGTGACAAAAAATCGCTGCATTTACCAGCTCATACAGCTTCGTAGCGCTTAGTATAGCAATAACAAATATGACATTTAAAAGAAATCATCATCGCCGTCATCAAAATCAAAGGAACTGTCCGCATCGCTGTTATCATAGTCGTCATCGTTGGACCAATCTTCACTGGCATCGTCATCCGTATAGGATGTATCATCGGCATTGTCGTCTGCTGTATCGTCTTCATCATACGATGTATTGTCTGACGCATCGTCATTATACGTTGTATCATCATTTTCTTCATATTCATCCGCATCTGACAGAGTATCTGGTTCTTCTGCCATGACATTGTCACTGCGCATCAAATCAAGCATATCATCACGGGCCTGCACGTCATGGCGTCCCAGCAGGGTATTGGCTACGGCGCCTGTAACGGCTCCGATTGCCGCAGCTTTCATGTACGTCCCCATGTTGCTCGTAGTATTGCCGCCGTTTGTCGGTTGTTGGCTGCCGGAATTGGTTTGCCGATGTTCTAATAACGTATGCGGTGCCGGTTGGGATGCTGCACGTTTCGCAGCGGTCCCAGCATTGGTCCCATCTGTAGAAACTCCTATTTCTGTATACGACTGGCGCAGCATGTCTATCGTCCGGTATAACTGGTCCAGCAGCATGAGCGTTTCCATCTGTTTTGTCTTAGCTCCCAACTTTTTAGCTTGTACTAAATGCACCAATGCTTGG
>CAVKOP010000193.1:0-3366 GCA_963657835.1 Lachnospiraceae bacterium | reverse complement strand
AAAGACCGGCGCCGGTCTTTTTGTTGTGATGACTGCCGGAAACGCTGGTTTAACAAACGTCGGAAGGTTTTGTGTGAACAGAAATAATGCTTGAAAAGTACGTATAAAAGAAGGAGGATATCTATATGAACAAGATATATAAAGTCGTATGGAGCAAAGCGAGAAATTGCTATGTTGTAGCTTCAGAATTTGCTAAAAGCCACCAAAGTGATTCGCGGCGAATTAAGTCTGCGTCAGTGGCTGCAGTCATGGCAGCTGTCGTTTTGACGGGATTTTCAGGGCTGACAGTCCAAGCTGCTGTCACTGTGGACAAAGATGGAATCGTTAAAGCTGATGCAGCTGATATCAGTGCTTTAAATGACCTGTTAAAGAATGGTGTGACTAAGAGTAAGGATGGTAGTGTCTCAGTTGGTGAATTAACTGTGAAGCAAAATGGGGAAAGAGCCGCCAAAAAATATTTATTAGATGGTGCAGGTGCTCGACTTGAGTCTGCCTTAGGTATAAATAGTGCACCGGCATCTATCACTTTTGGTAATTGTGCGGTGAGCCGGGTTTGGAATGACAGACAGGAGCATTTCTTTTCATATGATGGGGAGCCCCAAGATGCCCCAGGTCCTATTGCTATCGGTTCATATACTTATGCTCGTCCTGGCAGCATTATGATTGGCTCTCACGTATATAAAGGAAATATGGGAGATGTCAAGAATATTGATACGGATAATTGGCATTTTGATACAGATGGAGCCTATGGGGATATGGTTAATATGACCACGATTGGCACCAATAGTTTTACAAAGGGATTTTTAACGACTACAATTGGAGATTATAACATCCAGTCTGGAAGAATGGGATACGCTATGGATTATTTTTCTTATTATGGATTGCAAAATTTTGGTGCTACTGTCGTTGGGACATTAAATAGCAATGAATCTTATTCAGTACCTAAATCTAAAATTTCTTATTCTGGTTTTGCTAATAGTATTATCGGTATTGCGAATACGGCTAACAATGCCAATGGTGCATTGATTTATGGTGCTGGAAATGAAATTAGAAATTCTGTCACGGATATTTCAGATGTAGTGTTTGATAATACATTTTACGATGCAGCCAATGCACAGGAAACCTTGAAAAATGTGGTGGCTAAATCCGAGGCAGGTGGTGCTGTACTGGCTATCGGTGGTGCCAATACAGCAGACTGGGCACAGAAATCTCAGCTCATCGGTGTAGGAAATACACTAACTGGGACTAGTGATGCTGTTTCTAAATACGATATGATTAACGGTTATAAAAACGAAGTGACCAATGCGACCAATACATCCATTATTGGTTCCAATAACAAGGCTAAGGATGTCCAGGCTACTACTATCATGGGTGATAACAATGATTTGACTGGCAATGGAAATCATATCATTGGAGATAATCATAAGGTAACCGGGAAAAACAATATTCTCATTGGAAATAATGATGCATTGAAGACACATAGTGGAAATGATTCTGTTGTCATCGGCAACAATGCCAGCGCGGGCAATGGCTCTATGGTGATGGGAAATAAGGCCCATGCAGGAAATACGGGCATTGCTCTCGGCATGAATGCATCTGCAGGGGATGGACAGAACTTAGCTGTCGGCTATTATGCAAATGTATCTGGTGTGAGAAATTCTACCGCTCTCGGCTACGCCAGCCAGGTAACGAAGAGAGACATTCTAGATGTAGATGGCAATGACGGTGTAGTTTCTGTCGGCAAATCCGTAGGTCAGTCTGGTGAAGCAGGAATTACCCGCCGTATCATCAATGTCAAAGCTGGTGTCAATGATACAGATGCGGTCAATGTAAGCCAGTTGAAAGGTGTAGAAACGGTTGCAAAGAAAGGATGGAATTTGTCAACCAATAATAACGCTATCGATGCTACTAATGTAGCACCAGGAGACTATGTAGATTTCTCTGGCGATGACAATGTTTTAGTAAGCAATGAAAATACTAAAGTTAAAGTAGCACTGAACAAAAATATCAATGTCAATAGTGTTCAGACAATTGGACTGAATGCTAAATATAATCTGTCTGTAGGTACAGCCGCAGCCAATGGAAAGATGCCATTCCTTGTGAACTCCAAAGGAGCCGTCTATGCTGCTGGCGGAGATTTCTCTGTAGAAAAAGATGGAAGTGTTAAAGCAACTAGTGGCGACATTGGCAATGTAAAACTGAATAACGGCGTACTCTATAAGAATAGTGCGCTTCGTGACGGAGAATTATATGTAGGAGATACAGACGGCAATTACAGCCAGATTACCTCTAAGAATGCAAAACTTGGCAAAGTTACGATTGACGAAAATGGTCGTATCAGTGGTGTAGCAGCAGGACGCATTGCAGCAGATTCCACAGATGCAGTCAACGGCAGCCAGCTCCATGCCGTACAACAGGAAGCCGGTAAACATACGAAAGTAGTCAACGGCAGTAACATTACTGTAGAAGAAACGGATCAGGATGGTCAAAAGACGTATAAAGTTGGTCTGAATAAAGATATCCTCTTAGGAGATATTAGCGGTAAATATGTCAGCATCAGCGGAAGCAATGGAACAATTGATACGACAGGTTATATTGCCACAAAAGATAGAGTATATGCAGATAAAGGTGCTAAATTGGCAGATATAGATGTTACTGGAGATACTATCTCTAATGACAAGGCATCTGTAAAACTGGATAAAGAAGGAACTGTTACGATTAATAATACAGTTACAGTAGACCAGAATGGCAAAATCAGTGGCGTAGCAGCAGGCCGTATTGCAGCAGATTCTACGGATGCAGTCAACGGCAGCCAGCTCAAAGAAACTAACGATCGCGTGTCCAAAGTAGAAGGGGATATCACCAATATTAAAGGAGATATAACCAATATTAAATCTGACATTACCAATATTAAAGGTGACGTGAAGAATTTGGGAGATCGTGTCACACAAGTAGAACAGACAGCTGGTAAACATAGCAGTGTTTCTGAAGGAGACTCTAATATCAAGGTTGATGGTTCAGGAACTAATGAAGCTGGTGGCACGGATTACAAAGTCAGCCTGAATAAGGATTTGAAGCTGGATAGTGTCACTACTGGCGATACGAAGATGGATACGAATGGTATCACTGTGGGAGATAACGTATCTCTTACTAAAGAAGGCTTGACAGCAGGAGACACCAAGGTTACCAACGACGGCCTTTCCATTGGCGATAAGACCTATGTCAGCAAAGATGGCCTCAATGCCAATAACCAGACGATTACCAATGTAGCTGACGGCAAAGTTGAAAAAGGCTCTACCGATGCCGTTAACGGCGGCCAGCTCTATGAAACGAACCAGGCTATTGCAAACAACGCTACTAATATTT
>CAVKOP010000192.1:0-3448 GCA_963657835.1 Lachnospiraceae bacterium | reverse complement strand
GAATATACGGCCATCGCAATGCCGAAGGAAACCATAGGCTGTAATGCCAGCTGTTCAATACGCGTCGCAGAGACAAAACCGGCAATCGTTTCCGGCCCAAAGGTATTACAAATCGACTGAATAGCCAAAATGCCCAATGAAATAATCGTAAACTGTGCTGCCATCGGCAGGCCCAAACGCAGATGCTTCCAAGCAAACGCCTTGTCCCAGACCCAGTCACGGCGAGTCAGGCGCAGCATGGGAAACCGTTTGAGCATATAGCCAAAGCACAATACAGCAGAGATACCCTGCGCAATAACCAGGGCAATAGCCGAGCCGGGAACGCCCCAGCCAAACTGCTGAATAAACAGCAGCGCCAAGCCGACATTCAGCACGGAAGACACCATCAAAAAGTATAACGGCGTCCGACTGTCTCCTAAGGCACGGCAAATGGCCGACAGCAGATTATACATCATCATGGCAATAATGCCGTAGGCAATGATGATAATATAATGATACGAGTCATCGTACAGTTCATCAGAAATATTCATCAAAATCATGATTTGCGGCATGAGAGTGACTGCAGCAGCCGTTAGTATTGCCGTAATACCAACAGCCAGCATGGCCGACATCGCCACAGAATGACGCACGCCTGCTTCATCACCGGCGCCGAACCGCTGTCCCGTAATGACCGAAAAGCCGGAAGACAGCCCAATCGTCAGGCCGATCAACGCCATAAACAGCGGCCCGGCCGCCCCTACAGCCGCCAAGGCATGCACACCAATAATGCGGCCGACGATAATAATGTCGGCAATATTATAAAATTGTTGAAATACATTGCCAATTAAAAGCGGCACCGTAAACGATAAAATCAATCGAATCGGACTGCCGGAAGTCATGCTTCGTACCATATCTTCTCCTTTTTGTATAAAAAGCCCAAAAAAACACCTCCAAACATGGGAATCTGTCCCATATTCAGAGGTATCTATGCCTAATTACGACCGTCCTTTTTCATCCTTCATGTCCTTTTCCATTTGCATCAGCACTTTTTTCGCGTTGCGGCGCCTGTTCCAATACCACAGACCGCCGTAGACAACAGATACCAAAACAACCAGAATGGTCAGCCGCAGTGAATGTTCTTCCATCATGACGACATCATGCCCGACGATAACTTCCACAGCTACGGACGGCAGCTTGCCAATCAAACAGCCAATTGCATAATCCCGATAGCTGATATGGCTGAGCGCTCCCAAGGCCGTCACAAGCCCGTTCGGTGAATACGGCACGGCACGCGCAATAATCATGGCTTTGAGCGTACTGTATTCATCCAGTTTGCTAAGCATACGGCTCTTTTCAATGACTTGTTTCGCTTTATTTCGAAACAGCGTCCGCATAAAAAAGAAACTAATAATAACGCCTATCGTTTCAGCCAGCCAAGATACGACTGTCCCAGTGCCAATGCCAAACAAAACGCCATTGGCCGTAGAAATAAAAATGGACGGCAAAAAACCGACAATATTGATGACTATGTCAATAATCATGCTGACGACCATAGCCCATACGCCAAAAGAGCGCAAATAGTCAATCGTGCCGTCCATGTTACCGCTGATGGATAAATCCCAAACTGTTTGATAAAAATCAGGAAGTACTATATGTATGCCGCCCAACAAGGCTACTAGGAGAACGAAAAAGAGTACTTTTATATGCGTTTCCGAAATTGTCTTTCCATTCATTATTTCGTATCTCCTTTAATGCTGCGAACCGTTACAGACGGTTTGACAGCAGCTGCATCATGTTTCAGCTTCGTCAAATACATCGAGCCGCCGACAATGCAAATCCCACCGACGATTGTCATGAGCGTCAAGAATTCATTGAAAATGACAAATCCCCACAAGGCGTTAAAAAATACGCCGATATACGCGACAAAGCTGACGACGACAGGATTGGCATTGGCATACGCTTCCGTCATCCAAATCTGCGCGATGACCGTAACGATTCCCAATAAAACATAAAATCCCCATTCCCGTAAATTGGGGATTTTAAAATCAAATCCCATAAGCACAGCACTGGCGACGGCTGCGCAAAAGAGGAAATAAAACACGATTTCATACTGGTGATGCTTGCCGGAACCGGTCAGTCTACTAATCGTCGTATACGCCGCGGCCGCGCAGACAGCCTGCGCCAGCACAAACAAGGAATAAACGTTAAAAGACGCAAAGTTCCAGGGCCGTACGACCAAGCACGCGCCGGCCACAATGACAAGCAAAGGAAGCCCTGCCCCTTTCGGCAAGACTTCTTTGAGAAATACAGCTGCAAACAGCATGACAAAAAACGCAGACAGCTGCGATAAAATAGACACATCAGCCAAAGGCATTCCCCGCAAGGCATAGAAAATACAAATCATGCCAATGCCGCCGGCGATTCCCCGAAACCACAGCGCACCTCTGTCACAATGGGAAAAATGAATATGCTGTGCCTTCATCAGTCCCAATATCAAAATCGCGCTGAGAAATCCACGGAAAAATCCAATTTCTCCGGTACCCATCGTATACGATAATTCTTTGACAATGACGTTTTGTATACTGAACGCCAATGCCGAAAAAATCATATAAATAACACCTTTACTCACGATATGTGCCTGCTTTCATTACAATATACTACTATATATTATTTCATACTAATAGCATCTACAAACGATAAGACGGCCTGTTTCATCTGTTCTTTTTCAATGGTATCACTAAACCGTACGGGTTTGTTTTTCAATGCTGCCAGCGGTTTGGGAAGAGCCATGCCGGTAACACTGCCGATTTCCATGAGCATATCAAAAGGATCTTCATACGTCTGCAGCGCCAGGGCTTTGCAAATGACCGGCGGGAATTTATACGGATGCGCCGTTGCCATAATGACCGTATGACGGCCTGCATCCAGGCCCTGTTTGTGCCGATTCATGAACACGCCGTAGGCAACTGCCGTATGCGGGTCCAGCAAATAGCCGAAATCATTGTAGACATGATTAATGACGGCTTCTGTTTCATCATCATCAATCCAGCCGCCTTCAAATTCTTCTGTCAGCGCAGCCAATTCCTGCGGTGATACGGACATGCGGCCCGTTTCCAGCAAATCGCGTTCCCATTTTGCCACTTTTTCTGCATCTTCGCCGGCTGCATAGAACAGGAACCGTTCAAAGTTGCTGGACAGCAGAATGTCCATGGACGGACTGTCTGTCGTATAAAATTCACGGTTCATATTATATACGCCTGTCGCAAAGAAATCAGCCAAAACGTTGTTTTTATTGGACGCACAAATCAGCTTGCCAATCGGCACGCCCATTTTCTTGGCAAAATAGCCGGCCAGGATATTGCCGAAATTGCCTGTCGGTACGACAACGTCAAACGGTTCGTCTTCAGCAATCGCGCCGTTATCGACTAAAGATACATACGTCGATACATAGTACGCTATCTGCGGAAAA
>CAVKOP010000191.1:0-3457 GCA_963657835.1 Lachnospiraceae bacterium | reverse complement strand
GGCAATGGGGTATTCCGGCTGTAAAAACCTGCAGGAATTGGCCAGCCGCGTTCATCCTGTCTATGGACTGTTCTTTACAGTTATCTCCTATTTGACAATTGGCCCATGTTTTGCTACGCCGAGAACAGGCAGCGTATCCTATGAAATTGCGATTCGTCCCTTTTTGGGAGATGGCAATACGGATATGGTTATGACTGTATTTTTAGTTATTTTCTTTGTCATTTCCTATTGGTTATCTGCTTCTCCTCAAAAATTGGTTGACCGCATTGGCAAAATTTTGACGCCGGCACTGTTAATTGTTATTTTACTGTTAATTGTCAATTCCTTTATTAATCCATTGGGGACGCCTGAAGCTGCTACAGCAGCGTATGCTACTTCATCGATGGCTGTTGTCCAGGGTTTCTTGGATGGATATAATACGATGGATGCGATTGCATCTCTTGTTTTTGCTATTCTGGTTATTGAATTTGTCATGGAAGACGGAGCAGAAACACCGGAAGCTATTACCAAAGAAGTATTCAAAGCCGGTCTTATTGCCGTCGGCTGTTTAGCTTTTGTCTATATTTTTATTGCTAAAATCGGTGCGGACAGCGTCATGGCATTTGGTATGCAGGAAACAGGCGCACCTGTGTTGTCCAAAAGCGCTATGATTTTATTTGGTAATGTAGGTGCGATTATTTTAGCTATTATCGTATTGCTGGCCTGTCTTTCTACCAGTATCGGCTTGATTACCTCCTGCGCAACGTATTTCCATACTTTAGTTGGCGGTGTAGGGTATAAAGTTTGGGTTGGCATTTTCTCCGTATTTTCTTTTGGCGTTGCGATGTTTGGCCTCAAAACCATCATTGTGGCAGCTATTCCGGTTTTGATGTTTATTTATCCATTAGTCGTCGTATTGGTTATCTTAACATTTTTAGATAAACTGTTTGGGGGACGGCAGTGTGTGTATGCCTGGACAATCGGACTGACGATGATAACGGCTTTGGTCAACGGCACGCAAACAGCTAAGATTTCGCTGGGACCCGTTGATACTTTCTTTAATACGATGGTACCGTTCCATTCGATTGGCATGGGCTGGCTTACATTTGCCATTGCAGGATTTATTATTGGCTTGATTTGGAAAGCAGTTACAAAACCATCTGAAGCTAAATAAAGCGATAGAGAAGGGGCTACGTTTTGAATATTTTTAGAAGAAAATCGTTTGATGATTTAATGGCTCATACGCAGGAAAAGAAGTTGACAAAAGCATTAGGGGCTTTTGATATTACACTGATGGGCCTAGGAATTATTATTGGCACCGGCATATTTGTTCTGACAGGTATTGGAGCAGCCAAATATGCCGGACCAGGATTAATGTTGTCGTTTGTATTGGCTGCTGTTACGTGTGCCTTTGTTTGTCTGGCCTATTCAGAATTGGCATCGTTTCTTCCTGTATCCGGGAGTTCCTATACCTATGCGTACGCATCGCTGGGAGAAATCTTTGGCTGGTGGGTTGGCTGGAGCCTTATTTTGGAATATTCTGTAGGTGCCAGTGCGGTTGCCGGCGGCTGGTCAGCTTACTTTGTCGGTATTCTGCATTCTTGCGGCATCGACTTGCCTAAAGCGCTGACGACGGTTCCGGCAGATGGTGGACTTATCAATCTGCCTGCCGTTCTCATTGTTCTATTAGCGACGGCGCTGCTCGTCATTGGCGTCAAAGAAAGCGCACATGTCAATCGTATTTTGGTATATGTCAAAATCGGCACGATTTTTGTCTTTCTGTTTTTGGCAGC
Organism: Lachnospiraceae bacterium; assembly: GCA_963657835.1. GTDB lineage: Bacteria > Bacillota > Negativicutes > Veillonellales > Megasphaeraceae > Megasphaera. The sequence continues at coordinate 1,685 of CAVKOP010000191.1, read as the reverse complement.
ACCTCATGTCGAACCGATGAATTGGCAGCCGTTTTTACCGTATGGTTTTTCCGGTGTCGCAGCAGGAACAGCCGTCTTATTCTTTGCGTACTTAGGATTTGATGCGTTACTGCAGCGGAAGAAACTAAAAATCCAAATCGTGATATGCCGATTGGCATTATTGCTGCTTTAGCTATCTGCACGATTTTGTATATTGCCGTTTGTGCGGCTATGACGGGCGTTGTACCGTATACAATGTTAGATACGGCAGCTCCGGCTTCTTTCGTTTTAGAATATATCGGCATGCATTTAGGTTCCGCCATCGTAGGTACGGGTGCACTTTGCGGCCTTTCTACGGTTGTATTGGGAATGCTTTTTGCGCAAAGCCGTGCCTTGTATTCCATGAGCCGTGACGGATTGATGCCTATGGCATTATACAAGGTACATCATAAATACCATACGCCGTATATTATTCAAATTATAATTGGCTGTATCGTAGCGGTCATTACGGGATTTACGCCGATTCACATTGTAGCAGAAACCTGCAGTGCCGGTACTATTTTTGCCTTTCTTTGTTCCTGCGTGGGCATTTTGATTTTGCGCAGGGTGTATCCGGATAAGCCGCGCGGCTTCCGCTGCCCGGCAGTCCATGTCATTGCACCGCTGGGCTTTATCTTTTGTGCATTCGTCTTTACGCAGCTGTCAGCGCATACGCTGGCATTATTCTGCGGCTGGTCGATTTTAGGACTCATCATTTACCTTGCCTATGGACGCAAGCACAGTGTATTAAATAAATAGTATAGTTTACAATACCAAACACACAGCATATAAAGGATGATGATATGCTGTGTGTTTTTTTTTGCAAATCAAAGGAAAACAAGGTATAATCCATATGCAGTATAAAGAATAAGGAGCATGCAGAATATGTGGAATCGAGCGGTTATTTCATTAGTTGTGTTGAGTTTTTTCCTGGGAATGTGTGAATTTGTTATGATTGGCATCGTCCCGGACGTAGCAGCTGATTTATCAGTTTCTATTACGCAAATCGGCATGATTATTTCGTACTTTGCCATCGCTAATGCCATCGGCACGCCTGTCTTATCGTTATGGGCCAGTCGCTTTTCCCGTTATTACTTTATGATAGTTGTCACAGCGTTATTTGCGTTGGGATGCTGCTCTACATTTCTGATTTCCAACTATAGAATGTTGTTTTGGAACCGCCTCTTTTTAGCGGCTGTTGCCGGCGTCCTGTTTTCTGTGTCGATTGCAGCAGCGCCGATGATTGCCCCGCGAAAATATTTGGCAGGTATTATTGCCTGGCTCAACGCAGGCTTTTCTATTGCGGCGGTATTTGGCTTGCCGATAGGCAATTATTTGGCCAACTATATTTCTTGGCGGCTTATCTTTTTGGGATTAGGTATTCTTACATTCGTAGATTTAGGCATCATGATGGTATCACTGCCTAAAGATAAAAAATCTTCACATCCGGCTTCTATTTCTTATGAATTGTCGTTATTAAAAGACAGGCGTATCTTAAAAGGGGCACTGACGGTTATTTTCAATGCATCTTCCAGTTACTGCTGGTATTCGTATGTTACGCCGCTGCTCACAGACGGCATGAAACTGCCGCCGGAGTATGTCAGCATCATGCTCTTGCTGGTGGGAATCGGAACGATTGTATCTACGCTGCTGGGAGGGCGTATTGC
>CAVKOP010000190.1:0-3460 GCA_963657835.1 Lachnospiraceae bacterium | reverse complement strand
AATTTTTGCAGAAAATGCAATAGACCGCGTATCTACATGCGGTCCGACAGTTATGATGAAAACAATCGCTGAAGCTTCTGAAGCAGCAGGCATTGCTTGTGAAGTATCTATGGAAAAACGCATGGCCTGTGGTATTGGTGTTTGTCTGGGCTGTACATTTGAAAGCAAAGTAAGCGGCAAGCGGTATAAAGTTTGCGCAGACGGTCCTGTATTTTCGTCTAAGGAGGTTTTCTAATGAATACCAATCGTATGGCTGTAAACTTTGCCGGCATTTCGATGAAAACACCAGTAATGGGTGCATCCGGCACCTTTGGCTTTGGCTTGGAATATGCTGACTTTTTGGATATAGACAATATCGGTGCGATTATTTCCAAAGGGATTACGCCCCTGCCGCGTGCAGGCAATCCCGGCGTGCGCATTGCAGAAACGCCGTCCGGCATGCTCAACTGCATTGGGTTGGAAAATCCCGGTGTGGATGCGTTTAAGAAAGATATTCTGCCCAAAGTCAGCCAGCATGCGACGCCTCTTATCGTCAACATTTCTGCAGGTACTGCGGAAGAATATGGTGAATTGGCTGCCAAACTGGATGTAGACGGCGTAGCTGCCTTGGAAGTCAATATTTCCTGTCCGAACGTTAAAGAAGGAGGCATCGTTTTTGGCACCAAACCGGAAGCAGCAGCTGCTGTTACGCGCAGCGTCAAAGACCATACGTCCAAACCCGTCATTATGAAATTATCTCCTAACGTTACGGATATTACCGTCATGGCCAAAGCAGTGGAAGCAGCCGGCGCGGATGCTGTGTCGTTAATCAATACGTTGACGGGCATGGCTGTCGATATTTATACGCAAAAACCGCTTTTGGGCAATATTACCGGCGGCTTGTCCGGCCCGGCTGTTAAGCCTGTCGCTTTGCGCATGGTATGGCAGACTGCGCAGGCTGTCCAAATTCCAGTATTGGGACTTGGCGGCATTGCCTCTTGGCAGGATGCGATTGAATTTATGCTCGTTGGTGCCAGCGCAGTGGCTGTCGGTGCGTATAACTTTGTCAACCCGCGGGCTGTTGAAGAAATTGCGGCCGGCATGGATCAATATTGCCAGAATATGGGAATTTCTCATATTAGTGATATCGTTGGCAAGATTAACGATTGACACGTATACAGGTTTTTGATAGAATTTACTTGTATTTAATATATGGGCTGTATATGACCGTATACGGGTGCATATATGAGTATAGTCTTACATCAATAAGGAGATGTACTATGAACATTGCTTTATGGACTAGGAAAAAAATGGTTTGTAAACTGCAGTGCAATCAGTGCGTCTAAATGAATAAACCCAAAGGTGAGGAATGTCTCGCTTTTGGGTTTTACTTATTCTAAGGAGGGGTCTCTTTTGAAGGTCGGTTTGGTTATGGGGAGCGATTCAGATTTTCCCGTTATGAAAAAAGCGTTGGATATTTTCAAAGAATTTGGTGTGGAATACGAAGTATTACTTGCATCAGCACACCGCACACCGACAGCTGTCCGTGAATTTGTTGCCGGAGCAGAAAACCGCGGCATCAGCGTGATCATTGCCGGCGCCGGCATGGCAGCCCATTTGCCGGGCGTTATTGCCAGCTATACGACATTGCCGGTTATCGGTGTTCCTTTGGAAAGCGGCAGCCTTAAGGGCATGGACGCATTGCTTGCTATTGTACAGATGCCGTCGGGCATGCCTGTTGCGACCATGGCAATCAATGGTTCTAAAAACGCAGCTTTACTAGCCATTCAGATTGGTGCCGTCAGCGACCCGGCCTTGGCAGCCAAGTATAAAGCATATCGGGAAGACATGGCAGCTCAAGTTATGGAAAAGAACCGCAAATTACAGGAAACTGTACAAAACATGTAATGACACGTATATTTTTCAATTCATAGGAGGTTTTCATGTTTTACGATCCGATTTGGGATAAGCAGCATGAAGAATGCGGCGTATTAGGTATTTACGACAAAACATTAGATATTCCCCGCTATATCTATTGGGGGCTTTTTGCATTGCAGCACCGCGGTCAGGAAAGCGGCGGCATGGCGCTGACCGATGGCAGTGATATTCATACCTACCGGGGAATGGGACTGATTAGTACGGTATTTGCAGACGGTGTGCCGGATGAAGAAGGCGGACCGATTGGCATCGGCCATGTCCGGTATTCGACAACTGGGTCTAATAACCCCCGCAATATTCAGCCGTTGGCTGTTTACACGCCAATGGGGCAGTTGGCACTGGCGCATAACGGCAATCTGACCAATACACGGATACTGCGTGAAGAACTGGATCGCGGCGGTGCGACCTTCCAAACGACGATGGACAGTGAAATTATCGTCAATTTAATCAGCCGCAGCCATAAAGATACGATGGAAGAACGCATCATGGAAAGCATGAACCGCATCAAAGGAGCGTACTCACTCGTATTGATGACTCGGGATAAACTGTACGGCGTACGCGATCCGTATGGATTCCGACCTCTTTGCATAGGACGCACGGAAAACGGCGGCTGGGTATTGGCTTCTGAAACCTGTGCCCTCGATGCGATTGGCGCAACATTTGTTCGTGATGTTCTTCCCGGCGAATTCGTAGAAATCGGCGAAGGCGGCGTGAAATCGACGATATATGCCAAAGCAGACCGCAAGCAAATCTGTTCCTTTGAATACATCTATTTTGCTCGTCCGGACAGCGTCATTGACGGCCAGGACGTATACCAGTCCCGTTTGAACATGGGCCGGGAAATGTGGAACGAAACGCAGTATGATGCAGATCTCGTTATTTCTGTGCCGGACAGCGGCAATACGGCGGCTATCGGCTATTCTCTTGCTTCCGGCATTCCCTTTAAACACGGACTCATCAAAAACCGTTACATGGGGCGTACGTTTATCAAACCGAACCAAAAACAGCGGGAATTGGCTGTACGCATGAAGCTGAACGTTGTCAAATCGGTCGTCAAAGGCAAACGCATTGTCATGGTCGATGATTCTATCGTTCGCGGCACGACAAGCGGCATTATCTGCAAGTTGCTGCGGGAAGCCGGGGCAAAAGAAGTATACATGTGCGTATCGGCGCCGCCGATTATGTACCCCTGTTTCTACGGCATTGATACGTCCGTCCGTAAAGAATTGATTGCTTCCACACTGAGTGTAGAACAAATCCAAAAGTATATTGGCGTTGATAAACTTCACTTTATTTCGATTGAAGGATTAAACCGCGCTATTGAAAATATTCCTAAAGAAGACATGTGTCTGGCATGCTTCAACAATGATTATCCTACCGATATTCCTAAGTCCAATGAAGAAGGAGAAAAATATGCTCTCGAACGAAACAAATAAAGGATTAACATACGCCGATGCAGGTGTAGATATTGATGCAGGCAATAAAGCCGTAGAATTGATGAAAGATTCTGTAAAAGCAACATACCGTCCGGAAGTACTGGGGG
>CAVKOP010000189.1:0-3460 GCA_963657835.1 Lachnospiraceae bacterium | reverse complement strand
CTTCTGCATTATTGACAGCTGTTTTAAGGATTTCAGCATTGTATTTTTCCAAAGCCTGGAACGATGCTTTGGATTCCAAACGTTTGCGGATATCTGCTTTCAGTTCGTCAACGCTGTCAAATTTGCCTGCTTCTTTAGCAAATTCATCGTTGATAGCCGGTAATTCGCTGCGTTTTACGTCGTTGACTTTAACGGCAAATACAGCTTCTTTGCCAGCGAGGGATTTTTCAAAGTAATCTTCCGGGAAAGTAACTTTGACGTCTTTTTCATCGCCTGCTTTGCAGCCAATCAGCTGATCTTCAAAGCCGGGAATGAAGCTGCCGGAACCAATCTGGAGCGGATAGGATTTGCCTTCGCCGCCTTCAAAAGCTACACCGTCAACAGTGCCTTTGAAATCGATAACTGCGAAGTCGTCTTTGGCAATTTCAGTGCCTTCCGGTGCAACGACCATTTTAGCGTGCTGTTTCTGCAGGTTTGCTAATTCTTTGGATACATCTTCATCACTGACGGCTACTTCGTCTTTAGCCGCTTTGATGCCTTTGTATTCACCGAGTTTTACTTCCGGTTTTTTCGTAATCGTTGCTTCAAATACAACATCTTTGCCTTTTTCGTCGCTGATTACTTTGAGTTCCGGGTCAGTAACCGGAACAATATTTTTTTCCTGCAGTGCATCACTATATGCTTTATTGGCAATGGCTTCAAAAACTTCCTGTTTGACAGCGTCTTTGCCCAAGAAGCTTTCCAACACCATGCGCGGTGCTTTGCCTTTACGGAAGCCCGGGATGTTTACTCTGCCTGCCAGGTTTTTGCAGGCTGCTGCTGCCGCTTTAGAAGCGTCTTTTGCAGGCACTTCAATGTGCAGGGTTACTTTGTGTTGGTCTACTTCATTAACTGTTACGTTCATTCTAAGTATGTCCTCCTTATGGGCCGTAGCCCTAAATTATCTCTAAAATACCATATTACGCTCTACATCATACCACAAGTTTACATATTTTACAATAAATATTTAAGATTACAGCACGGCAAAAAAACGACTCCCGAAGAAGCCGTTTTTTTATATGCTATCCATTCACTTCTTACCGCAGTTCGCAGTCTAGTTTTTCTTTCAAATCCTTGACAATCGCATCGACAGGGGCCTGAATGTCTGCATCAGTAAGCGTTCCTTCTTCCGAACGGAATACCAGGGAGTACGCCAGGCTCTTGAAGCCCTGCGGAACCTGTTTACCCGTATACATATCAAAGAGGTGTACGGCTTCCAGATACTGCCCGCCGTCTGCCTTAATGACATCAATAATGGATTCATTGGTTGTCGCAAGCGGTGCCAAAAATGCAAGGTCACGGCTGGAAGCCGGGAATTTGGCTACTTTGTGGTAATCCGGAATCAAATTGATAAGCGGCAGGATTTCATTCATGTACATTTCAAATACATATACCGGGCCTGCCACATCATAGTTGTCAATAGCCTTCGGATGGAGTTCGCCAAAACGGCAGAGGACTTTTCCATCTTTAACGTACTGGGCAGCTTTGCCCGGATGAAGCGGTGCATAATCCGAAACTTCCAAATCAGCATGAATGCCCAAGCCTTCCAATACAGCTTCTACGATACCCTTGACATCATAGAAATCATAGTTGGCAGCCTGTGCCGGCCATTGTGCCGTTGTCCGCTGACCATAGAGCAGTCCGGCTACATGATATTCCTGATTGGGAAGTTCCGTAACCGGCAGTTCTTTGGGCGCATAGACCGGTGCAATTTCATAAATACCGACAGACGGGTTTTTGACAGCCTGGTTGCGGACCAAGACATCCATCAGCGACGGAATCAACGTAGTGCGCATCAGCGGGAATTCTTCTGTAATCGGGTTGAGAATCGGCACAGCATGATATACGGGGTCGCCGTCTTTAAAGAGCAGTTTTTTCAGTGAATCAGGATGAACGAAGCTGAACGTTACCGTTTCATTCAAGCCGCTGCCGCTGAGAATAGCTGAAATTTTTTCACCGACTTGATGATGAAATCCTTCTTCCCCTTTGGAGATATTGGACCATGGACGTGTAGACGGAATATTTTCATAGCCATAAATACGCGCTACTTCTTCTGCAATATCCGGCATTTCTGTGCAGTCGCCGCGATAGGACGGAACGACAGCCGTAACAGTTTCACCGTCTTTTTCAATACCGAACTGCAGCGTTTCGAGCATGTGAATCATCTGTTCTTCCGGAATATCCGTCCCCAGGAAGTTGTTGACTTGTTTTGCCGTAAAGGAAATCTTTGTCGTTTCCTGCGGATGCGGGTACACATCGACAATCCCCTTGGCAACATCACAGGCATTCATTTGCTGCAGGAGCTGTGCGCAGCGGTCCAGCGAATGCAGGCAGCTGTGCGCATCCAAGCCGCGTTCAAACCGGCCAGATGCTTCAGAGCGAAGGCCTAACGAACGGCCTGTATGACGAATGCTGGAGCCTTTGAAGGAAGCGCATTCCAAAATAACCGTTTTGGTATCTGCCGTGACTTCTGAGTCATAGCCGCCCATGATGCCGGCAATGCAGCATGGTTTTTGGGAATCGGCAATAACGAGCATATTGTCGTTGAGGTTGCGGTCTACGCCGTCCAATGTTTTAATCGCTTCATCAGCATGCGCGCGGCGGGCAACGAGATGATGATCTGCTACTTTATCATAATCATACGCATGAAGAGGAATGCCCAATTCAATCATGACATAGTTGGTAACGTCAACAACGTTGTTAATCGGGCGAACGCCGGATTTGCGCAGACGCTGCTGCATCCAGAGCGGAGATTTGCCGATTTTGACGTTGAGCAGCAAGCGAGCAGCATACCGGCTGCATAAGTCTTCATCTTCAATAGCGACAGTTACTTTGCCGTCAATGGATTCATCACATTCTGTGACCTTGATATCCGGATAGGAAGCCTGTTTGTTGCTCAAAACAGCGAATTCACGGCTCAGGCCTACCATCGAGAAGCAGTCTGCCCGGTTTGGCGTCAATTCATATTCATAAACGACATCTCTGGCATCCAAATACTCTGCTGCATCGACGCCAATCGGCGTATCTTCCGGAAGAATCCAGATACCGTTGCGTTCTTCCGGCAAAAGCACACTGTCATCAAACCCAAGTTCATGGGCAGAACAAAGCATGCCGTTGGACGGAACGCCGCGGAGTTTGGAGCGTTTAATTTTGACGCCGCCCGGCAGATGAGCGCCGTGCACTGCAACCGGAACGATTTGACCTTCACGGACGTTTTTAGCACCTGTAACAATTTGCAGCTGTTCACTGCCGACATCAATCTGGCAGACAACTAATTTATCCGCATCCGGATGTTTATCAATTTTTAAGATTTTACCGGTTACTACTTTTTTGATTTCGTCGCCCCAATATTCTACTTGTTCTACAGGAATACCGGCAACCGTCAGTGTATCAGCAAATTTCTGCAGATCTTGTGTCATAT
>CAVKOP010000188.1:2038-3491 GCA_963657835.1 Lachnospiraceae bacterium | reverse complement strand
GTTATTGATGTAGGAAATACGAATATTGTGCTGGGCGTTTTCAAAGGCAAGGAATTGCTGGATCACTGGCGCGTCTCGACCAATCGGCTTCGTACGACAGACGAATACGGCGTATTGATTCGGAATTTGTTTTATCTCAATGGTGTAGATGCAGAAGAAATTAAAGCTATTATTATTTCTTCTGTTGTACCGCCGGTTATGCCGACGCTGGAACGGATGTGCCAGCGATATTTTGGCTTAGTCCCGCTCGTTATCGGCCCCGGTGTCAAAACAGGCATGGATATTAAATATGATAATCCGCGTGAAGTAGGCGCGGACCGCATTGTCAATGCTGTCGGAGCGTATGCCAAATACGGCGGCCCTGTCATTATTATTGACTTTGGCACGGCGACGACGTTTTGTGCTGTAGATAAAAAAGGCAATTATTTGGGCGGCTCTATTTGTCCGGGGATTGGCATTTCTACGGAAGCCTTGGTACAGCGGACTGCCAAACTGCCGCGTATTGAAATCCGCCGTACCGAACGGGTCATTTGCCGCAATACTGTAGAAAGCATGCAGGCTGGCGTATACTATGGATTTGTCGGTCAGGTTGACGGCATCGTCAATCGGATGCGCAAAGAATTGGGCTGCAATGCCAAAGTAGTTGCCACAGGCGGCTTGGCTGTCGTGATTGCACCGTCATCCAAAGCGATTGATGTCGTAGAACCGATGCTGACCCTAGAAGGACTGAGAATTATTTATGAACGCAACTGCTAAGAAATTTTCTATTGGTTCTGTTGAGCTGGAGCATCCTGTCATATTAGCGCCGATGGCCGGCGTTTGTGACTTACCATACCGCGTCATTGCCCGTCGCTATGGCGCGGCTTTGGTATGCGCTGAAATGATTAGTTCCCAGGGAATTCGCTACAGCAATGCGCATACAGCAGAACTACTGCGCATCGATGAACGGGAACATCCGTTATCCATGCAGATATTTGGCTCCGATCCGGCCGTCATGGCTCAGGCGGCTGCTGTCGTAGAAAGGGCAGGAGCTGATATTGTCGATATTAACATGGGATGCCCTGTCAAAAAAGTGGTGAAAAACGGCGATGGCTCCGCGCTGATGAAAAATCTGCCTTTGGCAGAAAAAGTGATTAAAGCAGTGGTAGATGCCGTATCTATTCCTGTTACTGTCAAAATGCGGACAGGCTGGGACGACCATGCGTTTACGGCAGTAGAATTGGCCAAACGGGCAGAACAAGCAGGCGCCGCAGCCATTACGGTACATGGCCGGACGCGTGAACAGTTTTACAGCGGGCGCGCCGATTTAAACAAGATACGGCAGGTCGTAGACGCTGTCACGATTCCCGTCATCGGCAATGGAGATATCATTGACGGTTCGTCAGCTATGCGTATGTTTGCTGAAACGGGCTGTGATGCCGTCATGGTAGGTCGCGGCGCCCAGGGAAATCCC
>CAVKOP010000188.1:0-2005 GCA_963657835.1 Lachnospiraceae bacterium | reverse complement strand
CGCCGACACCGCGTGAACGATACAACCAGATTTTGGAACATTTTGAAGCTTTGGTGGCATATAAAGGGGAATATATTGGCATACGGGAAATGCGTTCCCATGCTTCCTGGTATACCAAAGGCATGTATGGGTCTGCTGGGCTGCGTGAACGCATTAACAGAACCAAATCGGCTGAGGAGTTTAGAGCGATTATTCATGAGATGATGGCTGAGACGAATTGACATACCTTGGAGATACGAATATAATTAAAGATACGGTAAAAAAGTAATAACCCCATAGTGCCAAGGTCCCTTGACACTATTTTATTTGTAATCATAACGAAAAGGAGCAGCACTATCATGACCAACGAAACGCTGATTACGCAAGAAGGTTTACAGAAGTTAAAAGACGAACTCAATGAACTCAAATCTGTCCGTCGTATTAAAGTTTCCAAACGTATTCAAGAAGCAATTGCCCTGGGGGACTTGAGCGAAAACTCTGAATATGATGATGCCAAAAATGAACAGGCTTTTATTGAAGGCCGTATTGCTGAACTGGAAGGAAAAATCCGCACAGCGAAAATCATTAAAGAAGAACCGGGTGATTCTGCCAAAGTACGCCTTGGCTCCAAAGTTATTTTAGAAGATGTTGAAACAGGCGACCGGTTTGACTATACTGTCGTTGGTACAGCAGAAGCCGACCCGTTCAATAATAAAATTTCCAACGAATCTCCTGTAGGTAAAGCTATTTTAGGCCAGACAATCAGCAAGAGCAACCCGACGATTGTTACGGTCAAAGCACCGGCAGGCGAACTCAAATACCGCATTTTGCCGCCCGATGCAGAATAATCTTATAGGAGGAATAACCATGTCGGATACGAAAGAAAAAGAAACTCCCGTGATGGAAGAGGAAAAATTAAATGACCAAATGAAGGTGCGCCGCGAAAAAATGCAGGAATTCATTGATGCCGGCGTATACCCGTATGGACAGAAATTTGATTGGGATTATCATGCCCAGGATGTAAAAGCAAGAGCAGAAGGATTGGAAAAAGATAATTCTGTTGTCCGTGTTGCCGGCCGTTTGATGGCTATTCGCCGTCATGGCAAAACTGCATTCTGTGTACTGCGCGATTTGAGCGGTGAAATCCAGCTGTATTTCCGTAAAGATATTTTAGGCGAAGATTCCTATGCGCTGTTTAAATTATTGGATATTGGCGATATTGTCGGCGTAGAAGGAACCGTATTTACGACACATACCGGCGAAACGACAGTTCGCGTAGAAAAATGGACATTGCTGTCTAAATCCCTGCGCCCGCTGCCGGAAAAATTCCATGGCCTGACAGATAAAGAAACGCGGTACCGTCAACGCTATCTGGATTTGATTGTCAATCCGGAAGTTAAGGATACATTTATTAAACGGTCTAAAATTATTAAAGGCATCCGCAAATATTTGGATGACCGCCAGTTCCTGGAAGTAGAAACACCGATGCTCCATACGATTGCCGGTGGCGCAGCAGCCCGTCCGTTCAAAACGCATCATAATGCCCTGGATATTGATATGTATCTGCGCATTGCGCCGGAACTTCATCTGAAACGCCTTCTCGTCGGCGGTTTGGAACGTGTCTATGAAATGAATCGCTGCTTCCGCAACGAAGGCATTGACACACGCCACAATCCAGAATTTACGACAGTTGAATTGTATCAGGCATATGGTGATTTGGAAGACGTTATCTTCATTACAGAAGACCTTGTTGCTAAATTGGCACAAGAATTATACGGCACGACCAAATTGACATATATTGATAAAGAAATCGATTTGACACCGCCTTGGAATCGTATGACGATGATTGAAGCGGTCAAGAAATTTACGGGCAAAGACTTTGCAGAAGTCAAAACCGTTGAAGAAGCTCGTGCGATTGCCGACGAACTTCACGTAGAATATACAGAATTTGACGGCATTGGCAAAATTATCAATGGCTGCTTTGAAGACTATGTAGAAGAAAACTTGATTCAGCCGACGATTATTA
>CAVKOP010000187.1:0-3591 GCA_963657835.1 Lachnospiraceae bacterium | reverse complement strand
GTCAAATATCGCGAAGTAAATGATATTGGGGAAATGGCCGGCGGACCGATGTACGCTATGAAAAATGGGATTAAAAATAAAATGGCCGGTCGGACACTAGCTTGGCTGTTTGCGTTCTTTGCCGTCTGTGCTTCTTTTGGCATTGGCAATATGACGCAGGCGAATTCTATTTCTTCCGCCTTATTTACTAGTTATGAAATTCCGACATGGATTGTCGGCATCCTCATTGTAGTTGCTTCGCTGGCTATTTTTGTTCGCGGCATTAAGGGGATCGGCAAAGTATCCAGTATTGTCGTACCGTTTATGGCCGGTTTCTATTTTATGGCAGCTGTTATTGTGATTATCGTCAATGCTGCAGCGCTGCCTGCCGGGATTGCTGAAATGTTCCGCATGGCCTTTTCCTTTGAATCAGTGGCTGGCGGCATAGGCGGTTCTATTGTAGCTTCCATGCTCACGGCTATGCGTTGGGGCGTTGCCCGCGGCGTTTTTTCCAATGAAGCAGGGTTGGGTTCTGCTCCGATTGCAGCAGCGGCGGCTCAAACGGATCACCCGTCGCGGCAAGGATATGTCAATATGACAGGCACGTTTTTTGATACGATGATTATTTGTATGCTTACCGGCTTGGTTATTGCTTCATCGGGGGTATTAGGAACGATAGATCCGGCTACGGGAAAATTAGTAACAGGCGCGCAGTTGACTATAGCGGCATTCAGCACCGTATTCGGCGATTATGGCAAGTTCATCGTTTCGATTGGCTTGACGCTTTTTGCCTTTTCGACGATTTTGGGCTGGGAATATTACGGTGAAAAAGCACTGGAATATTTGATTCACAAGCGCAGCGTCATTACGGCGTATCGCATCATTTTTAGCTTGATTACCTATGTCGGCGCGACGCAGACGCTGGATATGGTATGGAATTTCTCGGATACGATGAATGGCTTGATGGCCATACCGAATTTAATCTGTCTCCTTTGGCTGAATAAAGATATTGCCAAAGAATGTTTTGCGTACCAAAAAGAAGTTGTCATTCCGGAAAAACGAGGGGAAAAAGTGGATTATGATACCATCCATGCAGAACCGTAATCATGCAGGGATGAAATAAGTGAAATTTCATCCCTTCCCTCTATATCCTATCCCCGTCTAACGACCATTGGTTCAATAGACAAAAACAAACGTCTGATGCATATGTCAGGCGTTTGTTTTTTTGGCAAGAAAGACAAATGGCATGGGATTGTGTATACTATAGAAGAAATTATTTGATAGAAAGGCTGTGTTCCTATGAAGGATAAATTAGTCATTGTCCGCGGCGGCGGTGATTTGGCTACCGGCGTAGTGCAGGCGCTGTGGCGTGCCGGTTTTCTGCTGCTGGTTTTGGAAGTGCCGGATCCGTCTGCTATTCGGCGGCAGGTAGCGTTGTCGGAAGCGGTATATGACGGCAGTGCCACTGTAGAAGATGTGACGGCACGATGCTGCAAAAGCGGGCGGGCCATAGAAAAAGCCTGGCGCGACCATGAAGTCCCTATCGTAATCGACCCGCAGGGCCGGTCCATTGCTGAATTAAAGCCATGGGCCGTCGTTGATGCCATTTTGGCCAAGAAAAACTTGGGAACAACCAGGGCAATGGCACCACATACGATGGCCCTGGGACCTGGATTTACGGCAGGTGTAGATGTGGATGTCGTCGTAGAAACAAAACGGGGGCATAACTTGGGTCGGCTTATCTATCAGGGAGAAGCCACACCCAATACGGGCATTCCCGGCATGATTGCCGGTTTTGGCAAAGAACGAGTCATTCACAGCCCGGCGGCAGGATACTTTTATGGCTTGGCGGCTATCGGTGATATCGTAGAAAAGGGACAGCCCATTGGCGTCATTACCCAAGAAGCACTTCCTGACGGCGTAACGCCTGCAGCGGTCATGGGAATTCCCGTATCAGCGACGCTGACAGGACTGCTGCGCGGCCTAATACGCAGTACCTATCCTGTTGTATCCGGATTCAAAATTGCCGACATTGACCCGCGAAAAGAAGAACTCAAAAATTGTTTTACCATTTCAGATAAAGCTCGTTGTTTGGGAGGCGCTGTACTGACGGCGCTCTGCGCGATGATGAAGCAGGAACGGCGGTAAGCTGCTGTACGAACTATGTATATGGGTTAATGCATAGTTGAAAAATAAATGGTTTGCAATGAAAAATATGCCGATAAATAATAATTTACGATAAAAAGTATATTGACAAATAATAATCTTGGATTTAATATATTAAGCATAAAATATATTAAGAACAAAGAAGTTCCTTCTGCTATGCACAGCGTGAATAGCAGAAGGAATTTTTTTTTGAAAAGAGAGGGGAAGGCATGATGATAAAATTAGAACATGTCAATAAATATTTTGGCGATCTTCATGTACTGAAAGATATTAATCTCGACGTAAAAGAGGGGGAAAAACTGGTTATTATTGGACCATCTGGCTCAGGCAAATCAACCACTGTTCGTTGCATGAATTTTTTGGAAGAACCAACAGAAGGCCATGTATATATTAATGGCACTGAATTGACACGTAAAAATCGCACAAAAATTATTCGCGACAGTATTTCCATGGTATTTCAGCAATTTAATTTATATCCGCATATGACTGTACTGCAGAATTTGACGCTGGCTCCCATCAAACTGCATCATAAAAGTAAAGAAGAAGCAGAAAAAATGGCATATCACTATTTAGATGTTGTAGGGCTTAAAGATAAAGCCGATGTGTATCCGACGACATTATCCGGCGGTCAACAGCAACGGATTGCCATTGCCAGGGCTCTATGCGTCCAAAGTAAAATTATTCTTTTTGATGAACCTACATCGGCATTAGATCCGGAAACAATTCAAGAAGTACTTGATGTCATGGTAAAATTAGCTAAAGAAGCTAATATTACTATGGTTGTTGTAACGCATGAAATGGGGTTTGCTAAACAAGTAGCAGACCGCATTGTGTTTATGGCAGATGGGCAAATTATTGAAGAAGGAACGCCAGAACATTTTTTTGAAAATCCGACGAATGAACGGGTTAAAAAATTTCTCAGCAAGATTATTCGTTAGCCGATACGGAGGGGTATAGGTTAATGATAATCGTCAATATATCTTATGTTGTGTTAAACAGGAGGGGTATTGTATGAAAAAGTTAAGTAAATTTTTAGGAGTATGCATGGCTTGTGTCATGGCAATGGCATTATTTGCCGGTTGTGGAGACAATGCAGCGCAGCATAGCGCAGATACATCCAACTTGCCGCAGG
Source organism: Lachnospiraceae bacterium (assembly GCA_963657835.1). Taxonomy (GTDB): domain Bacteria; phylum Bacillota; class Negativicutes; order Veillonellales; family Megasphaeraceae; genus Megasphaera. Next base: position 314 of record CAVKOP010000187.1, on the reverse strand, counting down.
ATGTACAAGAAATTGTGGACCGCGGCGTATTGCGTGTAGGCGTTAAAAATGTAACTAAAGGATTTGGCTACCAAGATCCGGCAACCGGAGAATTTTCTGGACTGGAAGTAGATTTAGCTAAAAAAATGGCTGATAAACTGGGCGTAGAAGTTGAATTTACACCAGTTACAGCAGCTACACGGACGGCATTGCTTGATTCTGGTGACATTGACTGTGTATTAGCTACCTTTACGATTACAGATGAACGTAAAAAATCTTGGGATTTTACCACGCCTTATTATACAGATCACGTAGGCGTACTGGTACAAAATTCC
>CAVKOP010000186.1:435-3624 GCA_963657835.1 Lachnospiraceae bacterium | reverse complement strand
ATTTAGTATTATATATCACCTGCTGCATAAGCAGTTTTCTAACATGATAAAATAGAATAAGTTTTTTTAGAATAATATAATAAGTACCATTGTAATTTAATATTAAAATATGGTATACTGCCCATATAGTTGATACATAAAATCTGTGATGGTATAGGAGCTGTTGCCTATGATGGTCTTATTTATTAGCCGCAGTGAAAAGAAAAGCATCTATACAGTACGAAAAATTTTGGATAATTTTGCCGATCGTATTGGCAGTGATACGTGGAAAACAGTTATTACAGAAGATGGTTTGCAAACCGTAAAAATATTACTGCAACAGAATGCAACTAAAAATATGGCTGTATCCTGCCATTGGATTCGTTCCCGCAGCCGCAGCGAATTACGCTGGATTGTAGGAAACCGCAGCAAATTTAATGATGATGGCCTTGTCCCTATCAGCACAACACGCCGGAATATCAATCACAGCGAGTGGGAAAGTGATTGGCAGTATTTGCCGGAAATAAAGATGCTGACAGCGGTAGCAAGTTTGATACATGATTTAGGCAAGAGCAATCTGTTCTTTATCACCAAATTAAAACAATCTCTAAAACACCAAAAGGATAGTTCTTTCAAAGCCAACCCAGATCCTTTCCGCCATGAGTGGGTTTCCTGCAAGATACTGGAAGCGTTGGTGCATTGTACGCAGGCCGCAGACGATGATAGTATATGGCTGCAGGCCTTGGCAGCAGGTACTGTCAAGGAAAGAAAACTAAAGGCCGCGCTGCAGCAGCCATACGATGCCATACAGATGAAACAGCTTCCGCCTATCGCACGTTTAGTAAGTTGGTTAATCTTGTCGCATCACAAAATGCCGCAAATCGATGACTATCATAAACAGGACGGTACGACAGCACCCGATTTTGACTCCATTATGGAGCGTATAGATGCTTCATGGGGATATAAAAATAAAGCGTGTACCGATTCGGATGAACAAAGCCAATGTTTTCGTTTTCCTAAAGGAATGTTGATAGAACATTCTAGCATCTGGCAAAAACAAATTAAACGCTGGGCCCGCAAGGTACTGCAAAATCAGAAAAAATTGTTACAGTTGTTTGAGAATAAACCTGCGCTGCGCCATGTATTATATGACGCCCGTTTATGCTTGATGATTGGCGATTATTATTACTCTTCACTGCCTGCTAAGGAGATGGACTCTGCGAAGGCTTCCTCAAAAACACTTTGGGCCAATACCGACCATGGCCAGTTAAAGCAAACGTTGGAAGATCATATTACAGGGGTTGCGAGCCAGGCGGTCAGAATAGCACAACAGCTTCCGCGGTTTGCCAAAGAAATGGAAACCGTATATGACGTTCCGGCGTTACGCAGGAAAAGTCCCAGAGAGTACCGCTGGCAGGATACGGCAGTGGAAAAAATTCGGGAATTTCGTAAAAAGACAGAAGACAACCAGACATTTTTCATTGTTAATATGGCAAGTACTGGCTGCGGCAAAACGATTGCCAATGCGAAAATCATGCAGGCTGTATCGACCGATGAAAAATCTCTCCGCTATGTGTTGGCTTTGGGATTGCGGTCGTTGACCCTGCAGACCGGTGACGAGTATCGACAACGACTGGGCTTGGATTCATCAGATTTAGCCGTATTGATTGGTTCTGCTGCAGTACGGGAGCTGCATGAAATAGATAAAGTGGAAGAACCGGCTGTATACGGCCCCGAACCTATACAAGGGGAAACAGAATACATGGATACAGCCAATGAAAACCAACAATTTCTGTCTATTTTCTTTCAAGGTCCGCAGGCAGCCAAGCACAAGGCATTATTGTATAAACCCGTTTTGGTTGCAACGATTGACCACATGATGGGCGCGACAGAAACGATTCGCGGCGGTCGCTACATGCTTCCTTTTTTGCGGCTGATGTCATCGGATTTGGTAATTGACGAAATTGATGATTTTACGAAAAAAGATGTCATCGCCATTGCCCGGTTAGTCCATTTGGCAGGCATGATGGGACGCAATGTAGCTATTTCCTCAGCGACGATTCCGCCTGATTTGGCAGAAGGCATGTATCGGGCATACACGGCCGGGTTGGCTTGCTGCAACGCGTTTTTTGCAGAGAAGAAACGATGCAGCCTCGTGCTTTGCGATGAATTTAAAACGACAGTACAGCGGCTGAATGCAAGTGACAACGACGCCTATAAGAAAGTGCACGCTTCGTTTGTTGCCAAACGAGTGGCAAGATTGTTGAAACAGCCGGTCAAACGAAAAGGGATGATTGTGTCTGTAAAACCGGCAAACGACATGACGACGTATTGGGATGCCATATGCCAGGCTGCGGAAACACTGCATGCCAATAATCATATCGTAGATGATAAGACCGGGAAAAATGTATCATTTGGCATCATTCGGACTGCCAATATCGACCCTTGCGTGCAGGTAAGCCAATATTTGCTGACCTGCAACTGGCGTGAAGGCTATACAGCACGGTTTATGACGTATCACAGCCGACAGATTTTGCTGCTGCGTCATGTGCAGGAGAAATATTTGGACCGCGTACTCAAACGTAAAGATACCAAGGCGTGTCTGCAGGATACCATCGTGCGGCGCGTATTAGATACGACGACAGCAGACCATGTCTTGTTTATTGTCGTAGCAACGCCGGTAGAAGAAGTAGGCCGAGATCATGATTTTGACTGGGCAGTCATCGAGCCGTCTTCCTATCGATCCATCATTCAGCTAGCCGGGCGTGTACTGCGGCATCGGCTATGTTTGACAGATAGAGCGGTGCCCAATGTAGCGGTGATGCAGTTTAATATCCGGGGACTCAAAGATAAAAATGGGCTTGCTTTTATACGTCCTGGTTATGAAAGTCAAACGTATCAGCTGCAGAGTCATGATTTGACACAGCTCATTGATGTAGATGCGTTTGCCGCACGAATTGATGCCATACCCCGCATTCAAAAAGCAGCCGTATTGCATCCGACGCAAAAGCTTATCGACTTGGAACAGCAGACGATGGTTGATTTTAATAACCCACAGGCTGTCGGTCCGGAAACCTGCAGCGGCTGGCTGGATGAATGGTGGTGGATGACGGCGCTACCGCAGCAATCCAATCGCTTTCGAGAACAAACAGAAAAGACGGTTACCATTTATGCTGCTTATTGTCAGGGACAAATCACCTTCCGTAGAAG
>CAVKOP010000186.1:0-425 GCA_963657835.1 Lachnospiraceae bacterium | reverse complement strand
CCGTAGAAGTGGTAAAGAAAACGAGGAGCAGTCGGAAACGAATGTTTTGGGAATACATTCGTTTCCTGTCGATGATAACATGAAGCAGCGAATTTGGCTGTCCAGAACGTATACAACGTTACTGCGGCAGTATTTGCCGGATACGGATATAGAAGATGAAGAAAAAGAATTAGAACGAATTTCTAAGAAATGGGGTGAAGTTGCGATTCCTGATTATGGGGATAAGAATAGTAATGTCCAATGGTATTATGCAGATGATTTTGGCTTTTTTAAACAATAAGGAGGCGAATATGCAGTGAGCATGTTTATGGAATATGTCAAAAATCAAGCGACGGCTAAGGAAAAAACGCCGGCTGCCTGGCTGGAAGGGATAATCAAACATATACCGGATTGCACACTGGCTACCCATGCCGGCAAATTTACCC
>CAVKOP010000185.1:0-3707 GCA_963657835.1 Lachnospiraceae bacterium | reverse complement strand
ACATAATCCTGCATCCATTTCAAAGAACTTTTCATCGTTTATACCTCCTAGAACTGGTTCAAGAACCGCATATCATTTTCATAGAACAACCGCAAGTCATCAATGCCGTATTTGAGCATGGCAATACGTTCTACGCCCATGCCAAACGCAAAAGCACTGACTTCGTTGGGGTCATAGCCGTTCATGCGCAATACATTGGGATTGGTCATGCCGCAGCCCAGGATTTCCAGCCAGCCGGTATGAGAGCAGACACGGCAGCCTTTGCCGCCGCACATGACGCAGGAAATATCGACTTCAGCACTAGGTTCTGTAAACGGGAAATAGCTGGCGCGGAAGCGAACTTTCGTCTGCGGTCCAAAAATATCGCGAAGGAAGTCTTCCAGCATACCTTTTAAGTCAGAGAAACGAATGTTTTTATCGACAATCATACCTTCCATCTGATGGAATACTGGGGAATGCGTGGCGTCATAGTCGCAGCGGTATACTTTGCCCGGCGCAATGATTTTAAAAGGTTCGTTCGGTTTATGTGCCTGCAGCGTACGTGCTTCCATACCGGAGGTATGCGTGCGCAGCAAAATATTATCGGTGACATACATAGAATCCTGCATATCGCGGGCTGGATGATCTTCCGGCAGATTCAAGCATTGGAAGTTATAATAATCGGATTCAATGTCCGGCCCTTCTACAATAGAAAATCCCATGCGCAGGAACGATTCTTCCATCAAGCGGCGCGTCAGATGCAGAGGATGTTCATGCCCCAATACAGGTTTTCTGCCAGGAAGCGTAATGTCTATCTTTTCAGATTGGATTTTTTGTTCCAATTCCCGTTCTTTCAATTCTTCCATTTTGGCTTTTAATTGTTCTTCAATGACGCCGCGCGCCGAATTGACCAGCTGTCCTACTTTCGGCCGTTCTTCTTTAGAAAGCGTCTTCAATTCTTTCATAATCGACGTTAATTCGCCTTTTTTGCCCAAGTATTTGACACGAATATCTTGTACATCCTGTAAGGCCTGGCTGGCAGCGAGTTGTTCACTGACGGCTGTTTTGATAGCCTCAATCTTATCATTGATCATCTTATAGAATCCTCCTCTTCATACTAAAAAAGACTTCCGCCCCTGCAAGGGGCGAAAGTCTGGTTTCGCGGTACCACCCTAATTGTGTCTCATTCATTCTGTAACGGGAACTCCCGTCCAGCCTACTCCGTTCAGCCGAAAAGCTCCAAAGTGAACCGTATACCTTATCTGATGCGCAGCTCTCAATCCACGGCTGCGGTTCCCTGTCTTCAGATGTCCAGCATATACTCTCTTTTTCATCGCCAAATATAGAGTCACGATGCGTGACTGTTTATATTGTATCAGTATAATGTCTTATTTGCAATAACTAAACGCTGAATTTGGTTTGTGCCTTCATAAATCTGCATAATTTTAGCATCGCGCATATATTTTTCAACAGGATATTCTTTAATGTATCCATAGCCGCCCATGACCTGTACTGCATTGGTCGTTACCTGCATCGCTACGTCAGACGCATTGCATTTGGCAATCGCTGCTTCGCGGCTGAATTCCATGCCCTGATCTTTCATCCAGCAGGCACGATGTACCAACAGACGAGCGCCTTCTACCTGCATGGCCATATCGGCAATCATGCTCTGTACCATTTGGAAGGAGGCAATCGGTTTATCAAACTGTACGCGGACTTTTGCGTATTCGCAGCAAGCGCGGAACGCTGCTTCAGCAATACCTACCGATACAGCACCGACAAATGGACGAGCCGCATCCAACGTATTCATAGCAATGCGGAAGCCCTGGCCTTCGCGGCCCAAGCGGTTTTCTACTGGTACATAGCAGTCCTGGAAAATAAGTTCCGTCGTATTGGAAGCACGAATGCCCATTTTATTTTCAGCTTTGCCGACGGTAAAGCCTGGTGTACCCTTGCGGATGATAAATGCTGTCAAGCCGCGAATACCGCCTGTTTTGCGGGTATTGGCAAATACAACAAAGACTTCTGCCAACGCGCCGTTGGTAATGAAGCATTTCGTGCCGTTTAATATATAGCCCTTGCCGTCCTCGGTTTTGACAGCGCGCGTAGAAACAGAGCCGGCATCCGAGCCTGTGCCCGGTTCTGTCAAGGCAAAGGCTGCCAGATTATCCTGGTTGATAATATCAAAGTACCGTTTTTTCTGGTCATCGTTGCCGGCAATAATGACCGGATACGAAGCCAAAGCATTGGCAGCAACTGTCGTAGCTACACCGGCACAGCCTTTCCCTAATTCTTCATAAATGGCTGCAATCGTAATAGCATCTAAGCCGGCGCCGCCGAATTCTTCCGGAATCGCTACGCCCAACAGACCTTGAGCGGCTAATTTTTCCAACAATCCTTCATGAAGCTTTCCCGTTTCATCCATTTCTCCTGCATACGGGACAATTTCCTTTTCTACCAAATCGCGAACAACTTTAATAATTTCTTTCTGTTCGTCATTATAGGCAAAATCCATATCTGCTAACCAACCTTCCGTTTTTTAACCATAATTCCAATTAATCAAGTCGTCCTAAGACATAAAAAGAAGAACGTCCTTTGACAACGACATTCCCTTCTTCATCAAAACATTCACATTCTACGACAATCGTCTTGCCGCCGTGATGGACTACCTGGCCGATGCCAATCACATGATGCCCAACTTCTACGCGGCGGATATAATTCATATTAATTTCCAACGTCGTCACTTGAAAGCCCAGCGTTCGGCTGGCAATCCCCATCAGCGTATCGCAAAACGCAGCCAATACGCCGCCGGAAGCGATGCCCCGATAATTGCACAAATTAGGCTTAATATCAAAAGACAGCCGAATCCAGCCTTCATCCGCATCTTCTATCTTACAGGGAAGATTTTTAAAATACGGTGTCTTGCTCATAATCCCCTGCTGAATATGCAGGAGCCGTTGCTTCATTATTTCATTCATGAGTCAGGAAGCTCCCTTCCTCCCGGTTGTTCTTGCCTATAGTATATGGCCCGGTCACAAAAAAAGTACCTTTCCCATGTGCCAAATAGCGATTGTTATTATCATAAAAGTCACACAACGCTACCATGGTCGTATGACCATTATGAATCACTTTAGCTTCGGCTCGAATCGTCGTATTCGAAAAAGCCGGACGGAGAAAATTCATAGCTAAATCCAATGTCAGCACCGCTTTGCCGCAGACGGCACATGCCGCTTCCATGGCAGAATCTGACATGGAATACAGGACGCCGCCATACATCGTGCCGTTCGGATTGTCCCATGAGGTTCCTTTATTTTCAAAAACGAGGATTGTACTTTCTTCATCAGCTTTACATACATGAAAATCCATAAAACTATCAAAGGGATTTTTCTGTATTTCTCTGTCTACAGACTGTACATCCACTTTCATCGACAGTGCTCACTCCTCCAAGCGTCTGAATATAAATACTTTTATATTTTACTATATCGTTTTGAAAACGTCAAATAAAATCGCCAAATACCGCATAAAAAAGACCGCTGCATCGCTGCAGCAGTCTCTTTGATATGCCTGACCTGGTTTTTACCCCCACACTCGCCTGCTGGGACGTTCGCTCATAGATGGTCCGCATCCCCCACTATTAGCCCTCTCGCTTTTTGCGGCAGGTCTTACTTCTAGGGCGCACTATGATCAGAGTCGCTTTGAGCTCCTTACGTGGATCGCTTGGCTTGCGC
>CAVKOP010000184.1:3362-3737 GCA_963657835.1 Lachnospiraceae bacterium | reverse complement strand
CGTCTGCAGCGACGAGCCGGGAGGAGATCGGCAATGATACGCATTGGGGAACCAAGGAAAAACTGCGTGAAGAAAGAATTCCTTTTACTAAACGGCAGGCGGTGCAAATTTGCAGAACGGATTATGATCGCTATGACTACATTATTTATTTTGACAGCGAGAACAAATATGAAATTCGCCGTATCTGCGGTGAAGATACAGCACATAAGGTATATGCACTGCTGTCATTTGCCGGCGTGCATCGGGACGTAGCAGACCCGTGGTATACGGGAAACTTTGACCAGACGTATGCGGATGTCTTGTCAGGATGCCAGGCTTTTTTGCAGTTTCTGGAAAATGATAGGGTATAAACTTCGTAAAAATATTGTATACGGC
>CAVKOP010000184.1:0-3352 GCA_963657835.1 Lachnospiraceae bacterium | reverse complement strand
GAATACAAGCCTTCTCATACGGAAGGAAAGAAAGGATGATATATGCATGAAAACATGGCTTGATTTACATATGCATACTTGCTGCAGTATGGACGGGCAGTTTGAACCGGCTGATTTGATGCAGCAGTGTGCCGATGCCGGGCTGCGTGCTGTAGCTGTGACAGACCATGATTCGGTCAGTGCTGTTCCAGAAGCCAGAGAAGCTGCACGGCAGCTGGGACTGTGTTTTTTCCCGGGCATAGAAATCAGCTGTCAGCATAACGGAAAAAACTTTCATTTACTTGGTTACGGAATTCACGCTGAAGATGCCGTGTTTAAAGATATCGAAACGAATCTGCATGAGCAGCGGTTGACAAATTCTGAAAAAATGATGGATGCTGTCGAAGCATTAGGAATTTATCTTGACCGCCCCGAAATTTGGAGCATGTCTCTAGGTGGTGTTGTTGCTTCCGTAACCATTGCCCGCGTGGCATTGGCAGACCCGCGCAATGACAATAATACCATATTAGCACCATACCGGCCTGGGGGAAGACGCGGCAATGCGCCGTATGTCAATTTTGGCTGGGATTTTTGCGGCCAGGGAGGTCCGGCGTATATTCCCATGGTACTGCCTGATTTTGCTGCGGCAGTCCAGACAATTCAGTCTCATGGCGGGGCCGCCGTATTGGCCCATCCGGGAGCTAACATGAAACAAAACCGGCCGCTTACAGAAGAGTTAATTCAATGCGGCATCGATGGTATCGAAGTATACTGCAGTTATCATGATGCTGAAACAGCTGCATTTTATCAGCAGATTGCCCAGTCGCATCATCTGTTGGCTACGCTGGGCAGTGACTATCATGGCCGTGCTAAGCCGCATATTTCACTGGGAACGTACAGCCATCCGCAGCCGCAGGCTATTTATGAAGGCTTATGTGCTGTTATTTATGAACGTAATGGGGAAGTGTATTCAGTATGAAACGATTGATGTGTAAAACGTGTATCCTTTCATGTATGTGTGTATTGTTATCGGTTCCTGTGCTGGCAGCTCATCCAGAAGCCGCAGCTGTCAACACCGTACCGGCTGGCCAGGTACAAACCAAGCAGCTACCGGTACAGACGCAGCAAAAACAGCCCGCCCAAGCAGCAGTTTCTGCAAAAGTCTCACTGCGCGATTATAATCCACGTCAAGATGCTGCACCGCAGGAACCGTTTCCTGTCGTAGAAACTAACTTTAAATTTAATGAAACGCTGCTGGTTCGTCCTAAAACAGATATGATCGTCATTCATCACGTAGGCATCCCTGATGGAGATACGTCTGCCGCTTTTATTCATAAAGCCCATTTAGCTAACGGCTGGGCCGGTATCGGCTATCATTATGTTATTCGCAAAGACGGCTCTATCGAACGAGGTCGTCCGCTTGCTACTGTAGGTGCCCATGCGGAAGGGCAGAATTATCATACTGTCGGCATCAATGTGACGGGAAATTTTGAAAAAGAAACGCCGACCCAAAGTCAAATAGCGTCATTGGAAAAACTGCTTGTATTTTTGTGTCAAACCTATGATATTCACCCAAGCGCAGCAACTATTGTCGGACACCGCAATGTCAACAGCACGGACTGCCCAGGAAAAAATCTGTATCGGCTGCTGCCGGAAATTCGCGATGATGTCGCATTGCAATTAGCGGAAGAAAAATTGAAACATGTCCGCCTGCTTCATTTGACATATCCCCGCCGCTAAGAGAATCAGGCAGATTCCTGTGCTTTTTGGCAAAAATATGATATAATACGGCATATGTATGATGTAAAAATATAATAACTATAGGGCTTTAGGCAACTAAAGCCCCATTTTCTATGAGGTTTATAATCAAATGAATCAAGTTTTTCAATGGATAAATCACGATGAAAATATTAGTAATGCTGTCCGAAAATTTGCACAGTCCGGATGTCACAGTATATACGGCTTAGGCGGCTCTGTAAAGAGTATGCTGGTAGGAAAAGCATTGTGCGAAATCAATAGGCAGGCAATCGTTATCGTTCCTTCCAAAGAAAATGCGTCTGCTTGGATATCTGATTTGCATTTTATGGTGCCCCATATGCGCATTTTGGATTTCCCCTTTGTGGATAAAGCGGTATTTACGACGACCGCAAAGAGTATCGAACGGGCTGCCCGGCAAATGGAAGTACTCGGCTACCTGCGTTCCGGCAGTGCTGGTATCGTTTTGGCGACGGCTGAAGAAGCACTGCAGTATATTATTGCTCCGCAGCGAATTGACGATGCATCTATCGATATTGCTGTTGGTGTCGAATATGACCGGAATCAGTTTCTGCAGCATTTGGTGGACGGCGGCTACGAACGCGTCGATTTGGTAGAACGGCGAGGCCATTTTTCTGTGCGCGGGGACATTATTGATGTATACGCTGTCAATTATCCGGACCCGCTTCGGTTGGAATTCTTTGGAGACGAAATCGAAAGCATTCGTTTTTTTGATGCTGCGGACCAAAAATCCAAAGAAACGGCAAACCATGTCCGTATTCTGCCGATATCCTTGGAAGCACAGCCTGAAGAGGCAGCATATACCATGTTGGATTATGTAGGCGACGGCGTGATTATTTGGGATGAACCGAATCGGGTACGTGAAAATTTAAAAAAATTATTCAAAGAATCGGATGACTACAAAGGTCTGGTCTGCCCGTGGCAGAAAGCGGTGAGCAAGCCGCGCGGTACCCAGATTGTTTTGTCGCTGCTGGCACAGTCCGTGCCGGATATGACGATTGATTCGTCGGCAAGCTTTGCCGTTAAGATGATGGCCAGTTTCCAGAAGCAATTTAATTTATTAGCTGATGAGCTGCAGCATTGGCAGCAAAATGACAATACGGTCCTTTTTGTCTTAGGCAGCAAGGAACGGACAGCGACCTTGACGTCATGGCTGAAAAAACAACAGCAGCAAGTTCTGACTTATGATGATGACATGCCGTTACAAGCGAAAGGCGTATATATAGCAGATGGCGAAATCCGCAATGGCTATGAACTGCCGTACGCAAAGCTCGTCATTATTTCAGAACGGGACATTTACGGCATGCAGAAACATCGTCTGCGCCATCATGCTGCCAAGGGACAGGAAATTAATGTCTTTACGGATTTAAAGCCGGGTGATTACGTGGTTCATGAATCACACGGGATCGGCCGATATGACGGCATTAAGACGATAGAATTGGATGGCGTGCATAAGGATTATTTGGAAATTCATTATGCCGATAAAGATATTTTGTACGTACCGACAGACCAGCTCAATCTGCTGCAGCGGTATATCGGCAACGAGGGAAACACGCCGAAACTGCACAAAATGGGCGGAAATGATTGGCAGAAAGCC
>CAVKOP010000183.1:0-3756 GCA_963657835.1 Lachnospiraceae bacterium | reverse complement strand
AAATTTAATTTCCGGGTGCTGTTCTAATAAAGCGAGAACACCTTCTTTACCATATTGACCTGCAGGGATTACATAAACTAAATCATCTTTAGTCATTCTAGTTTCCTCCTTTTGGTTAAAAAAAAGACTTCGATCCCCCAAGGCATATTATTCCCTAGGAATTCGAAGTCTTCTTTGACTTTGTTTTCATGACTTATTTTGTTTTTCAAATCATGATAAAATCATACAATCAATCAGTTTATTTGTCAATAGATAATCTATAGAAAATCTAAAAAAACTAATTTTTTTGTAAAATTTCTCTAACAACTTGTGAAACAACTTTGCCGTCTGCTTTACCTTTGACCTGCGGCATTACAAGTTTCATGACGTCGCCCATCTTGAGGCCTGTCTTGCCAGCTACGGCATCATTGACAATCTGACGTATTTCGTCAGCTGTCAGCTGTTTCGGCATATATTTTTCCAATACTGCCATTTCAGCTTTGACTTGTTCCACCAAATCTTCACGGCCGGCTTTTTCAAAATCGGCCAATGATTCTTTACGTTGTTTCATTTCTTTTGCAATGACTGCTCCCACACCGGCATCGTCTAGTTCACACTTGCCATCAATTTCAGTGTTACGAATCGACGAACGAACCATGCGAATAACAGACAAGGCTGTTTTTCCGGCTTCTTTTGCCCGCATTGCATCTTTCATGTCCTGAAGCAGTTCTTCTTTAAGAGACACGGTATCACCCTTCTTACTAACGACGATTATGCTCTGTACTTCCGTTTACGTGCTGCTTCGGATTTTTTCTTTCTCCGTACACTCGGTTTTTCATAGTGTTCACGTTTCCGAACTTCGGAAAGAACACCTGCCTTTTGGCAAGAACGTTTGAAGCGGCGCAGTGCGCTGTCTAACGTTTCATTTTTACCAACTCTGATTTCTGCCATTCTATTATCCCTCCCTCCAAGGTATGATAGGGAGTGCTTTTATTGCACACAATGTAATTATAGCTAAAATGGTACTCTTTGTCAATCCCACACACGAGAGCTGCCACGTTGTCAGTGGCCGTCAGGCGACACGCTGCCTGGCTTTTTATTCTCGTATAAATTGACTGAATACATAATTGCCATACCCAAGTCCCAAATCACTGAGACAGCATCCATCCTTTGTTTTTTCCAGCAGTTTTTGCTGAAACAGCCGCTTCAAAACAGGGCCAAACTCGCGTTCTATAGTCGTGCCGAACTGGTTTTCAAAGGCTGTATACGAAATGCCGTCGTGCATGCGCAGGGCCAAAAAACAATAATCTTCCTTGGCCCGCTTCGTATCGATAGAAACGGTTTCAGCCGTCACCCGTCCGCGCCCGGCCCGGCGTATATACGCTGGGATATTGGCGATATTTGCCCAGCGCGTCTGCTGATAAAACGAATGGGCCGATACGCCAAAGCCGATATACGGTACGTACTGCCAGTACTTGCAGTTATGCCGCGACCGCCGGCCCGGCCGGGCGTAGCTGGAAATTTCGTAATGCTCATAGCCCAAGCGATGCATAGTCTCATGAATGACACGGCCCATCGCTTCCACATCGTCTGCCGCCGGCAGGGAAAAGGCCTGCCGCTGCAGGCCGGCCCACAACGGCGTATGCTCTTCTACAATCAGCGAATAAATCGATGCATGGCACACAGGCAGAGCCGACAGCATTTCCATGTCCTGCTGCACCATTATCTGGGTCTGATGCGGCAGGCCGTACATCAAATCGATGGATATATTTTGAATGCCGCCGCGCCATACGTCTTCGACGGCTTGTCTGCCTGCCGCAGCCGTATGTACTCGGCCCAAAAACCGCAGCATCCGGTCATCAAAGGACTGTATGCCCAAGCTGACGCGGTTGATGCCCAGCGAAGCTATCGACGCCGCATAAGACGCATCCATGCTGTCCGGATTGGCTTCCAACGTAATTTCCGCATCCTCTGTCAGTGAGAATGTCTGCTGCAGTGCTTCCATAATTTGAAACAGCTGGGATACAGACAGCAGCGACGGCGTGCCGCCGCCGACATATACGGTATCCGCATGCAGTCCCTTCGGTGAAAAGGCTCGAATTTCCCGGCAGAGGGCCTGTACATATCCCGGTATATACTGACGGACACCGCCATAGGACGGAAAATCGCAGTACAGGCATTTATGCACACAAAAAGGAATGTGGATATACAGCCCAATCATGTATCATCGACCTGCAGTACGGCCATGAAGGCTTCCTGCGGAATTTCGACCGTACCAAACTGCTTCATCCGCTTCTTCCCTTCTTTTTGTTTTTCCAGCAGCTTGCGCTTACGGGAAATATCACCGCCATAGCATTTAGCCAAGACGTCTTTGCGAAGGGCTGCTACGTTTTCACGGGCAATGATTTTATTGCCAATGGCTGCCTGAATCGGAATCTGGAACAGCTGGCGCGGTATGAGGCTGCGGAGTTTTTCTACGAGCGCCCGGCCGCGACGGGCTGCAAATTCACGATGGACAATCACACTCAGGGCATCGACGACTTCGCCGTTGATGAGAATATCCATCTTGACCATCGGCGATGTTTGGTAGCCATGCAGTTCGTAGTCGAGCGATGCGTAGCCCCGCGTTGCCGATTTCAGCACGTCAAAATAGTCATATAAAATTTCGCACAGCGGCAAATCATAAACCAAAGATACACGGTTTTCATCCAAATAATCCATGGTAACATACTGGCCGCGGCGGTTTTGGGAAATTTCCATGACCGTGCCCACCATATCCTTAGGAATAATAATCGTCGTTTTGACGAGCGGTTCTTCGATATGGTCAATCTTGGTCATGTCCGGCATGAGGGCTGGATTGTCTACTTCCACCATCGTGCCGTCTGTGCAGTATACATGATAAATAACAGACGGAGCCGTCGTAATCAGTGACAGATTATATTCCCGTTCCAAGCGTTCCCGTACGACATCCATATGCAGCAGGCCCAAAAAGCCGCAGCGGAACCCAAACCCCAGGGCGCTGGATGTTTCCGGTTCAAATAAAAGGGCCGCATCATTGAGGTGCAGTTTTTCCAAGGCATCGCGCAGATTGTCATAGTCGTTGGTTTCGACAGGATACAGGCCGCAGTATACCATCGGCACGGCCTTGTGATACCCCGGCAGGGCTTCGGCTGCCGGATTGTCTGCCAGCGTAACCGTATCGCCGACGCGGCAGTCCCGCACGTTTTTCATGCTGGCTGCCAAATAGCCTACACTGCCGCATTCCAGTGAAGGTACAGGATGCATCTGCGGCAGGAACACGCCCGTTTCGATGACTTCAAACTCTTTGCCCGTTGCCATCATGCGGATGCGCTGTCCCGGTTTGACAGACCCTTCCATGACGCGGACGTTGGCAATCGCCCCTTTGTACGCGTCAAAATGAGAGTCAAAGATCAAGGCGCGCAGTGGCTTGTCCGGCGCGTCTTCCGGCGCAGGAATACGCTGTACGACAGCTTCCAGTACTTTGTCTACGCCTAAACCGGTCTTGGCACTAATCATAATCGCGTCCGACGCATCCAACCCAATGACATCTTCAATTTCCTGGCAGACCCGCTGCGGGTCTGCACTCGGTAAATCGACCTTGTTGATGACGGGAATAATTTCCAAATCATGTTCCAACGCCAAATAGACATTGGCCAGCGTCTGCGCTTCGACACCCTGCGTGGCATCGACGACGAGCAGCGCCCCTTCGCAGGCTGCCAGGCTGCGGGATACTTCATAGTTAAAATCGACATGCCC
>CAVKOP010000182.1:0-3805 GCA_963657835.1 Lachnospiraceae bacterium | reverse complement strand
GCCGGAAATTATCTCGATTATTGGCCCCAATGGGTCGGGAAAGTCAACGCTGCTCAAATCACTGGGACGGTTGTTGGTGCCAACAGGCGGCGCTGTGTATTTGGATGGGCAGGACTTGCAGCGCATGGACAGCAAGACGATTGCCCGCACGATTTCCGTCATGCCCCAATCGGTTCATGCGCCGGGCGATATGACAGTTCGCGACTTGGTCACCTATGGCCGTCTTCCCTATCAGGGACTCTTTTCCAAACTCAGTGATGAAGACGTACAGGCCATTGATACGGCGTTGGACGCTACAGAAATGACAGCGCTGCAGCACAATCGGTTATCCGCCTTGTCCGGCGGTGAACGGCAGCGGGCTTGGCTTTCTATGGCGATTGCCAAAGAGCCGCAGATTTTGCTCCTGGACGAGCCGACGACCTATCTCGACATCCACCATCAGCTGGATTTGATGGAGCTGGTCGTGCATTTGTATCAGACACGGCACATCATCGTCATCATGGTCATGCATGACCTCAATCATGCAGCACGGTACAGTCAGCGGCTGGTCGCTGTCCAAAACGGCCGCATTGTTGCCGACGGCCCTGTGCGCGACGTGTTCCGGCGGGATATACTGGAGCCGCTGTACGGCATACGGGCTGTGGTTACGGAAGTACGCGACGATAAAGGGAGCTATCTGGCATGTTTCCCTTACGCCGCAGTATAACATGTTGAATACGTCCTGTTGCGGCGTAGATATATAACCCCTGTCACCAGAATTATGCATGACAGCATGATTCAGACGACAAGAAAAGTTCAAAGATGAAAGGGAGCATTTTATAGTATGAATATTCGCAAGAAGAAAGGTTACACGAGCAAAATTTCCACTGTATCCGCAGCTGTTTTGGCTGCCTTGACCATGCCGGTATGGGCAGCCGCTGCCGATACAGCGACAGTACAAACGAAAGACGTCATCGTGACGGCTACGAAGACGGAAGCAGAAGTCCAAGCCGTGCCGCAGGCTGTAGAAGTTATTACCCAAGAAGACATACAGCGTACGGGTGCCAACGATGTCTTGACGGCCTTGTCACTGGCCAACAACTTGAATCTTTCGCGGGCCGGCATGACTGGTAATGCCGTGTCGCTGCGCGGCATGAGTACCAATCACACGCTGATTCTCGTGGACGGCAAACGCTATGCCGGAGAAGATACCAGTGTGACGACTAACGTATATAATCTGCAGCGGCTCAACGTCAGTGACATTGACCGCGTTGAAATTGTGCGCGGGCCGTCCAGCTCGCTGTATGGTTCAGATGCTATGGGCGGCGTTATCAATATTATTACGAAAACGCCGGAAACTGCTGGCGGCACAGTCGGCGTCGTGACCGGTACGCGAAATACGGCAGAATATTTCAATTTTTCAACAGGCAAAAAGGGGCGTTGGAGTGCTGTCGTAGACGGACGTTTTGACAAACTGCGGCCGATCAACCGGTATACACACAGTGTTTCCTCCACCGGAGCCACTACCGATGGCTATGACCGTTCCATGTACGGCATGCGGCGCACCTTCCACGGCGGTGTTATCTATGATTTTGAAAATGCCAATAAAAACAAATTGCGGTTTGATATTGATTATATGAAAGAAGATTTGCGTTCAGATTATGCGGATACCAAAAGTGCCAGCGGCATGATGTATTATAATAAAAACAAACACGAATGGTATCATAATGAACAAAAAGGATTCAGCGTAGAATATACAGGCAAAACCAATCGCAATGAATACCAATTTAGAACTTACTACAACCAGTTGGAAAAAAATTCCAATTTGGTCAATGAACGCAGATTCCCAAGTCCTGTCATGGAAAATATATTAGGCAGTATATATCCGAAAGCGGACATGGACTATGCTAAATACAATACGTGGGTAACGGAAGCAAAGGATACGATGTATATCGGCGACCGCCATAACCTGACTTTTGGCGGCGAATACCGCCGGCTTGCATATGAAGGCACGCGCCTGGGCGGTTCTACGGCAGGACTTAATAAGAAAGTTGCCTCTAAAGATGTCAATTCCTATGCTGGCTATATCGAAGATATGTGGCAGGTTAATGACAAATTACTGCTTATTCCTTCGGTCCGCTTGGAACACAACAGCCAGTTTGGCTCGGAAGCAACGCCCAAAATCGGCGCAACGTACAGCATCAATAATCACTGGCGGTTTAAAGCCAACTACGGCAAAGGCTACAAAGCACCGACGCTGAGTGAATTGTACATGGTCATGAATCGGGCCATGGGCACGGCGACGGTACATGTAGAAGGCAATCCGAATTTGCAGCCTGAAACATCGTACAGTTATGACTTCAGCATCGAAGCCGATAAAGGAGCTAACTTTGGCAAACTGACGTACTTTAACAATAAAGTAAGCAACTTGATTGATACGGAGTCTGCACCAGGTAATGACTATTGGAGCAAATATGTTAACATCGGCAAAGCGCAGATTAATGGCGTGGAATTGGAATTGGGCCGTCATCTGAATGAACGCTGGACTGCCAAAATCACGCACAACTATTTGGATGCTACCAATAAAATCACAGGCGAACGGCTGGGCAATCGCGCTAAAAATACGACGACGTTCCAGCTCATTTATGATGACCACCAAGAAGACGGCATCAGCGCTGTATTGTGGGATCAATTTGCCAGCCGCTATCGTTATAATAAAGAAGACTATACATACAATACGCTGAATTTCTCCATCAATAAAAAATGGAGCAAAGACTTTTCTACATATGCAGGGATAGACAATATTTTCAACAAGAAAGTCGATGACTTGTATATTGACGGCCGTATGTGGCGGGTAGGTGCCGAATGGAAGTTATAGGAGGTATAGGAGAAACAAAAAACATCATGCTGAAATTATTGGTGCTGGCTGCAGTGCTTTGCTTCTTTTCCCTGTTGTCTGCTGTGCGCGCCTCAGCACAAGATGCGGATACGGCTGTGTTTGTCCAAAGCCGCACGGCGCAGCCCGTTTCCTTAGCTGCTATGACAGACGATTTGGCAGGGTATGATGTCGTCATATTTGGTGAATTTCATGACAGCCAGCCCATTCATGATGCGGAACTGGCTGTTTTGAAAGGTTTGTATGAAAAACATGGTGCCAACCTTGTTCTGTCGATGGAAATGTTTGAACGGGATGTACAGCCTATCATGAATGAGTATTTAGCCGGCAGGATTACGGAAGGCGAATTTTTAGCAGCGTCCCGGCCGTGGCCGCAGTATGAAACAGCATACAGACCGCTTGTGGAATTTGCCAAAACCCATCATGTTCCTGTGCTGACCGGCAATATCCCGCGCCGCATGGCAGCGGCCTATGTCAAGTCGAAAACGCTGGACACCGTGGCAGACCAAGATGCGCAGTATCTTCCCAAAGTACATCGGGCCGGGTCGTCTGCTTACCGAGAAAAGTTTGCCGCCGTGATGCAGGGCATGAATACAGCGGCGGACGGTATGAAGATTCCGCCGCAGATGGTACAGCCCATGTTTATGGCCCAGTGCTTGAAGGATGATGCCATGGCGGAAAGCATTGCCCAGTATCGGCAGCAGCATCCGCAAGCCGTCGTCTATCATGTAGTCGGCAATTTCCACAGTGCCGGTCATTTGGGCATGGCAGAAAAACTGGCATGGCTGCAGCCGCAGACTCAAATTGCGGTCATTGATACGGTTCACTATGACAAACTCAACGATACGATACGCGATATCGCACTGGCAAATGCGTCTGGCGGCGAGTATTTGGCATTGGAAACGGCCCATGAGGTAAAATAAATAAATT
>CAVKOP010000181.1:0-3806 GCA_963657835.1 Lachnospiraceae bacterium | reverse complement strand
TCGCTGGCCAGTGCCCGGGCAATGCCGACACGCTGTTTTTGGCCGCCGGAAAGCTGTGACGGATAATTGTACTGCCGTTCTGTCAGTCCGACAAGTTCCAGCAGGTCGGCCACTTTTTTATTGATGGCTTCTTTGGATGCCCCGACGAGTTCGAGGGGAAAGGCGATGTTGTCAAACACGGTGCGGGAAGAAAGCAGGTTAAAGTGTTGGAAAATCATGCCGATGTTTTTGCGTTCAGCCCGTAATTCAGCATCCGACATATTTGTCATATTTTTGTCGTCAATAATGACATTGCCGCTTGTCGGACGTTCCAACATATTGATGCAGCGGACGAGGGTAGATTTGCCGGCGCCGCTTTTGCCGATAATACCAAAAATTTCGCCGTCGTCAATCGTCATGTTGATACCCTTTAAGGCATGAACTTGTGCTTTGCCGTCGTAGGTTTTGGTAATATTTTCCAATTTAATCACAATATCAACTCCTTGGTATAGTTACAACAAAAAAAGGCCGTCAACAGATGACGACCTCATGCGTGTATGCTTTCGCTTCATCTGCCGGAACAATCCGTTGGAATTGGCACCTTCCCGTATTTGGGGGTTGCCGCAGCTTCATAGGGCCAGTCCCTCAGCTGCTCTGGATGAACTGAATATCTTGTTGTTGTCCTATATCTTAGCACTAACAAGAGAGATTGTCAAATAGGAAAAAAGGAATTGTTTGCAGTAATTTTTTATTTTGTTTAAAGAAAATTTAGAATTATATAGTAATATAAAAAAGAATTATGGAAATCCATAGTATTTCATCGTAGTTATAGTATAATAAAAACCATGTGCATTAGCAGGATAAATTGGGTGATAATGTGAAAATAGAAGATGTATCCATTCGAACGAGAATTCGCTTATCAAATTTTATCATGTCTTTTTTTCCGGTCATGTTGGTCGTTACGGCCTGTATATTGATTTTAGTGACACTGCAGCCGGTCAATACGCTGCGTGCCGGGATTGTTTCGCTGGTCTGGCCGGAAAGCGGACCGCGCGTTGCGATTCAGTTTGAATTGAGCAGGCTTCGCGTTCGGGCTGATGCTTATACCGGGCAGCGGCTTGATGAAATACAAGACGCCTGCCGGCGTTTAGAAGAACAAGGCCTGATTGTCGCTGTATATCAGGATAAACGAATTATCTACGCTACGGCAGGAACCAGTCCGTGGCAGACTGCGGCGCTGGCACGGGAAGAAACAGAGTATCATCCATCGGGCTCGGCAACAGCCCAGATTGCCGCTGCCAGTAAAAAAGCGCATAGTGATGATACCGCAGCGATGACGTGGGATGCCAATGGAATCGCGTATCGGTATTTGTCGCACAAAACAGGCGTGCAGATAGCCGCTGTCAGCAATGTGCAGATGCAGGCCAATATCGAATATGTCGGCATGAGTTATAAACATGTCATGAAGGCCTTGATTTACATGTTGTTTTCTTCCGTATTTATCATTATTATGTTTTTAGGCATTGCCCTGTCGAAACGATTGGCCGGCCGGATTGTGCATCCGTTGGAAGAACTGCGGGATAGAGCGGAATCTATCAGCCAGGGAGACCTCAGCAAGCCGCTGGCTGCGATTCATCATGCCGATGAAATCGGCGATACATGCCGGGCGTTTGAATCCATGCGCCAGCAGTTGAAAGAAGCGGCTGAGATGCGGGAAGCGTACGACAAAAGCCGGCAGGAATTGATTGCCGGTGTATCCCATGATTTGGCAACGCCGCTGACGAAGATTGAAGGCTATGCCTATGGCCTGCTCGACGGGATTGCCAAAACTCCGGAAAAACAAAAGCATTATCTGCAGATGATTATTGATACAGCCAGTGCGATGGAATTGCTCGTGCGGACACTGCTCCTATATTCCAAATTTGATTTGGGCAAAGTGGAATTCCATTGGGAAGATGTGGATGTCTGTGAGTATTTATCTGATTATCTGCAGGAGCAAAAAGAACATCTGCATCGCCAGGGGCTGAATGTATCGTATGAATCGGCCGTACCCTGCGGCATCATTGCGATGGACCGCGTGCATTTTCAGCGTGTTGTAGACAACATTATCAATAACTGTGTCAAATACACAGGCCGTGCCGGCAGCTGTCTCGTCGTATCTGTTTCCTTGCAGGACGATGACCATATACTGCTGCGGTTTGCCGATGACGGAGCAGGCGTGCCGCAGGAAGAACTGCCGCAGTTGTTTGACAGTTTTTACCGGGCAGACAAAGCACGCAGCAACACGGCCAAGGGCAGCGGCCTAGGCTTATCCGTTGTGCGGCGGATTATTATGGTGATGAACGGGACGATTTGGGCAGAAACGACGATACCGCAGGGATTGACGATTTGTATTTCACTGCCTGTACAGAGAAAGGGAGAACACCGATGAAAAAGATTTTAATCATAGAAGATGACCGAGGCATTGCGGAATTGGAACGGGATTATCTCGAAGCGAATGACTTTGACGTGGCGATCGAAGAAGACGGCCTGCTTGGCAAAAAGAAAGCATTGACAGAAGCCTATGATTTAATTTTGCTGGATATTATGCTGCCGGGGCAGGATGGGTTTCAAATTTGCCGTGAAATTCGGGAAGCTAAAGACGTACCGATTATTTTAATATCGGCAAAGCAGGAAGATATCGACAAAGTCCGCGGCTTGGGACTGGGTGCCAATGATTACATCTCTAAACCATTTAGCCCGAATGAGTTGGTCGCCCGCGTCAAAGCGCATTTGGCAGTATACGAGCGGCTGACAGCCAAAGAGGAAGCAGTACATCAAGGCGTGCTGCAATTTGGAGAACTGGAAATCGACGAATCGGCACATCGCGTATTTCTCCGCGGCAATGAAATTGCTCTGCCAAATAAAGAATTTGAATTATTACTGTTTTTAGCGCAGAATCCTGGTATCGTCTTTAAAAAGGAAACGCTGTTTGACCGGGTATGGGGAGTTAATGCAATGGGAGAAACGGCTACCGTTTCGGTTCATATCAACCGGATTCGCGAAAAAATAGAAGATGACTCTGCTAATCCCCGCTATATTGAAACGGTCTGGGGTGCTGGATATCGATTCCATGCAGATAAATAAGGAAGGACTGGAAAAAGTGAAAGTATTTCATACATGTTCCTACTATATATGGATAATAGGCGTACTTGCTGTTGTTTTATGCTTTTTTGGCAATGCGATGGTGATGGTAACCGATCCTGTTGAATCGAATTATGTGCTGACTGCCAAGGAAATGTTGGCATCCGGAGATTATTTGTCACCGCGGATTTTTGGTAATTATTGGTATGACAAGCCCATTTTCTTTTATTGGGAACTCATCGCGGCCTTTTCTCTGTTTGGCATCACGGATTTTGCGGCCCGCTTTTTTCCGGCCCTGTTTGGTGTCCTGGGTATTTTGCTTACCTATGGATTTACGGTACATATCTATGATAAGAAAACAGGATTTACAGCGGCATTGGTGTTGCTGACGTCATTGGAATATTTTTATATATCCAAGGCGGTCATTACGGATATGACGCTGTTTGTGGCATTTTCAGCAACATTGATTTGCTTTTATATTGCCTATAGTGAAGGAAAAACTATTTTCTACTACTTGGCGTATATCTGCTCGGCTGTTGCCGTGCTTACTAAAGGACCCGTAGGACTGGTGCAGCCCGGTCTGATTATTATTTTGTTTTTAGCTTGGCGGCATGATTTGAAAGCGTTGTTTACCAAAATCAAATTATTTTCCGGTCTGCTGCTGTTTATCATTATTGCCGGTATATGGTATGGCCCTATGTATC
>CAVKOP010000180.1:493-3856 GCA_963657835.1 Lachnospiraceae bacterium | reverse complement strand
CTTCCATCTTGGCTGCCGGTGTTCCGGTCCGTGGGGAATAAATAAAGGTGTATGCCATATCATACTGGACACGGCGAAGCAGGTCGAGCGTTTCCTGAAACATTTCTTCTGTTTCTCCAGGAAACCCGACAATCAAATCGGTCGTCAAAACCAAATCGGGAATGCGTTTGCGCGCATAATCTACCAGTTCCATATAATGTTCGACTGTATAGCCGCGGTTCATTTTTTTGAGCAGCCGGTCTGAGCCGCTTTGAATCGGCAAATGCATCTGATTGACTACTTTTTTGCTGCCTGCAATCGCATCAATCATGGCAAACGTCATATCCTTGGGATGGCTTGTCATGTAGCGAACCCGTTCGATGCCGTCGATTTGGTCTACGGCCTGCAGCAGCGCTGAAAAATCCGTGCCGTCCTTCAAGTCCATGCCGTAAGAATTGACGTTCTGCCCCAACAGCGTAATTTCCTTATACCCTTCTTGGGCAAGGCCTTCAATTTCCTTAACAATATCTGCAATGGGGCGGCTTACTTCCCGGCCCCGTACATACGGCACGATGCAGTACGTGCAGAACTTGTTGCAGCCGTTCATAATCGGCACCCAGGCAAAAAATTTCTGGAACCGTTTGGTCGGCAGGTCATGAAACGCCGGCACAGACATATCAGCAGCCATATAATGCCGTGCATGTCCCTGGCGTTCTTTGATGAGTTCTGTCAATTTATGGATATTATGCGTACCAATGACCAAGTCAATATGCGGTGCCCGTTCAAAGAGTTTGTCCTGCCATTCCTGTGCCATGCAGCCGGCAACGGCAATAATCAAATTCTTATTGCGTTCTTTCAAATGCTTGAGCTCCCCGATTTTTCCCAAGGTTTTGCCCTCAGCGGTTTCGCGAACGCAGCACGTATTGAGCAAAATCACGTCGGCCATATCCATATCTTCCGTCATATGGTATCCCAATGCTTCCAGCTGTCCAGCGTATCGCTCACTGTCAGACACATTAGCCTGACAGCCGTAACTGATAATATGATAAAATTTATTGCTCTGAAAATCCATGTATATGCTCCATTTTCTGTAAAATTCATAAAAAGTAGTTTGACACTTTATAATACCATTTATAGGCTTTCTAAGCAATATATAGGATGTATCCACCCATAATCTAAATGGGTGTAAGCAGCTAATTACTATGAAAAAAATTATCCTCTCACACCACCATGCCTAGTATAACTGATTTTTCTAAACAATAAAGCCCAAGTCTCACAACAGCATGAGACTTGAGCTTGTCAATATCTTAGAACTACAATATTCAATTTTTAAACTTAGAATTTCCAGTTTACATTGGCCATCCACTTATTCGCTTTTACGCTGTCGCCTTTTTGATATTCATAGCCTACGCCATAGGTCATATTACCTTTTTCGGCTTCAATAGCCAAGCGGCCAAGATAGTATCCTGTATCGGTTACATCATAGCCAAATCTATCGCTGGCACCACCAAAGCCTACCGTCTGTGTTGCGTCACGGTCGCCCAGGTTCCATACATAGCCAACTTCAGCAACAGGACGAATTGTCCAGCTTCCGGCTTTCACATCGGTGCTGTATTTCACACCAACCGGCAAGAGCCACAAATTCATATCGTCAGCATCATAGTGCATGCCGATGCTGTTGGTATAATTACCTGTGCTGAGACGCATATAACGAACACCTGCATACGGAACGAATTTGCCTGCACCGGCTTTGATGCTCTTTTCAGCACGTACGCCGACACTGAAAGCATCCGATTTCGGGCTGGCAGTCAATGTTGTGCCACTGTTGTATTGGGTAATGTCATTTTTGCCATGTAAATAGCTGATATCTCCAATGATGGCGCTGTCGTCATTTTGAATGCTGCCATAAATACTTGCACCATAATAGGTGGTGTCATTTTTCGTTCTCGCAGCCAATGTATTGCCTTCTACGCTGCCGTCAATATAACTCAATGCGGCACCAATGGTTGCCTTACCTTGTTTATGCAAATCAGCACCTACTACGACGCCGTTATAGGATGTATCATACTTACTTCCCATACCTGCAATAGCCAAGCCATCCATATTTTCTTTGCTATGGACATATTTTGCCCAAATATCGCTGTCATGGTCTTTTTGGCTTGCCAAAGACATATGGTCAGCCACTGCATCTGTAAACAGATTGCTTGCTGCATACGTGCTGTGGTCAATACCTGCCAGTTCACTCATCGCAGCGGCACTGTTTAAGGCACTAATTTTAGCCGCATCATTACTATTATAATGATCATCCGATGCGTTATTCACAAAGTCAGCAACTGCACCGCCAGCTTCAAGAGCTGCATCATACACGTTACCCGTAAGGAGCGCATTGCCGTATACGTCTTTTACAGAATTGGAATAAGATGTAACATCATATGTATTCGTACCGGTATCTGTTATGTTGAATTTCAACAATTTATTATTGCTGATGACGTTGTCGGCTTTCCAGCCTTCTTTACTGCCATCAATAATCTGATACGTTGTATCTTTTTTGGCATTATCAATATACAATTTGGACGAATCCGCAACGGTTACTTTATTGACACCTGTAATAGCTGCAGTAGATTTCGTTTTGTCGCCATCGACCATGAGTAACGAATGGTCTGCAAACTGGACAGAACCGTTCACAGATGCCGTTGTCGGATTCTTCGTCAAAGAACCGTCTACCGTCAAGGAACCCTTTGCCATATTAATGGAAGAAGCAACGTAAACAGCTGCCGTAATATCATTTTGTCCCCAATTTTCTCTTGTCTTTGCAAATACATGTTTAGCCGCATCTAAATCGGCACCCAGTGAAAGCAGAGAATTTTGGCCAATAACATAGGCGCCATCTGCTTCTGTAATATGCTTTACAGCTAAACCGCTGGCATCGTTGATAGTTCCTTTATCTTTCCATGCCGGATCGAGTAACAGCGTACTGCCTTGTAAATTAGCTCTATCAACGGTTAATCTGCCGGCATCGTCTGCATCGCCAATAAAAAGAATCGAATTTGCTGCAGCATTCAACGTTTCGGCATGAACATCACCAAATACATTGGAAAGACCCGTAACAGTAAGGTTCGTAGTTTTCAGTGCGCCCTTATTCACACTAACCATGGCATTATTCAAAGTTAAGCCTTTTGTAATGTTCGTCTGACCACTGATATTTAAATTACTGTCCGCATTCAGAACGACGCTGCCATTTAATGTATATGATGTTTTATCTGTTGCCAAGCTGTTGCCAATGTTTAAGTTGCCCATAGATTTTTTTTTGCCAGCCTTATTCGTGCCAACAATAACCTGCACATCTTTATCTTTGCCATCAACGGTAATAACGCTGCCGCCGGC
>CAVKOP010000180.1:0-483 GCA_963657835.1 Lachnospiraceae bacterium | reverse complement strand
CGCCGGCACTGCCACCGAGAGTTACTTCTTTATCATTCGTAATAACGAGGCCATCACTGCCTGCACCTAAATCCAGTTTTCCAACAGCAAAACCATTTTCCACCTGTTGTTTTACTTGAATGCCTTCAATCGGTTTATCAGGTAAAGAAGCACTGGTGCTTCCGACTAAGAGATTATTATTAGCTTTCGCAGTGACCTTATCAAGTTCAGTATCACTGCCAAATTTTTTAGAAGCGTCCTCTACAGTAATTTCTTTTTTGACTTCGCCAGTATCTTCATTGACCAGCTTACCAGTCATTGCCAGCTTGGTTCCGCCTTGTTTTTTCAATTCTGCCTGCGCAGAGTTTGTATATGCTTGTGTATACTGTGCATCATTCAAAATCAAGCTGCCGCCTCTAAAAGAAATCCCTTTATTCGTAATTTCTCCGGATGCTTTCTGCGTTGCTGACGCGGCGTTGGCATAAATTTGATCGGACATAGTGG
>CAVKOP010000179.1:0-3909 GCA_963657835.1 Lachnospiraceae bacterium | reverse complement strand
TACGGCATTGGCCTGTATCATGACATCACGGCAGGAGATATGACATATCGTGCTGACTTGGGCTATATCCGCAGCGATAATGACCTGACACAATACAACTTGGGTCAGAAACTGACAGGCTCTCCGGATGGCTCGGCTTGGTATGCCAGTGTTCGTGCAGAAAAAGCCATTGCATCCGGCCATTCTGTTTGGACACCGTACATCGGTTTGCGCTATATGCAGGTCAAAACAGATACCTTTACAGACAGCCTCGGCATCAGCCATGACATGGACAATGCCAATATTTGGAACATCCCGGTCGGCGTTTCGTTCCGCCATACGACACAGTCGGGAGCTTGGAAATACAGCCCTGTTGCCGAAGTAGGGTATGTGTTTGCTGCTGGAGATAAAGAGGTAAATGAAACTGTACGGCTGGGAACCGCATCGAATGCGTTTTCTTCTGAATTAGCAGAAAACCATTTCGTCGGCAGAGTAGGCTTTGAAGCAGCCAATACGGATATGACAGTAGGTGCGCATTACCAGTATCAAAAGGGGAGCAGCACGAAAGCCAATACCTGGGACGTGCAGGTTGGTTTTAAATTTTAATATATTTTAATACAAAGAAGATGCGTGACATGTAAAACGCTGTCATACGTTCTCGACTTAGTTAAAAACCAGCAAAGTGCTGTTTTGCATGCGCGTGTGTACGCTGCAGGACAGCACTTTTTGGTTCTTTGGTAAACAAAGGGAGCGTAAAATAGTTTGTACAAGAGGTGTATTGACAAAATCTTTTATAAAAGTATATACTATGTATATACGTAAGGAGGAACGGCACCATGGAAACAACGACTAAAATTCAAAAGTGGGGAAACTCACATGGGATACGGCTTCCTAAAGTCGTATTGGATGCGGTGCAATGGAAAGAAAATGATACGATAGAAATTATTGAACAAAATGGAAGCCTGCTTCTCAAACCGATTGCACCTAAGCGAAAATCTATTGATGAATTGTTTGCTGGATATCAGGGAGAGTATAAAGCAAAAGAAATAGACTGGGGAGAAAAAGCGGGTAGCGAAATATGGTAAAACAAGGCTCTATTATCAAAATAAACTTTAATCCCCAATCAGGACATGAACAGGCAGAGTACCGTCCTGCTGTAGTGATTAGCAACAACACGTTTAATGAAAAAGCCAGGCTAGCGATTGTTTGTCCTATAACGAATACAAAAAATAATTTTCCATTGCATATTCCTTTAGATAACAGAACGATAACAACCGGATGCATCTTATGTGAACATATACGGGCATTGGACGTTGAATCCAGAGGATACCGAGTAGTGGAGCAGTTGCCGGAAGACCTTTTACAACAAACATTAAACATAGTATTTGCAGAGATTGATACCCCGTAAAACGAGAAGAAGCATGATTTTGTCGTGCTTCTTCTTTTTAGTTGGGAGAGAAACGGCATTTCACGGCCTCTACTACTTGATGGTAAGTCCGTTGCAAAATGTTGGAGTGCATTTCAAATCATTTCCTAAGGATGGACGAAAGTGAAGGTTTCTTATATTTTTATTATGGAGCCTTTAAAATAAAAAAATTCCAGCGACATTCATAGATTTATTAGTCAAACGTATCAAAAAGAGCAGCAAGCAGAATTGATTGCAGGCATGAAAATCGTTATACTAAGGAAGGACGTATAGAAACATAATAAACATAATATAAGTTTATACGTGAGGAGGATATATAAAATGGCAGTATTGACAGTATTTTATTCTCGGGCAGATGAAAATTATTTTAACGGTGCGCACAAGTATATTCGCATAGGCAATACGGAACGGGTTGCGCAGATGGTGGCAGAGATTACAGGTTCGGCATTGTTTAAGCTGGAACAAGTCCAGCCGTATGCAGCATCTTATGACGCTTGTGTTGCCCAGGCCCGCCAGGATTTGCAGAATCAGGCACGGCCGGCATTGAAAGCACTGCCGCAGGATTGGGAACAGTATGATGAAATTTATCTTGGCTATCCGAACTACTGCGGCACGATGCCCATGGCCGTATATACGTTTTTGGAAGCACTCGACTTTTCCGGCAAAGTTATTCATCCGTTTTGCACGCATGAAGGCGGCGGCTTATCGCATACCGAAAAGGATATTCAAAAGGTTGCACCGGGAGCACGAGTAACGAAAGGGTTGGCTGTGCATGGCAGTGCCGCAGCCGACGCCAAAGAAGCCGTCAGCGCGTGGATTGCATCTTGTAAGTTATAATTGGCATCGATATATATAGAAAAAGTCCCCGAATCGTTGTGTCTGTTCGAGGACTTTTTCTATAGAAACTAGATTACAAATACCATTCCGGTCGGCGGGTTGACAGGTACGGTACTTGTTTTCGCAGTGCGGCGGCATCCGGCAGATGTATATCACAGCATACGAGTTGTTCTTGGTCGTCTGCTTTGACGAGTACATCGCCTTTGGGTGAGACGACGAGGGATTCGCCGGCAAAATCCATCGCGTCTTCTGTTCCGACTCGATTGCACATGGCAATGAATACTTGGTTCTGCATGGCCTGCACGCGGATTTCCCATTCAAATAGTTCCATCGGTTCGGCTTTGGTATTGGCTGTAGGAATCAGAACTAAATCCGCGCCTTTCAGGGTGCAGGTGCGGATGCTTTCCGGCAGGTGACGGTCGTAGCAAATGACGATGCCTACTTTGCCCCAAGGCGTATCAAACACTTTAAAGCCATCATCGGAAGGCGTGTAGTAGTCTTGTTCATAAAACTGTTTGGCTTGGGCAATATGCACCATTTTGGCAGAATCCAGCCATTTCCCTTCCGGCGTCAGCCAAAGCGATGTGTCGTACCGCTTACCCTGCAGTTCCAAATACAGGTTGGGAGACAGATAGTAGTGATGCTGTGCGGCTTTTTGACAAAAAGAAGCAATCACGGCAGCATCCGGCGTCAGGCAGTAGGCGTCGGCATTTTGCTTTTCATATTGAGGAAAGAACGGCGATAATTGAATTTCCGGAAAAAATAAAAGGTCGCAGTCTTTGGCTTCATCACAAAAACGCAGTGACTTTGCGGCGTTTTTTTCTAAATCTTTTTCCATAGACAACTGAGCTAAGGCAAGTTTCATACAATCCCCCTCTTTGCAGTACCGTAGATTCGTTTAAAAACATACGGAAATTTTCTTGAAAAATGAATACTTTTATTATATTCCAAGAAATGGGGACAAGCAATAAATGAAGCAAAAAAGAGCGCGTAAAGAAAAATATTCTTGAATTTTAATCAAATACATTTCTTGTATATGGAAAAAAGAGAAAAAAGTTTTGGACGGCGCAGCAGCGTGCCGATATGGCTGCATCGTTAACATATGCTGTGGTGTTTGTCTTGTAGGCAGCCGTGAAATATACTATAGTATATAGATGTATATAAGAAATACCTTGAAAGGCTTGTCGGAATAGTGTATGATTTTAAAAGGTTTTATTACAATGTGATACGCAGCGCAAGTGGGAATCACTTGCTGGGAAGTTAGGATGGAGATATATGCTGGAATTTCCAATTAAACGAACGATTATTATTGATGATACGAAAAAGAAAAAACGAGGCCGTAAGAAAAAAGCAGACGGCGAAAAAATGATCATCAATGGAACGGTGAATCTACCGGAAAAGAAACCGTTGAAAAAATTAGATCCGCTGCCAAAGAATGCTAAAAATCTAGTCATTGTGGAATCACCGGCCAAAGCGAAGACGATTGAACGCTTTTTGGGAAGCGAGTATAAAGTCATGGCCAGCCGCGGCCATTTGCGGGATTTACCGCGCAACCAGTTTGGCGTAAATATAGAAGATGGCTTTACGCCGTCGTATACGAACATGTGGGACAAACGCAAACTCATTGAAGAGCTGCAAAATGAATATGTCCGCTCTAAAAAAGTCTA
>CAVKOP010000178.1:0-3935 GCA_963657835.1 Lachnospiraceae bacterium | reverse complement strand
GTATAAACGCGCTGCCGTTAGTATGAACGGCGGCTGAAAAAAATCACTGTGTCTTTGACATGGTGATTTTTTTTAGATACTTTTGTATAATCACAGGATATTTATTGTCAGATAGTGTGAAAATGTGGTAAAATGTGGTGAAAAGTGAATGATGCAGAGAGGAGATGACGAATCGATGTTCATGGGAGAATATTCGCATTCCATCGATGCGAAGGGACGCGTGATTTTGCCGGCCAAATTCAGAGATGAATTAGGGCCTCATTGTGTTGTCACCCGTGGACTGGAAGGTTGTCTCTCTGTATATACGATGGATGCGTGGATGAATTTGGCAAACGGTATGAAAAAGCTGAAAGCGTCCAAAGAAAATGTCCGCGCGTTTAAACGCTTTCTGTTTGGCAGTGCGGCAGAAGTAGAATTTGACAAACAAGGCCGGGTTTTGATTCCCGGTACGCTTCGCGAATATGCCAAATTAAAAAAAGAAGTAACCGTCATTGGAACGGGTGATAAAATCGAAATTTGGGATGCTGAATCCTATGCTGCTTATGCAGCAAAAATTGTTCCTGATATGGAAGAAATCGCTGAAAGTTTGGACGAATCTCTGGAACTGGATTTTTAGGAGGAAAGATGGATTTTCATCATGTGAGTGTGCTGCGTCAAGAGACGATAGATAATTTAGTAACGAATCCGGACGGCATATATGTCGATTGTACGCTGGGCGGCGGCGGCCATACGTATGCGCTGGCGCAGCGTCTGCAGCCGGATGCGGAGATTATCGGGCTGGACCAGGATAAGGATGCCATTGCAGCTGCTTCGGCGCGGCTTTCTGACATCCCTTGCCGCCATGTTTTGGTACAGCGCAATTTCAGTGATTTGAGCGATGTCCTGGATACATTGGGCATTGATTTGGTAGACGGCATTATGTTTGACCTGGGCGTATCCAGCTATCAACTGGACACACCGGAACGAGGTTTTTCATATATGCAGGACGGGCCGCTGGATATGCGTATGGACAACAGCCGTGGGAAAAGTGCGTATGATGTTGTCAATACGTATGGACAGGAAGACTTGTATCATGTCATCAAAGAATACGGTGAAGAACGCTGGGCAAAACGTATTGCTGCGTTTATTGTGGACGCGCGCAGGGAAAAGCCGATTGAACGGACGAGCGAGCTCGTATCGATTATCAAAAAAGCCATTCCGGCAGGTGCCCGCAAGGACGGCCCGCATCCGGCCAAACGGACCTTTCAGGCTATCCGCATCGAAGTAAACGATGAACTGGGCATCCTTCATGATGCTTTGGAACATGCCGTACAGCGACTCAAGCCGGGCGGCCATATTTGTGTCATTACCTTCCATTCACTGGAAGACCGGATTACAAAAAAAGCATTTAAGTTGATGGCTACGGACTGCATTTGCCCGCCTGATATGCCGGTGTGCGTATGCCACCACAAGGCTGTTTTGAAAGCAAAGCGGCAGCCTATTGTGCCGTCAGCCGAAGAACTGGATAAAAACCCGCGTGCCCGCAGTGCCAAGCTGCGCGTCGGAATACGAAAATAAGCAGACAGAGGATGCTTTTTCATGTATTTAACTATTTGAGTGGATGTGATATAATATGCTGGCTAGAAAAGCAGAATACACACAGGAGAGCAAGGAAAATCACGTCATTTCTGTAGAAACGTTTAAGGTCATGCATCATCGGTTTCGCAAGACGATTTGGCGTACCATTGTGTTTGGCGTTTTGGTAGGCGTGTTGCTGGCGTTGTGTGTTAACATAAAAGCGATTCAATCCGATCGCAGCTATGAAGTAATGCAGGAAAAAGAGCAGGTGCAGCGGCTGCAGCAGGAAAATGATACGCTGCGTATCGATATAGCCAAATTGGAATCTCCGGAACGGATTTATACGATGGCTACCAAACAACTGGGGATGGTAGTGCCGACGCATGTTTTATATTCCCAATCCCCCAATCAGCATGCTGCTACGAAAAGTCGATAATACATAACTTCAGCAGCCTTGTGCAAAGGCTGCTATTGTTGTTTCCATTCACATACAGGGTATACATTTTAGTATTAAGAGGAGGAACAGACCATGAAAACAGTACAGGAACTTTGCAAACAAATCAAAGGGATATATACGATTGACGGCAACAGCAACACAACCATTACGGGGATTTCTTCTGATTCCCGCGACATTCAGCCGGGATATTTGTTTGTCTGCATTGCCGGCGTGCATGTAGACGGTGCCAAGTTTGCGGCTCAGGCCGTAGAAAAAGGGGCAGCTGCCGTATTGACGACCAAACATTTGGATTTGCCCAGCGGTGCCGTGCAGATTTTGGTACCCGAAATTCATCATGCTTTGGAAGACATGGTACCGTATTTTTATGATTATCCAGGTAAAAAAATGCGCATGATCGGTGTCACGGGTACAAACGGCAAGACGACGACGACCCATATTATTGCCCATATACTGCGGGCCGCAGGCTATCATGTCGGCGTTATCGGTACTATTCATGCCTTGATTGATGATGAAGAACTGCCGATTCACAATACAACGCCGGATGTTGTCGAACTGCAGCGTTTCTTGGCGCTGATGTATGAAAAAGGCATGACCCATGTCGTCATGGAAGTATCCAGTCATGCGTTGGCATTGAACCGGGTAGCCGGCATCGAATACGATACGGCTGTCTTTACCAATTTGACACAAGATCATTTGGATTTCCATAAGACGATGGAAAACTACGTAGCTGCCAAAGCCAAGCTGTTCCAGAGCCTGACACTGGCAGACCATGTCAAAGAAAATAAAACAGCTGTCGTCAATATTGACGATCCATGGTCTAAAGATATTCTCAAAGCCTGCCAATGCAAGGTATTGACGTATGGTGTAGAAAAAGACGCTGACCTCAAAGGATCTAACTTGAAAGTTGAATTGAAAAAATCGTCCTTCGATGTCGTCGGCCCCTTTGTCAATGTACAGCTGCACATGCATATTACAGGGCTGTTCAATGTATACAACACGCTGGCAGCTATTGGCGCGGCTCATGCAGAAGGTGTCGATGAAGCGACGATTGATAAGGCAATTCAGACATTCCATTCTGTACCGGGACGGTTTGAACTGGTAGAAGCCGGTCAGGATTTTGCCATTGTTGTCGATTATTCCCATACGCCGGACAGCCTGCAGAAAGCACTGGAAACGGCACGGGCTATGAAACCAAACCGTATTTTGGCTGTCTTTGGCTGCGGCGGCGACCGCGACAAGACGAAACGGCCGATTATGGGGAAAATCGGTGCGGAATTGGCAGATATTCCGATTGTTACGTCGGATAATCCCCGCTCGGAAGATCCGGATACGATTGTGGCCGAAGTGGAAGCCGGCGTAAAACAGGGCTTAAAACCGGGACAGCATCACGAAGTCATCGTGGACCGCCGTACGGCTATCTGCCGGGCTGTCGAACTGGCACAGCCGGGAGATATTGTGCTGATTGCCGGCAAAGGCCATGAAACATATCAAATTTTGAAAAACGGCACGATTCATTTTGACGACCGTGAAGAAGCACGCAAGGCTGTACAGGCACTGCACAAGGGAGATAAATAACTAATGGCTATGTTTACAATTCGTGAAGTAGAAGAAGCGACGAAGGGGGTGCTGCTGGCACCTTGTACGCAGGATACGGTTTTTTCGGAAGTAGATACAGATACTCGCGCGATTGCCGATGGCTCGCTGTTTGTCGCGTTTAAGGGCGAACGATTCGACGGACACAACTTTGTCCTGCAGGCTCTGCAGGACGGCGCGGCAGGCGCAGTTGTTTCTGAAGTCCGTGATGAATATAAAACAGTCCATGCACCGATTTTTGTTGTCAAGGATACCGTAGCGGCTTATCAGGGGCTGGCGCGGTTCCACCGCCGCCGCTTTGCTATTCCCGTGATTGCCGTAACAGGCT
>CAVKOP010000177.1:0-3936 GCA_963657835.1 Lachnospiraceae bacterium | reverse complement strand
AAACGCCGAAAGTACTTGGGGGGAGGCCCCCTGGGAGGATAGGAAGCCGCTGATTTAGTTGAGGACACATACAGAAATGTATGTGTCCTTTTTTTATATCTAAACTATAAATTACAAACTTCCAGCTTTTAACTTCTAATATGTTATTCTCACTATGCTTTTCGTGGGTCGAAAAAAGTGGTTGCAATGACAGATTTCTAATGATTTTACCCTTGTTGTTTACTGCATGAGTTGAAGCAGAAATGTTAGTATAAAGGGTATAAAAAGAAGACCTGTGCATATGGAAAAAATTCCTAATGAACAGGTCTTTTTGCAGCGATACAAGAACGGTTATGCTTCTTTTTTGGCAATGATTAAAAATACGGTTGTAATAATGCAAATAAAGCCGATGACTTCAATATGGGTAAATGCAGTACCGAGCCATATGGCAGAAAGAATAGAAGCCATGACGGGCTCTAAGGTACCAATTAAGGTAGCTTTCATCGGGCCGATAAGGCGGATTCCTTGAATAAAGGTAGAGAACGAAATTACGGTGCCGACGACGACAATAAATGCAATGGCCAGCCAGCCATACGTATCCAAATCGGGCGTCAGCGTCCAAATCTGTGCTGCCAGTGTGAAAATTGTGCCGCCGATAATCATGCCTAGCGAATTGACTGGCGGTGCTCCCCAACGACAGGCTATCCCTTGAGAAAGAATAGGGTATACTAGCGCACCAATAGCTGCAACTAGCCCCCAGAAGAGCCCAGACGGCGATAAAATCATGGCAAAGGGATTTCCATCCGTAGCGACGAGATAGACGCCTAAAACGGCTAAAATGACAGATATGTTTTCTCGCAGGGATGGCTTTTTATGAAAGCGGACAGCGAGGTAAAGAGCCATGAGAACGACGCTTAATGTTTGCAGTACAGTGGCTGTTCCGGAATTAGAATATTTAATGGCAGTTAAGTAGGCATATTGGCAGAAAAGAAGTCCGCAAATGGAAAAAATAAGTAAATGCCGAAGACTTACGGAATCGCGCAATATTCCTTTAAATTGTTCATGTTTTTTGGGGAAAAAGACAACCAATAGAATCAATCCGGCTGAAATCATGCGGACAGCGGTAAGCCATGAAGAATCGACAATGTAGTTCATAAAAAGAAATTGACTGACGACGCCATTGATACCCCAGGTAACGGCGCCGGTTATGCAAAATAGTATGCCTCGATAAGATGTAGACATAACAACCCTCCTTTGCAAAATCATGTGTATCAGTATACCACACCGATGTAAAAGTGAAAATGGAAAATTAAAAAAAATCCCTCCTAAGAGGGATTTTTTTAATGCTGTTTATACCATTTATTTTATTTTGCCATGTTTCTTTTCAAAAGCAATCATATGGGCTTCTGCATCGGTATGGCCTTCTGCAACGGCCTGTGCAATGAGAGCGACCATTTCTTCGTAGGCTTCTGGAATGACTTTGGTAATATGCGTTACCGTTTCATCCCAATTTTCCAGGAGAATATGGCCAAGATTACTATCCGTATATGCAACATGTTTTTCGAGCATGGATTTAACAGACAGTTGTTCATCCGGATCTGTCAAATCTTCCAATTTTACAAGGTCTGTGTTGCATTTGCCTGGTTCTAGGTCATATACGTAGGCAATGCCGCCAGACATGCCGGCTGCAAAGTTGCGGCCTGTATGGCCTAAGATGAGAACACGGCCGCCGGTCATGTATTCGCAGCCATGATTGCCGACTCCTTCGACAACGGCATTTATGCCGCTGTTGCGGACACAGAAACGTTCTCCGGCAGTACCGTTAATGTAGGCTTCACCGCTGGTTGCGCCATAGAACGCGACGTTGCCGATGATGATATTGTCTTCGGCAGGGAATATGGATTCGCGGGGAGGAGAAACGATAATTTTACCGCCGGACAATCCTTTGCCGACATAGTCATTGGCATCGCCTTCCAAAGATAGCGTCAATCCTTTAGGAATAAAAGCACCGAAGCTTTGGCCGGCAGAGCCGACGAAGGATAATTTAATCGTATCTTCCGGCAGACCGTTTTCGCCATAGCGTTTCGTGATTTCACTGCCAAGTAGTGTCCCCGTAACGCGGTCCGTATTTTTGATGCGCAGACGGGCACGAATATGTTTCTGTTCTTCCAATGCCGGGCGGCACATGCGAACCAGTTTGGACATATCCAGTGTCGTATTGATTTGATGGTCCTGCGGCGTCGTGAAGTGATGACTCAGGCTGGCATCGGTATACGGACGGAATAAGAGGTTTTTCAAGTTGACAGTGCCTGCTTTCCAGTTGGGAGCAGTCTGTTTTTGTACTAAGCAGTCATAACGGCCGACCATGTCATCAATGCTGTGGAAACCAAGACGAGCCATGATTTCGCGCAGGTCTTGAGCGACAAAACGCATGAAATTGATGATATATTCCGGTTTGCCTTTAAAGCGTTTGCGCAGTTTTTCATTTTGTGTGCAGACACCGTACGGGCAGGTATTGAGGTGGCAGACGCGCAGCATGTGGCAGCCGATTGCCAAAAGCGGTGCCGTGCCAAAACCAAAGATTTCAGCGCCAAAGAGTGCAGCAATAGCGACATCGCGGCCTGTCAAGAGTTTGCCGTCTACTTCCAACGTCACGCGGTCGCGAAGCTGGTTGAGGAGTAATGTCTGCTGTACTTCAGAAAGACCGATTTCCCAAGGAAGACCAGCATGGCGGAGACTGGTTCGCGGAGAAGCACCGGTACCGCCGTCATAGCCGCTGACTACGATGTCGTCGGCTTTGGCCTTGACGACGCCGGCGGCAATCGTACCAATACCGGCTCCAGAGGTCAGTTTCACGCCGACACGGGCATTGCGGTTGGCATTTTTTAAATCAAAAATGAGTTCGGCTAAGTCTTCGATGGAATATACGTCATGATGAGGCGGGGGCGAAATCAATGCTACGCCTGTAGTTGCATGACGGGTTTTCGCAATATCCGGGTATACTTTGCTGCCCGGCAGATGGCCGCCTTCGCCTGGTTTTGCACCTTGCGAGCACTTAATCTGCAGTTCATCAGCATGAATCAGGTAGTTGCTGGTTACGCCAAAACGAGCAGAGGCAACCTGCTTGATTTTATCATTGGTTTCTGTATTGAATCGGTCGGATGTTTCGCCGCCTTCACCGGTATTGCTCATGCTGCCGAGGCGGTTCATTGCTGTAGCGACGCATTCATGTGCTTCTTTGCTGAGAGCGCCATAACTCATTGCACCGGTACGGAAGCGTTTGACAATAGAATCGACGGATTCGACTTCTTCGATAGGAATACTGCAGCCTGCAGGATAATCGAAATCCAAAAGGTCGCGAAGACGGAAAACAGACTGGGTGTTGACATGAGAGGCATATTCTTTATATACGGAATAGTCATTGTTCTTGACGGCTTTTTGCAGCAGCTGTACTGTTTCCGGGTCGATGATATGCGGCTGTCCGCCTTTATGATATTGATAGAAATCGCCGCGTTCCAATTTTTCATCTTTACCATATGCTGATTCATGGCGAAGTGCATTTTCTTTGGCAATTTCTTTGATGCCGACGCCTTCGATACGGGACGGGGTGTTGCAGAAATATTTATTAATCACATCCTGCTGAATGCCGACAGCTTCAAAAATTTGAGCGCCGTGATAGCTGTGAACCGTTGAAATGCCCATTTTGGACATAACGGCCAAAATACCTTTGACAGCGGCATTCAAATAATTGTTTTTAGCGGTTTCATAATCCATTTTGCCCAGTTTTTTCTTGGCAATCAATTCTTTAATGGATTCCAAAGCGACGTATGGATTAATAGCCGTAATGCCGTAACCGATTAACGTGCAGAAATGATGTACTTCACGAGGTTCACCAGATTCCAAAATCAGACCTACGTCAGAACGGACGGTCTTACCGATGAGGTAATGGTGCAAGGC
>CAVKOP010000176.1:0-3954 GCA_963657835.1 Lachnospiraceae bacterium | reverse complement strand
GTCTGATATTCAGATACAGGCAGCGTCGTATTGATATAGACTTTGTGTGTTCGCGGAATCATATCCAGCATTCGCTGCAAAGATTCTAAATCAGCAAACGGTTCGCCTCCGGTAAATACAAAATCGCAATAGGGCGTAATAGCGTCCATCGTTTGAATACTTTCGCAAATTTTGTCAGCCGAAAAGCCGGTCATGTCGGCATATTCTTCCTTATTAATGCAAAAGGGGCAATGGTTGCGGCAATTATATGGCACAAATACTGTGACTGTTGCACCGCCTTCTCTTGTTTTGTACGGATGCCGTTCAAAAACTGTTGGCTCCGTTACCTGGTTCATAATGCTGTTCATCCTTCTTTTCGCCTCTGGTTCTGATGTATTTTTCCATACGGTGCTCCCACACCGCAATCCTTTAAAAGAATGATATATTTCCTCATAAATTCATGCAGACGCCGTACAGCTCAAATACATCCATACCCATTCTATCATAAAATTGTATTCCGGCAAATACATATGATATATTCTTTTTTAGCATATGTCGCATAGCAAATAGTTCACAATAAGGCCAAAAGAATCGACATCCCTATTATCGCAGAGCCTGTGTAATATCAGCCGCTGTTTTCTTAACCTGGGCAATAATTTTTTTTTGCACTTCTGCCGTCATGTGCGTCACAGGACTAGAGACGCTGATAGCGGCAATAATGCTGCCGCCGGAAAAAACAGGAGCCGCCACACACGTCATCCCCAGTTCGACTTCTTCCCGTTCCACGGCATATCCCTGCTGCCGCACTTTCTCCAGTTCGTTGAGCAGCTCATCCCAATCGGTAATCGTATATTCCGTAAATTTCTGCAGCTTGCAGCCTACAAAACGCTGTACGTATTCCGGCGCAAATGCGAGCAGACATTTGCCGGATGCCGCACAGTAGCTCGGACGAATCGAGCCGACTGGCGGTGCGATGTCAACACTTTGCGGCAATTTGATTTTTTCCAAAATCACATGCTGCGGATACGGCGCATTGGATTCGGCAAACGTCGTCATATGGACACTTTCTTTACACTGCATAGCCAGCGCTTTGGCATACGGATACGCCATTTTTTGAAATGATTCCTTTTCTCTAAACAGCATGCCCAACGAATAGACCTGCAATCCCAGCCAATATTTTCCCGTTTCATGTTGTTTGCGAACAAACCCACGGCCTTCCAGCGTATCCATCGTACGGCTTACCGTACTTTTATGCAGTTTCATTTTCCTGCTGATTTCTGTAATACTTAAAGGAGTTTCTTCCTGTAAAAATAATTGAAGTATAGCCAGTGCTCTGTCAATCGATTCAATCATGTCTGTATCCTCCTCGTCTCGAGTTGGTTTGTTCCTATCTCTGCAACATGTATTGCACAATATGATTTTTATTATACGTACAATCCGCAGGATGTCAATAGATTTTATAGGGACACCTATACATCACTGTCTGTCTCCTTTATTGTGCCGCATGCTCCTGATAATGCTGGTACAGACATTGCGCCAATGTTTCTGTCAATTCCAGGCAGTCCAGTCCGTTAAGCCAATTTTTAGGAATCGCTTTTTTCCCGTAAGCAGCCCCGCCTAAAGTCCCGCAGACGGCACCGCACGTATCGCTGTCTCCATCTTGGTTGCAGGCCATCAAAACAGCATCTTTCAGCGAATGATTTTTTAAAAGGCAGTAAATAGCCAAGGCCAATGCTTCATCTGCATTCCATCCCAACCCCAATACGCTCATGGCTTTTACGGGATTATGGTCCGAAACGGCTTCATCAATAGCCTTTACAATCGTTTTTACCAGAGCCGTGCCGCCTTCTTCTTTTTGCAGTATCGGCAGGACTGCTGTCAGTGCCGCCCCCAGCGCTTCACCGACAATTAGCTGGGAAACCAACGCACTGAACACGCCGGCCGCCAAATACGCCGACGGACCGCCGTGTGTAAGCTGCCCGGCCCGACAGCCTGCCTGCAGTGCTTTTTCCGGGTCTCCGGCATAAAACAGCCCTATGGGGCCAGTCCGCATGACCGTACTCGATTTGTTTGTATTCGGTTTATGGGCTTTATCATATTGTTTGCCGGAAGCCAGGGACATCAAGCAAACTTTTCCCGGACTGCGGCGCGTAAACAAAAAAGGAGTACCCATCATGTCGTAGCCCAGTTCTTCTTCATGCGGCTGTTTTTTTATCCATTCTGCCTGGTCTACACGTACAAGCCGTTCCGTCTGCGTATAATACCAACGCATATACGAACGATACACCCCGTCTTCAGGCGCAAGCTGCTCGTGCGCAGCCCAAAGCAAGCCGTCAGCAGTAAACAATGCCATCTGTGTGTCATCGGAAACAACACTCTTCTTGTCATTAGACGCCAGTTTTAAAATCGTGCGCAGCCCATACGGCCCATATTTTTTGTGTATTGTCTTTAAATCCATATCCTCAATCAAATATCCTAATGCGTCACCGACAGCACCGCCCAACATACATCCTGTAAACCGTTCTGCTGACTCCATGAAGGGACACCTCCTAAAAAAATCATAAAAAGTATTTACATAATTTGCTTTATTCGATATAATATAAAGTTTACATATATAGTATAACAGACAATGACCGTGATAATCAACTAGTATACGATAGAAACCGCAGTCCGTTTTCGCTTGCATCTCTGACCCGCTGCTTGCAGCAGTACGTTATGGCGCTGCTGCAAGCAGCCACTATACAAATGGACTGCACAGGGACCAGCTGCCACGACATAGACAACCTGTATAAAAAATGAGGCGCTGTAATATAACACGTTTTGCTGTCATGCGCCATACGCTTCCTTTAAACGTTTTTAGGTTGAAGTTTAAAGAAAATAAATCGCAATGCTGCAAACTATGTACGCAAAACTATATAACAAAAAGGCTGCAACAAAATGAATTAAAAGTTCTCATTTTGTTACAGCCCTTATGTTATGACTTCCGTTTGCGTCGTCTGTACCAAACGATTCCGTATGCTGCTACAAGAAGCCCAATCAGTACCGCCAATCGGCCGCCGTGCTCTTGTATACGAAATAAATCATGGCCCAGCCAAACTTCCACTATAACGGCCGGCAGTTTACCAAACAAGTTGGCAATGAAATGGTCCTTATACGAAATCCTGCTCATAGCTGCTACCGCCGTAACAACGACATTTGGTGCATATGGTATAGCACGGCCAATCATTACTGTACGGATATTGCTGTATGCATTGACCTTTCCGAGCTTGGTATTTTTACTGATAATCTGCTGTGCTTTTTGGTGAAACAGCGTCCGCATCAGCCGAAAAGCAATTTCTATGCCCAATACTTCGCCCAGCCAAGATACGATAATTCCCGGAATCAGTCCAAAGATAATACCATTGATAGAGAGAAATTGAATCGTCGGAAAGCCGACAGCGTTTGCCAAGGCGATTAAAAAAATGCAGATAGCTACGGCGCCATAGCCAAAAGAAGCAATATAGGCAGCCATTCCTTCTATATCTTTTTGCTGCATATACTGCCAAATCGTCGAAAAGAAATGCGGCAGCAATATATGTACGCCTGCCAGGATACTGACGGCCAAGACAATGCAGATACAGCGTATCAGCCATTTTGTTTGTTCTTCACGCATGCTATATGCCAGTCCTTTTTTATCATAATCTCTTCTTTTGTATTATACCACCTATACAAGTACAAAAGAATGCATTACAATAAAGATACTTTTACTTTCATAAAATGCGCTGCCAAACGACACCGTATAGATCTGATATACAGCCAGCCGGCAAGAACAGACTTTTCGGCATGTACAAGCAGCGTATCCCTAACAGATTAGAAAGGATTAGACAGCATGAATACATCAAGTGTCGCTGCCAATACAGCAAATGCCGCTGCCAATACAGCCCATGCCGTACAAGCAGATGTACAGCAGCAAGTATCGCAAGGCATGTCCGCCTT
>CAVKOP010000175.1:3296-3978 GCA_963657835.1 Lachnospiraceae bacterium | reverse complement strand
ATATTACGCTGATTGAAAAAGCAGGACTCATAAAAAAAGATTGGCTGCAAATGTTTCCGAAAGATTCCTCGCCGTATACTTCGACGATTGTCTTTTTAGTACGCAAAGGCAATCCGAAGCAAATCAAGGACTGGGACGATTTAATTAAACCGGGTGTCAATGTCATTACGCCGGATCCCAAGAGCAGCGGCGGTGCTTGCTGGAATTTCCTGGGGGCTTGGGCCTATGGACAGAAACGATTCAACAATGACGAAGAAAAAACAAAAGATTTTGTTGCCAGCTTGTATAAGAATGTATCTGTCATGGATTCCGGCGCACGCGGCGCAACGACGACCTTTGTAGAAAACGGTCAGGGCGATGTACTGATTGCTTGGGAAAATGAAGCCATTAATTCGGTACGCCAACAGCCGGATGCTTTTGAAATCGTAACGCCGAGCATCAGTATTCTGGCACAGCCCAGCGTGGCTGTCGTCAGCAAGAATGTCAAGAAAAACGGTACGGCAGATGCGGCGAAAGAATATTTATCCTATCTCTATTCAGATGAAGCACAGCGGATTATTGGTAAAAACGGCTACCGTCCTTCCAATCCGGATATTTTGAAAGAATTTGCCGACACCTTCGATTTGCAGGTACAACTGGCAACCATTGACGACTTTGGCGGCTGGGATAAAGCCTATGATAC
>CAVKOP010000175.1:1298-3286 GCA_963657835.1 Lachnospiraceae bacterium | reverse complement strand
GTGGAGAATGATAAGCTCATTTTTACATAAAAAAGGAAAGGCTGGCCGTGTCATACCAGGGTTTGGACTGACGATGGGAATTTCTATTACGATGATGTCTCTGTTGGTCTTGATTCCGCTGGCATCGATTCTCGTCTACTCCCTGCAGCTGGATGGTGATGATTTTCTTAAACTCATTACTAATGACGGTATCCGCAATTCCTTTATCACGAGTATTTCCTGTTCGCTGATTGCAGCGCTGATTAATTGTGTGTTTGGTTTGATACTGGCCTGGGTACTCGTGCGGTATGACTTTACAGGTAAAAAACTATTGAATGGCCTGATTGAACTGCCCTTTGCCCTGCCGACAGCTGTTGCTGGCATTACCTTATCTAAATTATATGCCAGCACCGGCTGGCTGGGTGCTCCTTTTGCACAGGCCGGTCTGGCCATTGCGTATACCAAGATTGGCCTGACGATTGCTTTGATTTTTGTAGGGATTCCGTACGCTGTTCGTTCTATCCAGCCTGTGTTGGAAAAATTAGATCCGTCGTATGAAGAAGCAGGCAATATGTTGGGAGCAGGTCCTTTCACGATTTTCCGCCGCATCATATTGCCGGAACTGCGGCCGGCTGTATTGACGGGCTTTGGTCTGGCTTTTGCCAGAGGTCTGGGTGAATACGGCAGCGTCATTTATATTGCCGGCAATAGTGCTAAAAACCAGACTCAGGTCGTTTCCTACGTCATCATGCAAAAGTTAAACTATGTCGATTATGCCAGCGCGACAGCGATTGCCTTAGTCATGCTGGTCATCGCCTTTACGAC
This sequence comes from Lachnospiraceae bacterium, assembly GCA_963657835.1. GTDB lineage: Bacteria > Bacillota > Negativicutes > Veillonellales > Megasphaeraceae > Megasphaera. The sequence continues at coordinate 2,482 of CAVKOP010000175.1, read as the reverse complement.
GCTGTTTGCTATTAATGTCGTACAGATACGGCAGGCAGCCCGGACGATGTAAAGGGGGAAGACGCAATGAAACGAAGTAAAACAGAACTGGCCCTTATTGCCGTCAGCATTCTTTTTATCGGCATCATGCTGGTCATTCCGCTGATTGCCGTGCTTGTCAATTCACTGCAGCAGGGTGTGGCTTTCTATATAGATGCTTTGACAACGGAGTATGTACTGTCTGCTTTAGAGGTTACACTGCTGGCGACAGTCATTGCTGTAGTTGTCAATACTTTTTTCGGCTTGGCTGCTTCTTGGGCTGTAGCTAAATTCGATTTTACGGGCAAGCATATTATGACAACGCTGGTAGATATACCGTTTTCTATTTCACCGGTTATTGCCGGGTTGGCTTTTATTATGACGTTTGGCCGCATGGGCTGGGCGACAGAGTATGTAGAAGCGCTGGGAGATTGGCTGGGAACAGACATTCAGATTGTCTTTGCCCTGCCGGGCGTTATACTGGCTACGATTTTTGTCACCTTTCCTTTTGTATTTCGGGAAATTCTCCCTGTTCTCCATACGAGCGGCCGTGATGAAGAAGAAGCGGCCGCCCTTATGGGCGCCAGCGGTTGGACGATTTTCTTTAAAATTACGCTGCCGCAAATCAAATGGGCACTGCTGTACGGCATCATTCTTTGTACGGCTAGGGCTCTGGGGGAATTTGGTGCCGTCAGCGCACTGTCCAAAACAAGAGGGGAAACCTTTACGCTGCCTTTGGAAATTGATGCGTTATATCAATCGGGGCTGGCTGATTCGATTACTGCTGCGTTTTCCGTATCGTCCCTGCTGGTATTGATTGCCGCGCTTGTTTTGCTGCTGCGGACATTTATTGAATATAAGGCAAAGCGAAAAATGCTGTAAAAGGAGGAATCAGGCATGTATGTAGCCATGAAGCACATAGAAAAAAACTATGGAACATTTAAAGCCTCAGATGATGTGAGCTTTGGCATAGAGAAAGGAAAGCTGGTAGCGTTGTTGGGGCCGAGCGGCAGCGGTAAAACAACGATTCTGCGGATGCTTGCCGGACTGGAATATCCAGACAGCGGCGATATTTTCATCAATAACCGACGCATCAACAACATTCCGGCTGCCAAACGGGGGATTGGCTTTGTATTTCAAAATTATGCATTATTCAGATATATGAC
>CAVKOP010000175.1:0-1288 GCA_963657835.1 Lachnospiraceae bacterium | reverse complement strand
GCCTTTGGGCTGACTATCCAAAAACGGCCGAAAAAAGAGATAGAAGAGCGGGTGCAGTACCTGATTCAGCTCGTCGGTTTGTCGGGCATGGACAAACGCTATCCCAATCAGCTGTCCGGCGGCCAGCGGCAGCGCGTGGCCTTTGCCAGAGCATTGGCTCCCAATCCGCAGGTATTGCTGCTGGATGAACCGTTTGCGGCCATTGATGCCAAAGTGCGGCAGGGGCTTCGCAACTGGCTGAAAGAAACGATTCATCGTGTGGGTATTACGAGTATTTTTGTTACCCATGACCAGGAAGAAGCCGTCGAGGTAGCTGATGAAATTATTGTGACCAATCACGGGCGCATCGAACAAGTCGGGACGCCGCAGGAAATATATAAAAACCCGCAGACGCCGTTTGTTGCTCAGTTTATCGGCAATTCAACTATTGTAGATAATTACAGCAAGCTCAAAGGCTTTGCGTTTATCCAGGGGGCCGATCAAGCTGTTATCCGGCCGGAATTTGTCAAAATATATAAAAAAGGAACCCTGCAGCAATATGGCAGTGCCGCTGAAGAAGGAACCGTCGAAACCATCGTGTTCCGCGGCAATCATCTGGACGTTTCCATTCGCATTAAAGGGCTGCTGGTCCATGGCGAATATTCTATGGATGCGGCACCGCTGGCTGTCGGAGAAACGGTGCAGGTGCTTATTTACCGGCTGTATATTTTTGATAAAGAACGAACGTATTTGACAGAAAACAGTGCCATGAAAGCAGATAACGTATTTTATATTTAAAGGAGGACGTAAGGGTGCAGATAGAAAAGCGGCAAATTCTTCATACGGATGTTTTGATTATTGGCGGCGGCACGGCCGGGTGTTATGCGGCACTGACGCTGCATGAGCGAACCCATGCCAACGTAATTATTGCAGAAAAGGCCAATATACGGCGCAGCGGCTGCCTGGCAGCCGGTGTGAATGCTTTGAATGCCTATATTACCAAAGGCCATACGCCACAGTTTTATGTTGACTATGCCAAGCAGGATGCAGAAGGAATTGTACGTGATGACTTGCTGTTGTCTATGGCCAAACGCCTGAATGCCGTAACCCGCCGCTTAGAGGAGTTGGGTCTTGTTATTCTTAAAGATGAACAGGGAGAGTATGTTACGCGCGGCAGCCGCAACATTAAAATCAACGGCGAAAACATTAAACCGATTTTGGCGGATGCTGTGAAAAAGCTGGAACGAGTGCAGGTCATCAACCATTTGAATATAACGGATTATCTTGTCAAGGAGAACCGTATATTAGG
>CAVKOP010000174.1:0-4048 GCA_963657835.1 Lachnospiraceae bacterium | reverse complement strand
GTATTATTACTCGAAGCAACATCATCGGTGAATTGTATCGCGAATATGGCACAGATACGGAATGCACTGCAAAATAACGATCGTCATTCCAAACGCATCCTGTATGCCAAACCGGCTGTCATGAAGCTGCTCGTGAGAAATGGGGCTGCAGCTTTGTGACAGGCCGGTTTTTTTGCGTTTTGCCTGTTAAATACAGAGTTTATCCCCAGTTATCTCTTTTTCTGGGGCTATATTCATGGTATAATAACAGAATCATCAAAAACATACAGCCGGTGCTGTATGATACTTTATAAAATTCGAGGAGGAAGAAATGGATAACAAAGAACTCGTCATTGTTGTCGATTTTGGTGGTCAGTATAACCAGCTTATTGCACGGCGTGTCCGTGAAAATCATGTATACTGTGAAGTATACCCGTATCACAAAGCCGTAAGCAAAATCAAAGAATTACAGCCGCAGGGCATTATCTTTACAGGCGGCCCGGCTAGTGTCTACGAAGACAACGCCCCTAAGATTGAAGAAGAAGTATTCCATTTGGGGATTCCTGTTTTGGGCCTTTGCTATGGCATGCAGTTCATGGCACAGACCTTAGGCGGGGAAGTCAAGCACGCCGACATGCGTGAATTTGGCAAAACGGCAATAGATGTCAATACGGCATCCCCTCTTTTCAAAGGACTGCAGGAAAAAGAAATCGTATGGATGAGCCATCAGGACTATGTTTCCAAGATTCCGGCAGGCTTTGAAATCGTAGCCCATACGGATAACTGCCCGGTGGCAGCTATGCAGAATCCGGCCAAAAAACTCTATGCTATGCAGTACCACCCAGAAGTACTTCATTCTGAACACGGCAAAGAAATGATTCATAACTTCCTCTTTGAAGTCTGCGGCTGCACAGGTTCTTGGACCATGGCAAACTACGCCAAAACAGCAGTAGAACAGATTAAAAAGACAGTCGGTGACGGCAAAGTCGTTTTAGCACTTTCCGGCGGCGTAGACAGCTCCGTAGCTGCGGCGCTGATTTCCAAAGCAGTCGGCAGCCAGCTCACTTGTATTTTTGTAGACCATGGCCTGATGCGCAAAAACGAAGGCGATGAAGTCGAAGCCGCTTTTAAAAACTCCGGCATGAACTTTATCCGCGTCGATGCATCTGAACGCTTCCTCAGTAAATTGGCCGGTGTCAGCGAACCAGAACGGAAACGCAAAATTATCGGTGAAGAATTTATCCGTGTATTTGAAGATGAAGGCCGTAAAATCGGTGCCGTTGATTTTCTGGCACAAGGCACGATTTATCCGGACGTTATCGAATCCGGTGCCGGTGATGCTGCTGTTATCAAAAGCCATCACAACGTAGGCGGCCTGCCGGCTGTTGTCGATTTTAAAGGACTCATCGAACCGCTTCGCAACCTCTTTAAAGACGAAGTACGTGAACTCGGCGCAGAACTCGGCCTGCCAGATTACCTCGTATGGCGTCAGCCTTTCCCAGGTCCGGGCTTGGCAATCCGTGTCATGGGAGAAATCACCAAAGAAAAATTGGAAATTCTCCGCGATGCCGATGCTATTTTCCGTGAAGAAATTGCCAATGCCGGTTTAGATCGTTCGATTAACCAGTACTTTGCCGTTCTGACCAGCAATCGTACTGTAGGCGTCATGGGCGACTTCCGTACCTATGATTATACCTTGGCGCTGCGCGGCGTCACGACAACAGATTTCATGACAGCCGACTGGGCAAGAATCCCGTACGATGTCCTCGACAAAGTTTCCAGCCGTATTGTAAACGAAGTAGACCATATCAACCGCATCGTCTACGACGTAACGAGTAAACCGCCTGCAACGATTGAATGGGAATAATTTGAAATATTGTAAAAAGCTTGTATTTGTTGCTGGCTTATAACACTTTATAAACGAAGCCCTTAGCTGTAGATATAAAACTCATAGCTAAGGGCTTTTTGTCGTCTTTATTTATTTGGTTTAAAATGGTCTTAATAACGCCAATAATGAGAGAGAGTTATTAGATGAAAGAACCAAGACTAAAGATCTTTGTTATCAATTCAATAAGCTTCGTCCGTCTGATGAAAAAGAACAGCAAAAACTTATGAAGCAGTTATTAGAAAAGACAAAGGGAACATTTTGCGTTATGGTCCTGTTTTGGTGCGATTATGGCTATAACATCGAAATTGGAGAACATTTCTTTGCCAATCACAATACCATTATTCTTGATGGGGAAAAAATAATATTTTGTGATCATGTATTTATTGTGCCCCGAACTGCGTTTTTTTGTTTTCATCGTCATCATCTTACTGTGATTTTATTATAGCAGATAGCTAAGAGCATCTGAAATCCTAATTGAGCATGAAGGTAATGATAGTCTCCAGACTGACCGGGGTGTAGTGGTTGGCATCGACGCCTACGTCGTAGCGGCGCAGGTGTTGGCGGCGCTGTTCCAGGTTGTAGTCGGAGTGATGGTGTTGATGGCCGTGGAGATGGATGGCGCCTTTTCGGCGTTTGTTCCAGTCAGCGAAGGGGTAATGGCAGAGAACGAAGAGTTGGTTCCCGACTTCCAATTCGGCATAGTCCTTGACCCACGTGAAGGTCCAGGCGTAAGGCTGCCAGTCCGGGCTGTCGACAAAGCCGTCGTGATTGCCGCGGATCAGGTATTTTTTCCCGCGCAGCTGGCTCAGTACCTGATAGGCTGCGTTCGGCCCTTTGAGGGTGACATCGCCGAGGATGTAGACTTCATCGTCGGGTCGGACGACGCTGTTCCAGTTGCGGATGAGCTTTTGGTTCATCTTGTCGGCATTGGCAAAAGGCCGCTGGCAGTGTGTGATGATTTTGTCATGAAAAAAGTGCAGATCCGCCGTAAAGAAAATCATAAGCAGCTCCTTTCTGGTGAAGATATCTTTATTATACCTCATCTGAATCTGATCTTGTTGCAGGATCTAAATTTCTTATACTATATAGGGATTTCGCTTGCCTATTCACCGATTACAACAATTCAGGAAATTCCCGAGATTTAAAGAGATATGAGAAAAATTTGATATGCACTGAAATCCTCCTCTTATTTCTTGATAGTGTTTATGCTATCATACAATTAGAATCTACAGGGAGAAATGTATGTACACAATTGAGTTTTACGAAAAAGAAAACGGCGAATCAGATGTTTGGAATTTTTTGGAAGAACTCCGCATAAAGGCGCCTACAAACAAAGATGCCCGTATCCAATTTAGGCAGATATCTTTTTACATTGACTTGTTAGTTTAAAACGGGACCAACCTGTCTGAGAATATTACCAAGCATCTGGGAGAAGATATTTGGGAACTTCGGCCTGGTTGTAATCGAGTATTCTACTTTTACTATCGAGAAAATTATTTTGTCCTGCTGCATCATTTTAGAAAAAAGTCTCAGAAAACACCTAAACGTGAACTTTCCCGCGCTAAAGCTGAACGAGATGATTACATTTGCAGAAAAGAGAGTGATTTATAATGAGAACTTGGCAAGACTATAAAAATTATGTAAAATCCATTGATTCTGAAAGTCAGCATGACATAGAACAAATTGAAGAATTAAGTTCCATTGTTTCCTCGATTATTAAACGGCGTAATGAATTAGGCATCAGTCAGAGAGCGTTGGCTGAACAATGCGGTATTCCGCAATCGTCCGTTGCTCGGATCGAGACCTTTAAGACAATGCCTAAACTCGATACCTTACTTAAATTGATGCGTCCTCTTGGCTTAAAGATTCAGGTTGCTGCAATCTAAACTGACCAAACTGAAGCCATCTGACTGTACAATTCAATAGTGCTTTGGGAAACCATTGAAAGTAACGGTCAATTTATTTTTTACGCTGATTTATACTTGATTTTCCACTGCAAATCAGCTATACTCTTTTGTGATTGGAAATACGATTATTTTTCGAGTGTAATCGAGTATACTATATAAAATTTACATTAAAAAAAGATAAAATCTAGCGAGAATAGAATGGGAATAATTTAAAAACCTGTAAAAATCCAGTGTCTATGCTGCATGGCAGCACTTTATACGCGAAGCCCTTAGC
>CAVKOP010000173.1:0-4081 GCA_963657835.1 Lachnospiraceae bacterium | reverse complement strand
GTTCATGCCCCTTGGGATTCGGACAAATGATTTCAATCGTATATACTGCCGTTGCTTCACGCATTCCCTTGGAAAAAGGAGCGTATTCTACGGTATCACAACAAATAAACCCTGTCAGTTCTTTCGGATACGCGGGCCCCAGAACTTCCTGTTTCCAGTTGGAAATCTCCGTGACTTCGTCTTTCAATATTTCATACAGTTCATTCGTTACCTGCCTGAATTTGTTTTCACTCATTACGCCCGGGATAATCGAATCACCCCGACACCCCCTTTACCGCTTCCGTCCGTTCCATCTACAGCAAAATCGACATAGGTAAGACGGCTTTCCAAGCTTTTGGCAAGCTGCAGATACATCTTGTATTTTTGGAAATAGATGTCTTCAGAACGGCTGCCATCTACCATAACCGTTGTATCAGAGCCTACCATAGCGGCCGCACATTCACGACAGGCAACGGCACAGCCTAATTGTTTTACAACCGGTCGTGCCGGCAGTTGAATGTCCGAATCGGACAAGCTGAAAGAAAAGGCCAATCGGTGCAGATAGTCATTCGCATACTGAATATCACAGTCTCTGCACGTTAAGATAGTATCTGTAATATCTGCTGCGGTAATGAAATCCATATCAGTACGCCTCCCCAATCGCCTGCTGCACGGCTTTTTCAAACCGTGAAATAACATGTCGCTGTTCGCTGTGGGCAGCGTTAAAAATAAACGGGTCTTTTTTCGTTCCCGGATGGCTGACACGCTTGGCAAATATAAATCGGCTCCCCTTTGTCCAGCGCAGCGCCATTTTCCTGCGCGGTACAATGGTATGCCGCTTCGTTCCCTGGTGCAGATATACCGTAATCTTTCTAGTCGTCCCTACAATGCCGCTAATATCATCACGGGCAAAAGATATGCTTGTTTTAATGGAGCGTTCCGCTTCACCGGTACGCGTTATATACCGGTGATTTTTGCGGGCGCGCTCTTGAATATCCCTGACGGATGATTTCATGGCATCCTTGAGTTTGGTCTGCGTATCGGCAGATACCTTATCCAAACGACTGGCAACAGCATCCAGTCCTTTAATGGTTATGTTCAGTTCCATAGGCGGCTAAGCTTTGGCGCTATTGGCGGTCAGGCAAGCCAACGCCCCCGGTTGCACAACCTGCGCACCATATACAAGCAATGTACGGACAGCATCGGAGAAGGAATCTTCTAAACGCAACGCTTCTGTTTTAGTAAGCTGTTGAGCAAAGGAAATAGCCATATTCGTGCCAGCCAAGATTTTGTATTTAGCTCCTGCTGTATTCGGAGTATTGTTGGACTGATAAATGTTAAACCCTGCAGCCTGCCCAATATAGCCGTTAGCAAGTACAGTATCCGTTTTGGATGTGCCGGCAGATACAAAGCGGTTGTCTTTCAGCATGCGGCCGTAGAACCAAGACGGTACGACGACCCAACGGCCTTCATTCGGTACGTTGGCATCATCTAAGGCACCCTTTAAATCCACTAGTGCTTCATATGCCGCATCTGCCGTATCTAATACCAACGGCGTTGTATCACTGCCCAGTCCTTTTGTAATGCCTGCTTTCTTATGGAATCCGGCAATGTATTGGTCTACCGCATCGCGAAGCTTATAAGAGGCACGCTGCATAGCTGCATCTACCAAGTTTACGTTGGCCTGCACCGCATCCACATCGTCTACTTTAAAGGCTGTATATTTTTGCTGGTCAATCGTCAAGGTCGTTGGTGTGCCGTCTACATCTTCGTAAGCGAGGTCTGTTCCTTTTTTGTAATCATTTACCGTAATATCTGCAATCTGATTAATTTTTACCGTATCCCCGGCCTGGGAAATATTCCCTTCATAGTCCCGGTTGCAAAGATTGCCGTATACTAAATTTTTGTCTAAATGGAGAAGCAGCCGCGCTTCCCAAATAGTTGGAATAAATGTGCTAATTGCCATTATGCTTTCACTCCTTTGCTAATCTCGTCCCAGTGTGCATTGATTTCATCACGGGACATGCCTTTAATATCTTCCATAGAATATTGCTTATCATTGCCGCTGTTGCCGCCACTGCCGGAACCTGCCCCGCTGTGACTGTCATTTTTGATGGCCCAGGGATTATCTTGGTATACCAGGCTGTCATCATCTTTGGCTTTGACATTTGCCAACAGCAACTGCGTAAACACATCAGGCTGAATGGCTTTTCCTTTGGCCAAAGCTGCTGTGAGCTGTGATTTAATAGCCGTCTGAATCCGTTTATTGTGCTCTTCTGTGGCTTTTTGTTCACTGGCTGTATATTTTTCAGTCAAGTCTTTTAACTGTTTTTCCAGCGACGTCATTTTTGTACCCAGTTCCTCCGGATTGCCCAGCTGTTTGACGACTGCCATCGTAGCCGCCAAGTTCTGCAGTGACGTGTCCAAATTATCACCGTCACGAAGGCCCAGCAAATCTAATACTTTATTGCGGGCCACCCGGTTATTAGCTGCTTCTGTGCGTGTTTTACTGATTACGTCTTGTAAATCAGCCACCATAGCCCCGCCGTTTTCTATTTTCCCCAGTGCTTCAAAAATCTGCTGCAATGTGTACGCCATACTGCATACTCCTCTCTGCCGTCCAGGCATAAAAAAATAGCCGTTCTTTTATGTCTGCGGTCCGCGTCTGGCGGCGAAAAGACAACATATAAAATTGTGTAATAAAAAAGCACCTACGTCAGGTAAGTGCTTTAAAATCCATCAACAGCTTTTTGTAAATCTCCGTTAGCATTATCTTCTAATACTTCCCATTTACCAGGAGGAATCCCATCATCATCTAAAGAGCCCGGACTAATAGCCGAATATAAGTAATCCTCGCCAGAATCATCGATGACCCTCAAAAAACCACCTTCAACACCAAGACATTGATAAATCTTATTTGATGTTAAGCTGTCTATTCCAAATGACCGCCCTATATATCGGACTTTCATGACTATTTCCTCCTTTCTGTATGACTCTTGATTTTAAATAACACATTTCCTACTTCTTTATGATGATACCAATGAACATCAAATATATATTGGTCAGAAGTAATTGTACCAACTACTTTTTGCCACTCTTTAGCCATTCCGCCATAATCTGTTGCTAATTTATCAGCAATTCTTAGATTACAATCGGATCCTAGCCCAGCAATAACTTTTTTGGGTTTAGCAACTGTACCTTTGGGAATGAACGCATCCTGTCCTTCGTCTTTGTATAATAATTGCTGACCTATGCTAACCTCTGATTTTATTATATCATCCGCTATATCTATCGGCAATCGGCTTTTAGCCGTTTCTGCTGACCAGTTCCGCATATACCGCCGCCAGTCTGCATGATGCTGTTCCCATTTTTCGGCACCCTGTATACCAAGCACCTTATATCATTCCATATGGTTCAGCGTTTCCAGCCATGCATCACCGCCTGCACGAATACGGTTTATTTGTTTAGTTTTATCTATTTCTGAATGATATACCGGAGCTAAATGGCAAAGGCAATGCGGATGCACCGGCAGGATTGGTGTCTTATCTTTCGGAAAAATACCCGGTCCCAACCCCCATAAATTGGCATGAGCATACATATCGCATATATCAAAATACGGGTGACGGCTGGACAGCTTCCAGCGATACGCCGCAACGTCTGTATCTCCGTCATACTGATAATGGAATCCATCCGCCCATGCTCGTGCTGCTTCCGTCCGGGCAATACGTTCCGCAACATAGCGGCTTTTTTCTTCTATTCCCGTCTTGATGGCATTTTTCATAGCTTTAGTATCATTCTCTTCGACCGCCTGTAATAATTGCTTGTAGGCCGTCCTGAGTGCTCTGTTGGGTGCGCCATGGGTTCCCAATCTCTCCGTTTGCCTTTCAGCACGACGTATCAGCCGCATCAATGCATAATAATCATCGTCCGGGAACTCAGAACGCCTGACAAAATTCACTATATCCTGCATATATTTAGGTAGCTCCTGCTTGCGAACGACATGTACGCCGCTGTTGTACCCGTCATATAATGCCCTGGCTGCCTGCATCGCATGCTTCCCTAATTTCTGTTGCTGCTGGATAGTCGATATAATGGCCTGCCG
>CAVKOP010000172.1:0-4113 GCA_963657835.1 Lachnospiraceae bacterium | reverse complement strand
TTCGATTCTTACATTGTTCAGTTTTCAAAGGTCATCGCCGTCTTGCGACGGCTTATACATTCTAACAAACTCATTTCAGTTTGTCAAGAACTTTTTTAGTCTTAAGATTTTCAGTGACATGCACTGTTTTGCAATCTCAAAGCTCAATCATTGTATCACATCAATTTCGCTTTGTCAAAACATTTTTTAAACTCTTTAAAATTTAAAACCTACATTCTGATTACTTCCGAAGTCATGCGACATAAAGTATTCTAGCATCAAAAAGAAAAGCTGTCAACATAAAATTGACAGCTTTTTTACAAAAATATCTATATTTCCTTTTATCCCTTGGATAAGCTTTCTAAATCTTTCTGCTTGCTTTCAATACCCAGCCCCATAACAATCGCCGATACGGCTACAAATACAAAGGCAAACATATAAAATACACCGCCGATGCTAAATCCGCGAGACAGCATAATTCCTACCAAAATCGGCGCAGCCATGCCGCCAAACCGGCCAAAGCCGGCTGCCCAGCCGCTGCCCAGTGCCCGGATGGACGTCGGATACATTTCCGGCGTGTATGTATATAAAACGCCCCAAGCGCCTAAATTGAAAAACGACATAACCGCTCCCCACGACATAAGTGTTGCAGCAGTAGTGGAATGGCCAAAGAAATAGCTGGCAATACCGCTGCACAACAAGAAGATAGACAACGTATATTTGCGTCCGATTTTATCAACAAGCCAAGCAGCACAATAGTAGCCCGGCAGTTGTGCTAATGTCATAATCAATACATATTCAAAGGTTTTTACTACTGTAAATCCCTGTTGAAATACAAGAGACGGCAGCCACATAAAAATGCCATAGTAGCTGTAAATAATGCCAAACCATACCAGCCAAAGCATAATAGTCCGCGTCAAAAAGGGTTTGCGCCACAGCGTAGCGACAGAAACCGGTTCGTTAGCAGGCAGGGTTTCCGTTTCTTTATCAAACGGTTTTACCGGTACATGCATCATCGTTTCCAATTTTACAACAATTTGTCTTGCTTCTTCAACACGGCCTTTAGACAGTAAATACCGCACAGATTCCGGCATATGAAGACGAATCAAAAACGTATATAATGCCGGAACAGCGCCAATAACAAATGCAATCCGCCAGCCATATACAGGAATCAGCAAATACGCAATGCAGGCAGCTACAATCCACCCTAAGGCCCAAAAGCTTTCCAATAATACAATAAATCGGCCGCGAACTCGTGCCGGTGCATATTCAGATACCAACGTTGCTGCTACAGGCAGTTCTCCGCCCAATCCAAAACCTACCAAAAAACGAAAAATTAACAGCGACATATAATCCCAGGATATGGCGCATAACCCAGTAGCAATGCTATACAATAATACCGTAATCGTAAATACTTTTTTGCGCCCAATATGGTCAGCTACAGTACCGGAAACGACAGCTCCCAGTGCCATACCAATCAACCCGATACTGCCAATCAAGCCCATCTGCCCCGGTGCCAGCTGCCATTCTTTAGCCAATACCGGTAAAATAAACGCGATTAAACCCGTATCCATCGAGTCAAACAGCCAGCCAAGGCCGGTAACTCCCAACAGTTTGTAATGAAACCTTCCTACTGGTAATGCTTCCAACCGCTCTAAAACCATGTTCCATACGCTCCTTCTTTACAATTGTCTTGACACATATATTTACATTACTTATTGTACACACTATAGTAAAAAAAGCAATAGAAAGAATTTTTCCATTGCTTTTCGTCTGCTTCTATTTATTTGTATAATACGCCCAAAGATTCCAACGCGTCTTGGATGGCAGCCATGTCTTCTGCATTCGCGGTTTCCACTAAATGTGTATGGATGCCGCCGCTGATACGGCTGAGCAATTCAGCTTTCGAATCATTCATTCGTTTGAGGTACTGCTGTATATCCCGCCGCGAATGAAGATTCAGTTTGCCTTCCAAATCACCGTATACTTCATGCTCGACGACGACGTTATGGACAATGCCGCCATTATCGACAATCGCTTCCAGCTCTTTCTCTACCATTTCCGGTCCATGACAACATACAAATACCTGCTGCAGGCCGCCTTTTTGTTTGGCAATCAACTGATACCCCCGCGGTGTAGAAATAATATGAATTCCCTGGGCCCGCAGGATAGCCACATCGCCAACAATAATCTGTCGGCTTACATTGCAGCGTTTGGACAAGGCACTTCCCGTAACAGCTCCCTGAGCTTTTTTTAATATATCCATAATCAGCAATCTTCTTTTACTGCTGTCCACGGCTTACACCTCCCCAATATAGTTTTAATTTTTTTGTGCAGCCATTCTCCTCTATTGTACCCGATACGCCCCAAAATAAAAAGCCCCGGCCGTCATCAGGTCACTTAGAACCGCATACAGCCGGAGCTTTTACTATCCATGTTACTTATTTAATTATAAATTAGAAAAGTCTAATGTGGCAAAGAGGTCGTCCAATGTTTCTGCACGGCGAATCTGAGTAACACTGCCGTCTTCGTGCAGCAGCAGCTCAGCCGAGCGAAGTTTGCCGTTATAGTTGAAGCCCATAGAATGTCCATGCGCACCAGCATCGTGGATAACTAAAATATCACCGTCATTGATTTCAGGAAGAGCCCGATCAATGGCAAATTTATCACAGTTTTCGCAAAGAGAGCCGGAAACATCATAAATATGGTCTTTCGGTGCATTTTCTTTGCCCAAGACCGTAATGTGATGGTATGCACCATACATGCCCGGACGCATGAGGTTAGCCATGCAGGCATCTACACCGATATATTCTTTCCAAATGTGTTTATGATGAATAGCTGTCGTGACAAGATACCCGTAGGGGCCTGTAATAGCACGGCCGCATTCAAAAGCCATGCGAATATTGCCAAGGCCGGCCGGTACCATGATTTCTTCATAATGCGCCTGAATACCTTTGCTGAGTACATCATAATCAATAAAAGATTGTTCCGGTTTGTACGGAAGACCGATGCCGCCGCCAAAATCAATAAATTCAACGTTAATGCCTACATTTTTCTGTACATCAACGGCCAGTTCAAACATCATTTTTGCTGTATTAATTAAACCATTGACATCCAATTCATTGGAGACAACCATGGTGTGCAGGCCGAAATGCTTAACGCCCTTTTCCTTCATCATGCGGAATGCTTCAAAAATCTGTTCCCGCGTCATGCCGTATTTAGCTTCTTCCGGTGTGCCAATAATAGCATTGCCTTCTTTCAGCAGCGGACCCGGATTATAGCGGACACAAATCCATTCCGGTAAAGGACCGTATTTTTCCAAATATTCAATCATGGAAATATCATCCAAGTTGACCAACGCGTCCAATTCCATGGCTTTTTTGTATTCCGGATACGGTGTATCATTGGAAGAAAATACGATATCATGGCCGGAAATTCCAACTTTTTCGCACAATGCCAATTCAGCCATAGAGCTGCAGTCAGCACCAACGCCTTCTGCTTTGAGCAGTTTCATCAGATACGGATTCGGTGTTGCTTTGACAGCAAAATATTCTTTAAAATCCGGTGCCCAGGAAAAAGCATGAATCAATTTCCGTACATTATCTACGATTGCTTTTTCATCATAAATATGAAACGGCGTAGGATATTCAGCAATAATCTTTTCGATTTGTTCTTTTGTAAACGGGACAGTTTTTTTATTCATTCTATTCAGCTCCATTTTCTTAAAAAGCATTAAAATTGAAATAGCCTTTCAATTCATTGTTTCTTTACAAAAACTATTATATAATAGGCCTGTACAATTTGTGAAATAGATTATTTTAATTTCATCAATTCGAAATTCAAATAACCGTTTTAGAGAGGATTTTCCCTATGGATACGACGACTCTTCGCACGTTTATTACATTAGCTCAAATTAAAAATTTTACCAAAACAGCACAGCAGCTTTTTGTCGCACAATCTACCGTCACGAATCGTATTCGCGATTTGGAAAATGAATTAGGAGTCTCTCTGTTCATCCGCAATCACAAACAAGTCGATTTGACACCGCCCGGACAAAAATTTTTGGACTATGCCCAGCAGCTGGTTCATTTGGAGCTGACGGCTTTGCAGGATATTCAGACGGCACCTAAATAC
>CAVKOP010000171.1:0-4121 GCA_963657835.1 Lachnospiraceae bacterium | reverse complement strand
CCCGGAACCGATTGATTTGCAGAAAGTGGATGCCCAGCAGGCACGCCGTGTTCTCGACCGTATTGTAGGGTACAAACTGAGCCCGCTCCTTTGGAAAAAAGTCTGCAAGGGCCTCAGTGCCGGCCGCGTGCAGTCTGTAGCCGTACGGCTGATTTGTGAACGGGAAGAAGAAATCAAAGCGTTTGTGCCGGAAGAATATTGGACGGTCAGCGGAACGTATAAAACTGAAGACGGCCAAGTGCTGACGACAGAACTGGTCAAGATTCATGGAGAAAAGGCTGCCATCGGCGACGGCGACACAGCTGCCCAGATTGCCGCAGACCTGCAGTGGGAGAAAGAAGGCCAGGACGGCCATGCGCCGGACCGGATTACCAAGGTCGAAAAACGCAAGCGCAAACGGCAGCCGCAGCCGCCTTTTACGACTTCGACGATGCAGCAGGAATGCGTCAGCAAATTGAATTTTGGCGCTAAAAAGACGATGATGCTGGCACAGCAGCTCTATGAAGGCTTGGATATCGGGGACCGAGGCCATGTCGGCCTGATTACCTATATGCGTACAGACTCGACGCGTATCAATGATGATATGATACAGGCTGCCAGAGAATTTGTGACAGCCAACTATGGGGAAGAATATATTCCGCCGAAGCCCAGAGTGTATAAGACAAAACAATCCAGCCAGGATGCGCATGAAGCCATTCGTCCGACTTCGCTGGAATTGATGCCGTCTGTCGTAGCGCCGTACTTGTCGCGCGACCAGCTGCGGCTGTATACGCTGGTATGGAATCGTTTCCTGGCCAGCCAGATGGAAGCTGTCGAAACAGAACACATGGCAATTACGATTACGTGTGACCCGTATGAACTGCGTGCAGCCGGATATAAAGTACTCTTCAAGGGCTTTACGGAATTATACGAAGATACGAAAAAGGACAAAACGCTCAGCGAACTGCCTCATATAGAAGAAGGGACGCTGGTGCATAATCAGACCGTAGAACCGATTCAGCATTTTACACAGCCGCCGGCCCGTTATACCGAAGCCAGCCTCATTAAAACGCTGGAAGAAAAGGGCATTGGCCGCCCAAGTACGTATGCGCCGATTATGGATACGATTCAAAACCGAAATTACGTAGAAAAGAAAGATAAACAATTTGTGCCGACAGAATTGGGCATTGTCATTGTGGATTTGCTGAAGAAATTTTTTGAACGCATTATCAATGTCGGCTTTACGGCACACATGGAAGAAGAACTGGATGCGATTGAACAGGGCAAAGATACGTATACTCATGTCCTCCAGGAATTTTATGATGTCTTCAAGCCGGAAATGGACGTAGCAGAAGCACAAATGGAAAAAGTCACTGTAGCCGGCCAGGATTCCGGCCAGGTCTGCGAACTTTGCGGAGCTCCTATGGTGTATAAATTTGGCCGTTTTGGCAAATTTTTGGCATGCTCCAACTTCCCGGAATGCCGCAACACCAAAGCTATTGTAGAAGATTTGGGGATTACCTGCCCCAAATGCGGCAAAGGAACGCTGATTAAGAGAAAATCCAAACGAGGCCGTGTATTTTACGGCTGCAGTGAATATCCGGCATGTGATTTTGTCTTGTGGAATCAGCCGGTAGATAAAAAATGCCCGGTATGCGGCAGTATTATGATTGTCAAACATTATAAAAAAGGACCGGATAAAATCTTCTGCAGTAATGCAGAATGTGAAAACCATAAAAAGGGAGAAGTAGTGAATGAAGAATAGTGTACTTGTCATCGGTGCCGGGCTGGCTGGCTCGGAAGCAGCCTATCAGCTCGTCAAGCGGGGAATTCCCGTAGAGCTCGCGGAAATGCGTCCTGTGAAGTCGTCACCGGCGCACCATACGGATTTGTTTGCCGAATTGGTGTGCAGCAACTCGCTGCGGGCGGCGAATGTAGAAAACGCAGTTGGCCTTTTGAAAGAAGAAATGCGCCGTCTGGGCTCGCTGATTATGGAAGCGGCTGATACACATCGGGTACCGGCCGGCGGCGCGCTGGCCGTAGACCGCGTCCCGTTCAGCCAGTACATTACGGACGCCCTTCGCCATCATCCGTTGGTAACTATCCGGCATGAAGAAATAACGACGCTGCCGGATGACCAAATCTGCATTATCGCTACGGGACCGCTGACCAGCGATGCCCTGGCAGCAACGATACAAACGATGACAGGCGCAGATTATTTTCATTTCCATGATGCGGCGGCCCCGATTGTTACTATCGAATCGCTGGACATGACGAAAGTATATCGGGCAGCCCGCTATGGAAAAGGCGGGGCCGATTATCTCAACTGCCCGTTTACTAAAGACGAATACGAAGCCTTTTGGCAGGCACTGACGACGGCAGAATGTGCGCAGCTGCATGAGTTTGAAAAAAATGACAACGTCTTTGAAGGCTGCATGCCGATTGAAATCATGGCGTCCCGCGGCATCGACACGATGCGGTTTGGCCCGATGAAGCCTGTTGGCTTGGAACTTCCCGATACAGGAGAACTTCCCTATGCCGTCGTACAGCTTCGTCAGGACAACGGCAGCGCGACGCTCTATAATATAGTCGGGTTTCAGACGCATTTGAAATTTGGCGAACAAAAACGGGTCTTTTCGATGATTCCGGGGCTGGAACATGCCGAATTTGTACGGTATGGCGTAATGCACCGCAATTCATACATCAATTCCCCGATTTTGCTGGAACCGACACTGCAGTACCGGCGCAACCACCATTTGTTTTTTGCCGGCCAGCTGACTGGTGTCGAAGGATATTTGGAATCGGCAGCCATGGGGTTGCTGGCAGGCTTGAATGCAGCACGCATGCTGCAGGGGCAGGAATGTTTGACCTTTTCCAAGCGGACTGCCATGGGCGGCCTGAGCCAGTATATTTCCAGCGGCCCCAACGACAATTTCCAGCCCATGAATATCAACTTTGGCATTATGGAACCCTTGGGAATCAAAAAACGCATGAAAAAGAAAGAAAAAAATGCCTTATTGGCAAAACGTGCGTTGGAAGAAATTGACGAAATGAAGGAGAAGATATAGTATGTCTGAATTAATGTCTACAGAATTTCATGCAACGACCATTGTTGCAGTACAAAAAGACGGCAAAACCGCCATTGCCGGTGACGGACAGGTAACGATGGGGAACGCTGTCATTATGAAAGCAACAGCGCAAAAAGTCCGCCGCCTGTATCACGGCAAAATCATCAGCGGTTTTGCCGGCTCTGTAGCAGACGCGTTTACTTTGTTTGACCATTTTGAAGAAAAACTCAACGAATATAACGGCAATCTTGTCCGCAGTGCTGTCGAATTGGCGAAAGATTGGCGTTCCGATAAAATCCTGCACAAACTCGAAGCCTTGCTTTTGGTAGCAGACAGTCAGCGTATTTTGCTGATTTCCGGCAACGGCGAAGTGATTGAACCGGACGACGGCATTTCTGCCATTGGTTCCGGCGGCAACTATGCGCTGGCTTCCGGTCGGGCCCTGCTGCAGAATACGGATTTGTCCGCTCGTGAAATTGCTGAAAAATCATTGCATATCGCGGCCGATATTTGTGTATATACCAACCACAATGTCATCGTAGAAGAAATCTAAGAGGAAACTGAGGAGAAGAAATGAACGAAGCAGAATTAACACCGAAACAGATTGTAGCTGAATTGAATAAATATATTGTAGGACAAACGGAAGCCAAAAAATCCGTGGCCATTGCCCTGCGCAACCGTTGGAGACGCAAGCATTTGAGCGAAGATATGCAGGATGAAATTATTCCTAAAAATATTTTGCTCATCGGACCTACGGGTGTAGGTAAAACGGAAATTGCCCGCCGCCTGGCTAAGCTGGTCGGTGCGCCTTTTATCAAAGTAGAAGCGACAAAATACACGGAAGTCGGCTATGTCGGCCGTGACGTAGAACAGATTATCCGCGACTTGGTAGCCAATGCCATCCGCATGGTGCAGGAACAGGAAAGCCAGCGGTTTGAAACCAAAGCGGAAGAAGAAGCCAACAAACGGATTTTGCAAGTATTTTGGCCGAAAAAGACTATAAAAGAAAAAGTAGTCAATCCGATGGAAGCCTTTTTCTCCAGCGATGATGATGACGATGAAGAAAAGAAAAAC
>CAVKOP010000170.1:0-4153 GCA_963657835.1 Lachnospiraceae bacterium | reverse complement strand
GCTCAGGAAGTGTTTGACGTTTCCGGTGCCGGCGATACCGTAGCGGCAGCGTTTTTGGCAGCCATTGCCGGCCATTTATCTATTCGCACGAGCCTGCAGATTGCCAATGCGGCCGCAGGCATTGTCGTGGCCAAGGTCGGGACCTATCCGATTCACCGCAGCGAGCTTTTGAAATTATGGCAGGAATGGCATCCTAGCCGCTGGGCTCCGTATAAAGCACTGACGTGGGAAGAAACGGCACAAAAAATCCGCCAATGGCAGCAAAAAGGCGAAACCGTCGTCTTTACCAATGGGTGCTTCGATATACTGCATCGGGGCCATGTACTGTACTTGCAGCAGGCAGCCATGTTGGGACAGCATCTTGTCATCGGGTTAAATTCAGATGATTCGGTGCGGCGCTTGAAAGGTGAAACGAGGCCCTTGGTTCATGAAGAAGACCGAGCCGTACTGCTGAGCGCCTTGGGCTGTGTCGATGAAGTCGTCATTTTTACAGAAGATACGCCGGCAGAACTGCTGCGTGTTCTGCGTCCGGATATCCTGGTCAAAGGCGGCGATTACAAGCCGGAAGAAGTCATTGGCAGGGAATATGTGAAACGAGTTGAAATCATTTCATTTGAAGAAGGCTATTCTACGACAGGATTGGTACAAAAAATAGCCAATTTAGCAAAGAAGGGGAAAATATGAAAATAGTAACAGGCGGTGCCGGTTTTATCGGCAGCAACATTGTGAAACAATTAAATAACCGCGGCATCAATGATATCCTCATCGTTGATGATTTGACGGACGGCCGCAAATGCCGAAATCTGCAGGGCCTTGATTTTTATGACTACATGGACTATGCGGATTTTGATGAACAAATGGCGGATGATACATTTGACTGCGGCTATATTGACGTCGTCTTTCATGAAGGAGCCTGCTCCGATACGATGAATTATGACGGCCGCTATATGATGAAAAATAACTACGAAGGCAGTAAAAATATCTTGCGGTACTGCATGCAGCGCAAAATTCCATTTTTATACGCCTCTTCTGCTTCTACGTATGGCAGCGGCAAAAATGGATTCCGTGAAGAACCGGCCTGTGAACAAGCATTAAATCCGTATGCTTATTCCAAACTGCAGTTTGACCGCTATGTGCGCCGCATGATGCCGAAAGCCAAAAGCCAGATTGTCGGGTTCCGGTATTTCAACGTATTCGGACCGCAGGAAAACCACAAAGACCGCATGGCTTCGTTAATTTATCAAAAATTTCATGAATTGCAGGAAACGGGCAAAATTACCCTGTTCAAGGGAACGGCAGGCTATGCGGACGGCGGCCAGATTCGGGATTTTGTCTATGTCAAGGACGTTGTCAACGTTATTTTCTATTTTTGGGAACATCCGGAATTATCCGGCATTTACAACTGCGGCACCGGTGTAGGCCATTCATTCAATGAATTTGTCCAAGGCGTCATCGACTACTGCGGCAAAGGCCATATCGAATATGTGCCGTTCCCGGATATTCTGAAAGGGAAATACCAAAGCTATACGCAAGCTGATACGACAAAATTGATGGAAGCCGGCTATGACCGCGGTTTTACGCTGCTGCATGAAGCTGTTAAAGAATACTGCGGCGTTCTTGATAAGAGCAATGGGTATTACGAATGAGAAAAGCCGTTTTTTTTGACCGGGACGGCGTTTTGAATGTCGATAAAGGGTATTTGAGCCGTATAGAAGACTTTCAATGGATAGAAGGCGCCAAAGAAGCCTTGGCTCTGCTTACCCGCCTGGACTATGCGATTGTGGTCGTGACCAATCAAAGCGGCGTAGCCCGCGGCTATTATACGGAAGAGGATGTGCAGAAACTGCATGCCTGGATGTGTCAGGAAGCCAAGCAGGCCGGCGGCGTGATTACGGCCGTATATTACTGTCCGTATTTGAAGGGAGCGCCTCTTACAGCATATGATAAAGAGAGTGACTGGCGCAAGCCGGCACCGGGAATGGTTTTGCAGGCTATGAAAGACTATGATATTGATGCGTCTCAGTCGTTTATGATTGGCGATATGCCCCGCGATGTCGAATGCGGCGAACGTGCCGGCATACAGGGATATCTCTTTCAAGGCGGCCGGCTGGATGCGTTTGTTCGGCATATTATAGAAGAAAGGAAGCAGTCGTGAAAGAGTACAAAAATATATTAATCATCAAGATGAGTTCTCTTGGCGATGTTCTTCATGCTCTGCCGACACTATACGCGCTGCGGGAAAATTGTCCCAAAGCGCGTATTGTTTGGGCGGTACATGAAAACTTTTCTGCTGTGCTGCCAGGAAAGCCGTATATTGATGACGTTGTGTATATCGATAAAAAAAGACTGAAATCCTTGTCATACTGGCGGCAGCTGCGCCGCATGCTGCATGCGTATCATTTTGATGTATCCTTTGATTTGCAGGGACTGGCCAAAAGTGCTATCGTCGCTTGGAACAGCGGCGCCAAAGAAAAATACGGCTATTGGGAAATGCGCGAAGGCAGCTTTCTGGTTAGCAAGGGATTAAAGGGAAGCCATCAATATGACCATGTGATTGAACGGTATTTGGATACAGTCCGCGTCTTGGGCGGCAAGGTAGATGCCATCGAATTTCCTTTGCCGGATATTTCAGCCGTACAGTCGGCCATGAAGCAGCGCCTGCATGCCGATGGGATGCAGGGAGACTATATTGCTATTGTGCCGGGAGCGCGCTGGGCTGTGAAGGAATGGCCGCTGGCGTACTGGCAGGAGTTTATCCGGCGTGTAACGGATACGGGTATGAATGTATTGCTGTTGGGAAGCCGGGATGATGCGGCCAAAGGGCAGGCAATTACGGCAGGCGTGCCGTCTCTGCATGTCTTTGACTATACAGGCAGGACCAATCTCAAAGAACTGATGGCAGCTATTGCCGACGCTCGATTGTATATCAGTGCCGATACGGGTCCTCTGCATATTGCTAATGCTTTAAAAAAAGAATTAATTGCCTTGTTTGGACCGACTTGCCCGGACAGAACCGGCCCGTATGGCGGCGCAGACAGCACGTATATTCATATGATTATTTCGCCGACCTCCAAGGCGACGCCGGCACAGCCTCTGATTGACGACCCGCAGTGCATGGCTCAAATCACGGTGGACAAGCTTTGGCAGGTGTATATGGACGTATGGAAGAAGGTGGAGAGATGATTAATTTACGACATAAGAAAATTATAGTAACGTTTCTCATGCATTTGGGGGATTTGGTTTTGATCACGCCTTTTTTGCAGGTGCTGCGGCGCCATGCGCAGGGCTCGGAAATTACGCTGGTTGTCGATGAAAAAGTAGCCGATATTGTCCGATATAATCCTCATATTGACCATCTCATAACCGTAGACAAAAAGGGAAAAGATAATTCTATCGGTGCGCTGTGGCGTATTGGCCGAACATTACATCAAAATCATTACGATGTATTGATTAATCTTCATCCTAATGAACGAACCTCTTTTTTGGCAACGGTTATTCATGCCAAAGAATTTATGGGCATGAGTCATTTTTTGGCTCGTCCTTTTATGGACAGATACACCCGCTTGGACCGGCTGCATCTGCATGCTGCTGATATGTACATCAATGTATTGGAACAGCTGGGCATTGACGATTACCGCACGGACGGGCTGGAGTTGTTTACCTGCCCGGCATGGGACGCCAAAGCAGATGCATTTTATACGCAGGCAGGAGTCGGGCCCAAGGACACAGTTATCGGGTTTAATATAGGCAGTGCTGTACCGCAAAAGCGATGGCCTCCCAAGCGGTTTGCCGCAGTCGCTGATTATTTTGCTGAAAAAGGCTGCCGCTGTGTTTTCTTTGGCGGTACCATGGATATGTCCATGGTAAAGGAAGCAGTATCCTTTATGAAACACAAGCCGTTAATTGGAACCGGTAAATTTTCGATTGGCGAATTGGCGTCTGCCATTCGGCGATGCGCTCTTTTTATTACCAATGACAGTGGCCCGATGCACATTGCCGTGAGCCAGCATGTACCGCTTGTCGCTTTATATGGCCCCAGCAATCCCAAATTTTATGGCCCCTATACGGATAAAGCGATTGTTTTGGAATCTACGAATCAGTATGAAATCGGCAAGAGCATGAAAAAAATCATCAAAGAAGGAAAATACAAAGG
>CAVKOP010000169.1:0-4161 GCA_963657835.1 Lachnospiraceae bacterium | reverse complement strand
GGCTTGGGCAGCCGCTTCGGCATCGGCCAATCTCTGCTGTGTTTCCGGATCAATCTTGCCGTCTTTGGCTTTTTTCTTTTCTTCTTCTACAGCTTGCTGCGCTTCTTTCAGTTTGTCTTCTAATTTCTTCAATTCACTGCTCTTGATATGATGGCGTACTTCTGCTTCTACCGGCACATCTGCCTGCGGATGTACGTCGATGTATACTTCAAAGAGACGATTCCACGGCAGCGTAACGTTAATCGTCCGAGGATCGACGCCCAAATACGTCGAAGCATACCGCTGTACTTGTTCTTTCGTCCGGCTCTGCATTTCGCCCATGACCGTCGGGTAGTACCGTTTGACCGTGCCGGCTTCTACCTTTTGCTGCATGCGGTAAATGTAATCGCGGATGTTGGCCTGATAGGCCCAGTTGTCCAAATACTGCGTCGTCAGCATATCCCGGTGCGCACTGTCTGTCATGTAGCGTGCCAGTACCCCTTGGGCAATCCCATAGCCTACGGAGTTGCTGGCCGTATTCCAGCCGTTGTATGCAGCCAGCCGATACATCATGTTGTCCTGATACAAGCCATATACCAACGTATTGTCAGAACCGTTGGAAAATGCCATATCTACCAGGCTGACCGGAATGCCTGCCGTGACGGCTTTTTCTATCTGTGTCAGAAAATCTTTCGTAGACTGCAGCATAATCGGGAAGTTTTCAAAATTGCCCGATTCACTGGTCGAAGTCGTCAGCGGCGTGTTGACAGCCAACAATAGATCTGGCCGTTCCTTGTCCGTAATCGTACCGCCAATCGCTTCTACATGGGAAGCAATCGTCTTGCCAATCGCCTGGCCGTCATAGCTGGGGACCGTCTTTTCACCACCGCCCAGCGGATAAATGACTGTTACTTTCGGATGATAATTGTTGAAATCGTTATTGGCTCTGGTAATCAGCAGCAGGCCCAGCTGGTCGGCGCCGGGGAAGGAGCCAAAGGACGTTTTGGGAATCATTTCTCCTGCCATTTCCAAGTATTTAGATTCCAGGGAAGACTGCGTATTGACGGAGTTGTCGTCATGGCCCAAGCTAAAATACGTAAAAACGCCTTTCTTGGCATCTTGAATCAGCTGACAATTAATCATCATATTTTTATGACGGCGGTCATACCAGTCCTGCAAGTATTCCATCGGAATACGGCGCATGATGGAAAACCAGTCGCTGCGTTCCTGCGGGCTCAGGTTTTCTGTATCCATTTTGGCCTGCAGTGACGCCAGCTGGTACATATCCGAGCCAAACTGCAAGTAATAGTCCGGTTCTACGCCTTTGCCGCCGGCCCAAGGGCTGCGCATGACCGTGCTGAACGCGTAAATAGGCACATGTTTATATTTATTGTGCAGTTCTTCGACTTTTGTCAAACGAGCCTGCATCGTTTCCATCGTCAGGTTATGTTTGCGTGAATCGACAAGTCCGCCGTACACCAGCGAATCCATGGACAAGACCATGGCATCGGCCTGTCCGGCATGGTCATCTACCCAGGCAATCAGTTTATCCGGCTGGCCGTGAAAATCAGCACCGGACAAATACCGTTCCGGCGGCGTAATTACCGTATACCCTGCTTCCTGTGCCGTCCGCACGGTATAGGCAAAATCAACGGGCCGATTGTCCTGCGGTACATATAAAATAGTCCGCGCCAATACGGACGGCCCGATATTGACCAATACAGCCACTACAGCAGCCCCTAAGGCTCTCTGTAATTTATTCAAATTTACCACTCCTACTTCAACATGATGATATTGATTATACCAAAATTTCATTAAAAATGAAATCAAAACATCCTATTCTTTGCAGAACGCTTGACACGGGGCAGGTTCCAATGAAAATATACGGCAACCAGACGCAGCCCTACCGTCAGCACAAAGCCGATAATCGCGGCCAGATTGATCGACGCGTCTTGATACACGTACAATCCCCAAATAACCAGTGCCCCGGCAATCGAAGCCGTCGCGTAAATTTCCTGTTTGAGCACGCCGGGAATACGGCCGGCCAGCACATCGCGAATGACACCGCCGCCGACAGCCGTCAATACGCCCAGCGTCACGCACAAAATCCAATATCCCGGATAATAAAAGCAGCCCAGCAGCGTTCCCGTTACGGTAAAAGAACCTAAGCCCACGGCATCACAGAAAATATAAACAGCCAGGCTGCAATGGACAAACCGTTGGTGGGAAGATGCGCGAATATACCGCACACCCATACTGCAGAGCAGAATCGTCGCCAAAATAATCCATAAATACAAACTGGTCTTAAACGCTGCCGGCGGTATAGCTCCCAACAGCACATCGCGAACGATGCCGCCGCCGACGGCAGTCGCAGCTGCCAATACAAAAATACCAAATAAATCCATTCTTCTGGAAATGGCTACCAGCGCGCCTGATAACGCAAACGCCGTAGTGCCTAATATATCAAAAACCTGCCACCATATGGACTGCATACGTATTCTGCCACCTTTCCCATTGCAGTTGCATTTCATTGTTGTATCATATACTATTATCATAGAATATGCAACTGACTGCTTTACGGCGGCCGCTTTACGCTATCTGCTGCGATACGCCGCACAGCAAGTCAGCAACCACGCCATAGGAAGGATTTTGTATTATGACCAAAGATGAATTTTATATGGGAAAAGCGCTGGAAGAAGCCCGCCTGGCTGCTGCCGTAGGAGAAATTCCTATCGGGGCTGTCATCATTTATCAAAAAAAAGCGATTGCCCGCGCTTATAACCTGCGTGAAAGTCTCCCCTGCGCGACGGCTCATGCGGAACTGCTGGCGATTGAAAAAGCCTGCCGTGTCCTAAACCGCTGGCGCCTTACGGGCTGCACGCTGTACGTGACCGTAGAACCTTGCCCGATGTGTGCTGGTGCCATTGTCAACAGCCGCCTGGACCGTGTCGTCTACGGGTGCAATGACCCCAAAGCCGGCGCCGTCCAATCCCTGTTTCATATTGTAGACAACCCGTCTTTAAACCACCGCGTCAGCGTCACTGCCGGTGTACGCCAAGAAGAATGCGCTGCTTTGATGAAACAATTTTTCCGCCAGCGCCGTGCCCAAAACCATTCCTCGTCCCCCACACCCTAATGTTACAGTTTTTTTACACTTCTAACCCACCCGTTGAAGCCCGTGAAGAGCAATGATATAATAAGGGCAGTACAAATACTGCTCAGCAGTGACAGGAGGTATTCTAATGAAACGTTCTTTATGTAAAGCATTTATTGTGGCATCCCTTCTCTTGGGTACGACTGTCATGGCCGCACCGGCTTCCTTAGCGGCAGAACCGGACCGGGCCGTTATCAATGTCACAGGCTATGCCCAGCAGGAAGTTGCACCGGATACAGCCTATGTAACCGTCGGCATGGAAAGCATCGATACGGACGCTCAAAAAGCCCGCGCTAAAAATAATCTCGTCATGAATGAAGTCACCAACGCGATGAAAGCCATGGGAATCCCTGCAGAAAACTTAAAAACAACAGGATTCTATGTAGCTCCCAACTACGATGCCAAAGGCAGTAAAATTACATCGTATACGGCTACGAATAACTTGCAAATTAAAATCACGGATTTGGATATGATGTCCCGCGTCATCAGCAAAGCCGGCTCTCTAGGTGCCAACCGCATCCAAAACGTCCGCTTTACGAACGAAAAAACGGACCAAATCAAAGCCAACCTCGTCAAACAGGCGATTATTAACGGCCGCCGTACAGCAGAAGCCGCAGCGCAGGCCGCAGGCAGCCAAATCACAGGCGTGAAAGAAATCAATATTTCCAGCAGCTCCCCTTCGTACAACAATGCATACTTGATGGGTTCTGCCCGTATACTGAAAGCAGAAGCCGCTGACAATACTCCCGTAGAATCGGGGACCAACACGTTAAGCCAGACCGTATCCATCACGTTCTATATTCAGTAAGAAATCACTGTACACTATAAAAAACGAATGGCACATGATGACAAATGCTTCATGTGCCATTCGTTTTCCATTTTAAGATTTTTATTTTAGAATGTTAAGAACACGATTTATTTCATACCATTCATACTGCAAACTAAAAACTGCAAACTAAACTACTATCTGTTCCAGGGACATATCGCTTCGGGCGACAGTCCCTTTTTTGGTGCGGCCTATACAGCCT
>CAVKOP010000168.1:0-4188 GCA_963657835.1 Lachnospiraceae bacterium | reverse complement strand
CTTCAAATACTATATATTACGCTTAAAACGTTTGAAGGAAAGATGCGGCATTTTTTATTTTTGTTGCCGTATATCCCAGATAGCTCGTTAAAAATCATTTTGGAATTTAATCGTGCGGTACGTATCAAAATCCATCCACGTTTCAAACAATTCCGCATCCGGATTGTCCCCCGTTTGCTGATATTCGTTCATGAATTGGGCAAAGGCAGCTGGACTGTTGACCTGAATGGCAAAACCGCGGCCATTAATCAAAGGCTTGCCTGTATACGTATAGTCATCGAGCGAACAAATTGCTTGAATCTGATCGTTTCGCACTTCTACAGCGATATGATCCCGCAGAATCAAGCAGTCAAAATCATGGGGATACGCATATGTTTTCCCAGCAACAGGAATACCATCACCGACATGATATTGATGCTGTGCCGGTTTTACTTTATTGATATTCAGGCTTTGTACGCCATAGAAAAATTCTTCAAAAATATCACCGCGACCTTTCAGATTCCCCTGAACAAACGTGTAGTCTGTATTGGCATCATTGGTATCCACCACAACGCCGCAGGCCGATGTCATATTGGTTACGCGGTCGATGAGAATGAGTTCACCCAGCGTGCGGTGATGTGAAAAGACATCGACGACAATTGGTTCTTGTACAAAAATCGTGCAGACAGCCATTTCGTTTTTCGTCAAATGCGTAGCTGCTAAATACGCACCGGTGTTCACATCAATTTTATGTTTGATATCGGTCAGTACGCCGACAATTTCCTTGGTGCCTACTTTTACCAGATATTCTTTGCCTATAATCAAATCTTCATCGTCCATCCAAAGCAGGGTAGCCGTAATTTTTTGACTGAGCGGTATGTCTGTCTGTTTGGTAAATACACAGCCGCGGGACACATCTACTTCTCTGTCCAGCTGTACATTGACAGGCTGTCCTTTTACGGCTTTCTGGCACGTATCAAAACCAACAAGAATCGATTTGACATTGGCTTCTTCCCGGCTGGGAAGCGTCGTAATCGTATCGCCTACAGTCAGCGTACCGCTTTCAATTTCTCCCTGAAATCCACGGAATGTATGATTAGGGCGGCAGACGCGCTGAATTGGCAGGTAAAAACCTTCTTCCTGGTTTTCTTCTACATCGACAGTTTCTAAATAATGCAGGATAGTGGGGCCTTGATACCAGGGCATGTTTTCTGATGCTTTAGTAACATTGTCCCCTTCTGTTGCCGATACAGGAATCAAAATGACGTGCTTCAGTCCCAATTCCTGGCGCAGTTCTTCAATTTGTGCTGCAATTTCATGGAAACGAGCTTCATCATAATGCGCCAAATCCATCTTATTGACAGCAAAAATAAAGTACTGAATCCCCATGAGAGCACAAATACGGGCATGGCGGCGCGTCTGTACCAATACGCCCTTCGTCGCATCCAGCAGGATGATTGCTAAATCGGCAAACGAAGCGCCTACGGCCATATTTCTCGTATATTCTTCATGCCCCGGTGTATCCGCTACGATAAAACTGCGGTTGTCCGTACTAAAATACCGATAGGCTACGTCAATTGTAATACCCTGTTCCCGTTCTGCCATCAGGCCGTCCAAGAGCAGCGAATAGTCAATAGCGCCGCCGCGGCTGCC
Source organism: Lachnospiraceae bacterium (assembly GCA_963657835.1). Classification (GTDB taxonomy): domain Bacteria; phylum Bacillota; class Negativicutes; order Veillonellales; family Megasphaeraceae; genus Megasphaera. Next base: position 2,556 of record CAVKOP010000168.1, on the reverse strand, counting down.
GACCTTGCTTTCCAATTCCAAAGCTTTCTTTTGATCGGCATACAACAGCTTGGCATCATACAGCAAATGACCAATCAGTGTCGATTTACCGTCATCGACACTGCCGCATGTAATAAATTTTAATAACCCATTTCCGTTTCTGTTCATATTAGAAATACCCCTCTCTCTTTCTGCGTTCCATGCTGCCTGCAGCTTCTTTGTCGATTACACGGCTCGTCCGTTCAGATGACACAGCACTCAACGTTTCATCAATAATCGCATCCAATGTATCCGCATCCGATTCAATGCCGCCTGTCAGCGGGTAACATCCCAGCGTGCGGAAGCGAATCTTTTTATGCAGTATTTTTTCACCGGGTTTTAAGCGCATGCGGTCGTCATCGACCATAATGATATTGCCGTCCCGGTACACACAAGGCCGTTCTTTGGCAAAGTACAGAGAAACAATGTCAATCTGTTCCCGTTTGATGTACTGCCAAATATCTTTTTCCGTCCAGTTGGAAATCGGAAAGACACGCATGCTTTCGCCTTTGTGAATATGCGTATTGTACAGTTTCCACATTTCCGGGCGCTGGTTTTTAGGGTCCCAAGCTTGTGCTTCATTGCGGAATGAAAAAATTCGTTCTTTGGCACGGGATTTTTCTTCATCCCGGCGGCCGCCGCCAAAGGCTGCCGTAAAACCGTATTTGCGCAGTGCTTGTTTTAATGCCTGCGTCTTCATGATGTCCGTATACGCTGCGCCGTAATCAAAGGGGTTTACGCCTTGCTTGACACCTTCCTGGTTGATGTATTCAATCAGCTGCAAGCCGTATTTTTTCATCGTTTCATCACGAAATCGAATCATTTCTTTAAATTTCCACGTCGTATTGACATGTAAAAACGGAAACGGTGGTTTTTCCGGATAAAATGCCTTGCGGGCCAAATGAAGCATGACCGAGCTGTCTTTGCCTATCGAATAGAGCATGACTGGTTTTTCACATTCTGCAGCTACTTCGCGAATAATATAAATGGCTTCTGCCTCTAACTTGTCGAGATGAGATAGTTCACTCATAATATGCCTCCTAGTAATTAATATGTGTTTGCTTCTTCAGCATCGACAGTGATGGATTTTTTTTCTCCTGTCGGCAGCTGAATGCACCAATGGGTGAAGCGGCCTTCTTTGATAGTATGCATCGTACTGCCGCGGCCTCCCATATCGGCGCCAAGATAAAAATCGATGGCCCCGACAGGACACTCTTTGACACAGGATACACAGCCCCAGCAGTCTTTGGGGTACTGCATCTGTGCTTTGCCGTCTGCGTCCCGGCCAATCAAGCTGCCCGGACAGACATCGATGCATTGGCCGCAGCCAATGCACGTTTCTTGTTTAATTCGTATGCTCATAACGTACATCTCCTTGTACAAGGTCTCGATATATCATATGAATCGTTCCGTTTATTTGTTTGGAATTGACATATTTCAACCATTCATTTCGTTTTTCCGGATAATCCAGATTTTCGGCAAAGCAATGCCATCTTGTTTCCTTGCGGGCTTTTAGATGAGCAATCAATACCTGGCAAACCGTCAGCCTGTCTTTCAGTTCATAAATAAACATCAGTTCATGCAGCGTATCCGCATGAAGATGCTGGCTGAGTGCTTCAATCTGCGCGATTTTTTCTTTTGCCAGTTCCAGTTGGTTTTCATTGTATTGATACTGACTGCCAATGCCGCCGGCATACGTGTCCATGACTTTCTGCATGGCTTCTTCTAGTTGTTCTGTCGTAAACAACGCGCGATCCTGCTGCAAAAAGCCGGTATATTCTTCGATTTTCGCAGCAAGAAGAGCTTGTTCTTCTTCTTTAGACAGCAAAACATCTTCCTGCAGCGCCCGGCTTTTGGCAATCGCTTGGGCTGCGATTTCCCCTTCTGCTAATGCTCCGGTAACATATTTTTGCGGACAGCCGCCAGCTACGTCACCGGCTGCATAGAGATTATGAATCGTCGTTTCCCGCTGCGTATCGACCCAATAGCCGCTGGCTGTATGGCCGCCTACGACATAAGGTTCCGTCCCTTCGATTTCTACATTCTGCTGACTGGGATTTTTCCCATCTTCTATCCATTTCAACGTTTGGCTTGGGGCCATATTTAAATAGGCTTTAAAGAGCGCCATATCCTGCTGCGGCGTAATTCCTTTTGTCTGCAAGTAGCAGGGCCCTCGTCCTTCCTGCGTTTCTTTGACAGTGCCGTACAAGCGCTGCGATGTCGTCAGACCATAGTGGGTTTCGTACACTTCGCCGCGGGAATTGACCTGTTTGGCACCTACCCCTTGGGCAATCGTTCCTGTCGGCGCAATCGTATCTTTGCACCGCAGGGCAATAAAGCGCATTTCAAAGGTTGTCATTTCCGCACCGGCCCGAATCCCCATGGCGTAGCCGGCACCTGTATTAAAGGGAGAATACCACATTTTATGCCGGGAAAATCCCGGATTATTGGGCCGGTACAAACCAGATGCACCGCCAGTAGTACAAATTACGGCTTTCGCGCGAATTTCATAGGCCGTACCGTCGGCAATACTAAAGC